>JBBIJB010000021.1:0-33060 GCA_037446215.1 Armatimonadota bacterium
CGCCTACGGGGCGGAGGGTGTGCGGATAGAGCGGGCCGACGACCTGGCCCCGGCGCTTACCGCCGGGCTTCGGAGCGGGAGGCCCACGGTCATAGACGTGCCGATGGTGAACGATCCGGTCCCGACCGCGGGCCACTGGGACATCAACGACATCTACCGGTGGTAACGGCGTGGCTCATCACTACGGGCTGAGGGCTCGACAGGGGCGATGAAGGCGAACGGCGTAGCGGCGGTGGAGCGCGCGCTTGCCATCCTCGATGCGTTCCGCGAGGGCGACGACGGCCTTACCCTGGCCGAGATAGCCGATCGCACGAAGATGTACAAGAGCACCATCCTGCGCCTGTGCGCATCTTTGGAGAGGTTCGGGTACCTGTGGCGGGTCTCCGACGGCAGGTACCGGCTGGGCTCGACGCCCATGCGGCTCGGCAGCCTCTACCAGCGCGCGTTTCACCTGGGCGACCTCATCGTGCCGGTCCTGCGCCGCCTCGCCAACGAGAGCGGAGAGAGCGCCTCGTTCTACATCCGACAGGGCACGGTACGCGTCTGCCTCCACCGCGTGGACTCCCCGGCACCGATCCGCGACCACGTGCGCGAGGGGGATCACCTCCCGCTCGATCGCGGTGCCGCGGGCATGGTGCTGCTGGCGTTTGATGGCGCCGGGGGAGCGCCCTTTGCGGCCGTCCGCCGCGACCTGATCGCCGTCTCCTACGGCGAGCGCAGCCCTGAGACCGCGGCTATCGCCTGCCCGGTCTTCCGCGTGCCCCAGGAGCTCGCGGGGGCGTTGTCGCTGTCGGGCCCGCTGTACAGGTTCCGGCCCGCCGCGGTCAGGAAGATGTCGGAGGCGCTGCTGCGGTCGGCCGCGGAGATGACCGGCGCCCTCGGCGGTGACCGTAAGCCGTTCGACGAAAGGGTCTTCACCCGTGCAGCGCCCGCTTGAGGGCACTAGGGTCCTCGATCTCACCAACGTGTTGGCAGGCCCGTTCTGCTCCTTCCAGCTCGCGCTGGTGGGAGCCGAGGTCATCAAGGTGGAGGTCCCCGCGAGCGGAGACCTGGCCCGGCAGCTCGGGGCGGACCAGGCGCTGAACGAGCGGCTGATGGGCGCGTCGTTCATGGCCCAGAACGCCGGCAAGCGGTCGGTCACGCTAGACCTCAAGAAGGCACGGGGCCGCGCCGTGTTCGAGCGGCTCGTGGCGACCGCGGACGTGCTCGTGGAGAACTTCCGACCCGGGGTAATGGCGCGCCTCGGCGCAGGCTACGACGATCTCTCCCGCATAAACCCCGGCCTGGTCTACTGCGCGATCTCGGGATTCGGCAGCGACGGCCCGCTGCGGGACAACCCCGCCTACGACCAGATCATCCAGGGGCTATCGGGAGCGATGTGCCTCACGGGCAGCGAGGAGACCGGGCCGCTTCGGGCGGGATTCCCGATCTGCGACACGATCGGAGGGCTGACCGCGGCTTTCGCGATCACCTCGGCGCTGGCGGGGCGCCGGCAGACCGGCAGTGGCGCGTTCATCGACGTCTCGATGCTCGAGGCGACGCTGGTCTCGATGGGATGGGTCCTGTCCAACTACCTGATCGGAGGCGAGACCCCGCGGCCCATGGGCAACGACAACTTCACGGCAAGCCCATCGGGCACGTTCGATACCCACGACGGCCTGCTGAACATCGCCGCCAACAAGCAGGAGCAGTTCGAGGCGCTCTGCGTCACGGTAGGCCGCCCAGGACTGCCTGAGGACCCGAGGTTCGCGACGCGAGGCGACCGCCTGCGCCACCGGGCCGCGCTGAACGCGGAGATAGAGGCCGCCCTGGCCGCCCGCACGGCCGCCGAATGGGAGCCGCTGCTGAACCAGGCCGGGGTGCCGGCGGGCCGGGTGCTCTCGGTGCCTGAGATCCTTGCCCACCCACAGGTGGCGGGGCGGGCGCTGGTGCAGCGGTTCGACGATGTGCCCGGGGCAGGGCGCGGGGTCGCGGTCGCAACCGCCGGCTTCACCCTGGCGGGACGGCGGCCCGACGCCAATAGCCCGCCCCCACGGTTGGGAGAGCACACCGACCAGGTGCTGAGGGACCTCGGCTACCCCGACGACGAGATCGCGGCGCTGCGCGCGGAGGGAGCGATATGACGGATCGGCCAACCGACCCATCCCGGGCGTGGTGGCAGACGGCGATCATAGACATCTCGCCGGGCCAGATCGCCGTCAGGGGCTATCCGATCGAGCAGCTCATCGGCTCGGTCAGCTTCCCGGCGATGATATGGCTGCTGCTTCGAGGGGAGCTTCCCTCGCCAGACCAGGCCGCGCTGCTGGAGGCCGCGCTGGTCGGCTCGGTGGACCACGGGCCGCAGGCACCCTCCATCGCGATAGCCCGGATGTCGGTAACCTGCGGGCTCCCCCTCAACAACGCCGTGGCCTCGGGCGTGAACGCCCTGGGCGACATCCACGGCGGCGCGGGGCAGCAGGCGATGGAGCTCTACGCGGCGATCGCGGCGTCCCTGGACGAGCGCCTCCGGGATGGGGAGCGGCAACCCGAGGGCGACCAGGTCCTCGCCGGCGCGGTCGAGGAGGCGCTGGACCGCCTCGGTCCGGGCGCATTCGTACCGGGTTTCGGCCACAGGTTCCACCGCACCGACCCCAGGGCCGTGCGCCTGCTGGAGCTGGTCGCCGGGGCACAGGAGCGTGGAACGGTCGGCGGCCGGTTCTCGCGCATCGGGCGTGCCGTCGAGGCAGCCATCGAGAGGCGCAAGGGCACTCGCGTCCCGATGAACATAGACGGCGTCACCGCGGTGGTCTTCTCCGAGCTCGGGTTCCCGCCGGCGCTCGGCCGCGGCCTCTTCGTCCTCTCCCGGGCCGCGGGAATCCTGGCCCACGCCTGGGAGCAGAGCCGGCAGGGAGGCCGCATCAAGGGACCGCTCCCGCCCGAGGCCGGCTACACCTACACGGGCGTCCCCCGGAGAGACGTCCCATCCGATTGAGGCGGTAGTCCTCGCCCGGAAGGGCCGCGAAGTACGCGGAGCCGCGTAGAATCCCTCAAGAGGTGTCAGGGGCTCTCGGTAGAATCTGACGGGGCGGCGGTACGCGGCAGGCGCGGGCTGAGCAAGGGAGCCCGGCTTGGGAGGAGTCCCATCGTGAGGAACATCGCGCTGATAGGCATGCCGGCCACGGGGAAGAGCGCCGTCGGACGGCAGCTTGCGCTCGCCCTGAGCCTGCCGTTCGTAGACACCGACGAGACGATCGAGAGCCGCGAGGACTCGGCGATCTCCGCAATCTTCGAGAAGCACGGCGAGGCCCACTTCCGGGGCATCGAGGAGGCCCTGATCGCCGAGGTCACGCGCTCCCCGGGCGTCGTCGCCACCGGGGGAGGCGTGGTGGAGCGGGAGAGTAACCTCCAGGCCCTGAGGGAGTGGGGATGGCTGATCGCGCTCGTCGCCTCTCCGGAGGCGATCGCCGGCCGCGTAGGCCGGGCCGACCAGTGGCCGCTGCTGCGGGGCAAGGTCGCGGAGAACATCGAGCGGTTGTGGGCCCGTCGCGGCCCGAAGTACATGTCGGCCGACCTCGTGGTGGACGTGTCCAACGACGATGTCGAAGGAGTCGTGCGCAAGATCCTCGGCTTCCTGGCCGAGAGGGAGCCGATCTCACTGGTCGAGATCAGGCCGGCCAGCACCCAGCCCTACCATGCGATCGTCGGGACCGGAGTGCTGGGGCTACTGGGTCACTACGCGAGAGGCGCCGACCTGTCAGGGCGGGCCGCCGTTCTCGCCTCTCCGGCGCCGGCCCGCCGCCACGGCGATCAGATTTGCGACTCCCTCCAGAGTGCGGGGATCGACCCGGTGCTGATCGAGATCCCCGCGGGGGAGAGCGTCAAGACGTGGGAGAGCGTCGGCAGGCTCTACGGACGGCTCGTGCGCGAGCAGATAGACCGGACGGGATGCCTGGTCGCGGTCGGCGGCGAGGAGGTGCTCGATGTGGGGGGCTTCGTCGCGGGCACCTACATGCGCGGCATACCGCTGGTCAGCGTCCCGACCACCCTGGTCGCACAGCTCGACAGCTGCGTCGGAGGCAAGGCGGCGCTCAACCACTTCAGGGCCAAGAACCTGATCGGCTTCCTCAACCATCCGCGGCTGGTGGTCGTCGACGTCTCGGCCGCGAGGGGGGGCAGCGCGCGGTCGGTGCGCGCCGGCCTGGCGGAGTCGGTCAAGTACGGTGTGATCGCGGACGCCGATCTCTTCGCCTCCCTCGAGGCCCGGGCCGCTGATCTGCTCGACGAGGGCGGAGGATTCCTGGGGGAGCTCGTGGCCTCCTGCCTCCGAATCAAGGCTCGCTTCGTCGAGGAGGACGAGTACGGCGCGGGACGCCGCATGCTGCTCAACTACGGCCACACCTTCGGCCACGCGATCGAGGCCTCCACGGGCTTCCACCGATATACCCACGGCGAGGCCGTGGCGATAGGGATGACCCTGGCCGCCCGGGTCGCCGTGGCACTAGGGGTCGCCCCCCGATCGCTGGAGGCCAGGCAGACCGAGCTCCTGCGGCGGCTCGGCCTCCCCACCGACTTCTCCGGGGTCTCAACCGGACGGCTGGTGGACTCGCTCTGGCGCGACAAGAAGCGGCAGGGCGCCAGCCTCCGCTTCGTGCTTCCGGTGGAGATCGGGCGCGGGGAGGTCCGCAGCGATGTCCCGATAGAGCTGGTGGAGAGGGTGATCGCCGAGCACGCCCCTCCTCCGGCCGCCGCGGGCTAGGTCACCGGCGCGGTCCTATTTGCACGGTGGCAGCGTGATCTTGATGTTCGCGTCGAAGTCGTAGTAGTCCGTCGTCATCACAACCGAGCCGTCTTCATTCAGGACCTCCGCGCGCCTGGGCAGGACGTCCGCGACCGCCACGAACAGCCGTGTCTTCGTGGTCATTATCTCGTTCTTCCACGCGAAGGTGTAGGACTTGGTTCGAACCCCGGCGATGGTAGCCTCGGCCCCTCGGGAGGCGGTCACCTCGCCCCACATCTTCTCGGGGTCCATGTTCGGAGGGTCCTGGGGCTGCGCGCTGCAGATCCAGTTCCCCCCGCCCGACCTCACGCGGACTGCGGGCCCGACCTGGACGACCTCTACGGTACTCCCGCCTACCGTCGTCTTGCTGTGGAAGTTGCCCGGGTTCACGAAGTCCATCTGGGTGACCATCGGCCCTGAGGGTCCGGCCGCCACCACCTTGGCGCGATAGGACTTGAGCTTGGTGAGCTTGCCCAAAGCGGCCGAGATCTCAGCCCAGGCCTTCGCGTCTCCCTTGACTGCGAGCTTCGGCGCCGCCGACAGCCCCGGTCCGAACGTCAGGATTGCGGCGAGAACAAGGGCCACTGCCTGCACGCTCTTCCCCATGTCGTTCTGCCTCCCCTGGTCAGGATGGAGTGCTTGTGCGAATCCCGCGTCACGAACCCGCGACCTGCCGCCTGGCCTCGAGCGCCTTCCCCACCATCCAGCCGATAACGCCCAGCCCCGCTATGAACAGAGCCAAGAAGACCACCAGCGGGCTCAGCTGCAGGTTCACCGGCTGCGCGGTGATGTCGGCGAACCGGCGCAGCTCCACGTTCTGCAGCACCTGCCGGCTCATCGCGTTGAGCGCCAGGACGCCCACCTGCGCCGCGGCAACCACCACCGCGCCCGATGCGGTCAGCCTCCGGCGCAGGAACACCAGGAGCAGCCAGGGCAGTCCCGGGGCGAGCGCGGTCAGCGCGGTCAGTATCGCGGCCGGACCGCTGAACATCGCCGCCCGGGCCTCGGGAACCCAGGTCCCGAAGACGTACCAGGTGCCGGCGGCGGCGAACCAGACGGCCCCCAGGGTGTAGAGGCCGGGCGCGAAGCGGGATGCCCAGCGCCGGTAGGCGCCGGGCGCGCGGTGCGCCAGCAGTCCCGCATCCACCACCGCGTAGACCGCGACCGTCGTCAGCGCCAGCCCGAGCAGCATCAGCCATCTGGGAAGGAGCGTCGGGTCTCCTGTGTTCAGGCCGAGCCCGAGCGGCGCGCCCGCCACGCTGCTCCGCTGCCAGATCCCCGGCCATGCGCCGATGTTGGTCATCAGGCTGAACCCGTTCGCGAAGACGAAGCTGACCATGACGAAGAGCAAGGCGGCCGCCCAGCCCCCGAGGCGCACAGGCCCTGTGAGCCTGCTCGTCCGCAGCCCCACGGCGTACATGTAGATGCCGAAGTAGGCCAGCATCGTCATCACGAAGATGCTGAACCAAGGCCAGGCCATCAGGATGGTGGCCGGGAAGAACACCTGATAGTAGGCGGTCTGGATGAAGAGGAGCGGGACGATCCCGAAGTTGATGCCCAGCGCGATGACTATCGGCATCTGGTTCATCAGGCGGTGCGAGTAGAGCCCGGCCTCTTCGCCGCCCCGCACGCGCAGGATCATCGCCACCGCGGTTCCCGCGAGCCACAGGTGCATCGGCACCATGTGGAGCGTGAACCCCAACACCTTGAAGGTCGCCATGAACCAGTAGGGCGCGGGATAGCCCAGCTGGCTCTGGGGTCCGATGAGCTGTGCAGGATCCATTGCCGCCTCCTCGCAGGCCCTAACGAGCCCCGCTGGTCCTCATCCCGGCCGGACGGGGCAGAGCGATCGTCTCCAGGTACTTCGACAGGATGGCCGCCTCCTCGGAGGTCCCGGCGAAGGGCGGCATGAAGAAGTTGACCGCCTCCAGGTTCTCGACTATGCCCTGGATCGTCGCCTGGTTCCATCCCCGCATCAGGGGGCCCACCGCCGAGTAGCCCCTCCCGGCGCTGTGGCAGTTGTTGCAGTGGTACTGGAAGATCACCTGCCCCAGCCTGACCTGATCGGCCTCCGGAAGATCCGGAAGCCTCTTGGTATCGACCCTGCCCTCGCTCATCACCTGCGGGTAGTTCGAGACGACGAACGCCCTGGTCCACACGCCGCCATTCAGGTAGCCCGTCTGCTTGAGCCCCGGGATCTGGGACGGCAGCATCTGGCTGCTCGTGACCACGTTGTAGACGATGTAGGGCTTGCGCACCGCCTCCCTGATGAACTCGCCCGTCGCGAACGCGGCGGTCCCGCAGACCAGGAAGAGGATCGCGAACCCCGGCGACACCCAACCCGGGTTTCGGAAGGGCACAAGGTAGAGCATCGCGAAGACGATGCCGGTCAGCGCCAGGAGCAGCGCCCCCATGACGTTGAGCGATGCCGCCGACTCGAGCGCGGCCCGTGCCGACTCGGGCAGGAAGGCAAACCAGCCCGCACCTCCGACCACGACCAGCGCGGCGCCCACCATTGCGAGCCGGGCCGCCCTTCGGACAACGAGGTGGCGCAGCGCTTCGTCGCGCGCCTTGATCGAGGCGTGGAGGAAGACGTAGAGCGACGCCAGCAGGAACGCGCCTCCGGTTCGCGAGACCGTCTGCGGCAGGAACTGCGGGTTGAAGAAGCCCACCCAGAAGCTGCGGTTGTCGAGCCACCCCCCGGGGTTGAGCATGAACGCCGTGATGCCGGCGATCAGCACGAGGCTCATCCAGGCGGAGAAGGCATAGATCCAGGCCATCGCCTGGTGGCTCCTCGGGTTGGGGCGTCCCCAGTAGTAGAAGAAGATGAACGCCGAGATGATCTCGATGATGAAGAAGACGTACTCCATCGCCCAGCCGAAGACGAAGATCCCGATAAGGGTCTGGGTGGCCAGGGGCGACGACAGCCCTATCGTCCACCAGATCCCCACCCCGGTCAGCGCGCCGAAGACCATGGTGAACAGGATGAAGAACCAGGCGTGCTGGCGCAGGTAGCCGAGATAGGCCTTGTTGCCCGTGCGGTAGGCGTAGCGGGTCTCCAGCGCCAGGAACAGACCGCCGCCGACGGCGTAGTGCGCTATCAGCACGTGGACTACCGCGACCGCGGCGATCAGCATGGGCGAGGTGAGCAGATGGACGTACCACCAAGGGTAGTGCATGCGCAACCCTCCGTGCTGCCCGGGTGGGCGCCAGGCCTCCCGGGCGCGGCTGGTCGGTCCGAAGAGCTATTCGTCTGACGAGTTCAACCCGGCCTGCCGCTGCACCTGCGCCCGGCGGATCGGCCGCGCGCGATCCTCACCTACTCGAACCTGAAGAGAGCCACCCCAACGACGAAGAAGGCCGTCCCGAACCCTGCCAGGGCCAGAACCTGCGGTGCCGCCTCGGCGAGGCCGAACCCCCGCGTGATGATGTTGACGAAGCCCGCCATAGCCCATCCCTGCGGCACCGCTCGGGCCAGGGCCTGCATGTACGACGGCATTATCTCCACCGGCCACCAGGCCCCGCCGAGCATCGAGGGGATGATCACGACCACGGGGAAGAGCGTTGAGGCCTGCGCCTCTGTGCGGACGACCGCGCCCAGCATTATCCCGAGCCCGGTCGCGGCGAAGAGGTAGGCGGCGGCCACGGCGGCGAGCGCGGCGGGCGACTGCCCCCAGTTGACACCGAGCAGCGTCTGGCCGACGCCGATCAGGATGGCGATCTGCACGACCCCCTGGGCGTAGATCCCGGCTATCTTGCCCGCGAGGATCGAGGCGCGGTGCGTGGGCGTGGTCAGCAGGCGGGCGAGCGTGCCGTTCCGGCGCTCGACCACCAGCGCGCCCGCGCTCATCGCGGCCGCCATCATCACGAACATCACCGTGAATCCGGGCGAGGTCTGCTCCATGCCCGACGGCAGCCGCGGCCTGCGCTCGGGCGCGAACGCCGTGGCGGCCTCCACGGCCACGGTGACCGGGGGCGTTGGAGACCACCTCGTGTCCGCGCGCTCCGTCGCGCGCCTGCGGATCGCGGGCGCCAGCGAGGGGTTCTGGGTGTGCCTGACCGCCACCGCGGCGGTGAACTCGCCGGCGAGGGCGTCGACCGAGAGCCGCATGACCACCTCGCGGACGACCTCCAACACGAGCGTCGGGACGCCTCTGCGCTCGTCGTAGCGCACGCTGACGTCGGAGTTCTTGCCCGCGTTGATCCTGTCGGCGAACCCCTTCGGGACTACGACGGCGACCGCCACCCGGCCGGCATCGAGCATCGCGGCGGCCTCGGCGGCCGTCGCCTCCACCACCCTCACCGACCGCTCGATGGAGAGGCGCTCGGCGAAGAGCCTGGAGTAGTCGCTGCGGTCCTGGTCGGCCACGGCCACGGGCAGGCGCGCGGACTGGGCGGCCCCTCCGTAGACGCTGCCGAACAGCACCGTCATGATCAGAGGCATCGCGATCCGCCACAGCAGGGCGCCCCGGTCCCTCGCCACGACACGGAGCGAGAGCACGGCTATCGCCGCGGCCTTGCCCAGCCCGGCTACCACTTCCCCCACAGCCTCCTGACCCCGATGCCGAGGAACACGGCCGCCATCGCGAGGAGCACCGCGGCGGGGCGCGCTATCGATGCCGCGGTGGCGCCTTCCTCCATGACCGCGAGGAAGCCGTCGAGCGCCCATCGGTTGAACGTCAGGCGGCTCGCCGCCTCGAGCCAGGGCGGCATGAAGTAGATGGGGTACAGAGAGCCGCCCAGGAACGACATCGGCAGGATAATGGCCGGCGCCATCGCCTCTACCGCCTCGGGCGACCGCGCCATCGCCGAGAGGAACGTTCCAAGGCCGGCGGCCGCGAGCGCCGTCGCGGTCACCATGGTCAACAGCAAGAAAGGCGAGCCCCACTTGACTCCATAGAACAGGCCGGTGAAGACCACGAGCAGCCCGAACTGGACAAGACCAGTCAGGAAGGTGGCGAGCAGCTTGCCGGCCACGATGTCGCCCGCGTGCGTTGGGGTCGTGCGCAGGCGGGCCAGGGTCCCCTCGCGGCGCTCCACCAGTATGCTGCCGCTCGCCAGGCTGACGCCGAACAGGATGTACATGACGCCCATCCCGACCGCGTAGTAGTCGATCGCCGCCGGGAACCGGATGCCGCCCTCTCGCTCCTCCGCGATCGCCACGGCCTGCCGCCCGACGAACGCCTCCAGGTCGTCCATCCAGCCCGGAATCGCCGAGAGGACCGCCGCCGGCGTCATCACCCGCTCGACGATCAGCGTCTCGGCGGCGACGGTGATCGCCACCTGGCGCTTGACGACCTCGGCGGCGAAGCGGTTGACGACGCTCTGTACGATCGCCGCCCGGATCGACTGCGCAGGATCGGTGTAGATCAGCAGGCGGGTCGGCCGGCCTGCCATCACCGCCTGGGAGAAGCCCTCCGGTATGACGACCGCCGCCGCCTTCTGCCCGCGCATCACCATTGCGCGGGCCGTGCCCTCGTGATCGCGGCGCTCGACACGCATCCTGGGCCCGATCTCCCCGGAGGCCAGCACGTCGTCCACCAGGAGCCGGGCGATCTCGCCCCGGTCGCGGTCCACCACGACGATGGGGATGCTGAGGATCTCGGCCGTGCCCTCCCACAGCGGTGTGAACACCAGCCCGAGGATGAATATGAGCGCCAACGGCATGACGAGCAGGATCACCGCCGAGCGGCGGTCCCGGGCCCGGATGCGCAGGTCCTTGAAGGCTATCGCCAGAGCCTTGTGGGCGGCCATCGAACCCCCCGGGCTAGTCGCGCAGCGCCTTTCCCGTGAGGTGCAGGAACAGGCTCTCCAGGTTCGGCTCCCGGACCTCTATGGCCAGTATCGGGGCGTCGGCTGCCACGAACCTCGCCACGATCTGCGGCAGCAGAGCGCGGCCGGTGGTCGTCAGGACCTCCACCCTATCCTCGCCCACCCTGAGGTCGTCCACGCCGGGCAGGGAGCGCAGGGTCTCTTGAAGGCCGCCCGAGAGGTGCGCGGCGTGGGTCGTGATGGCGATCAGGTCGCGCTCGCCGACCTGGAGCCGCAGCTCCTTGTGGGTGCCCATCGCGATGATCCTGCCGAGATCCATGATCGCGACGCGGTCGCAGAGAAACTCGACCTCCTCCATGTAGTGGCTCGTGTAGAGGAGGGTTAGCCCGTCGCGGTTCAACCTCCGGACCGTCTCCAGGATGTTGGTGCGGGACTGCGGGTCGACGCCCACGGTGGGCTCGTCGAGCATCAGCAGGCGGGGCCGGTGGAGCAGGCCCACCGCGATGTTGACGCGCCGCTTCATCCCCCCCGAGTAGGTGTCCACGCGCTCGCCGGCCCTCTCCCTGAGGCCGACGATCTCGAGGACCTCCTCGATCCGGCCGGCCGCCTCCGTGCCCGGCACCTCGTACATCCGGGCCCAGAAGTCGAGGTTCTCGCGCGCGGTCAGCGTGGGGTAGAGGGCGATCTCCTGGGGCACGACGCCTATCGCCCTGCGGACGGCCATCGGGTCGGCGCGTATGCTGTGGCCCGCCACTACCGCATCGCCGCCCGTCGGCTCGAGCAGGCAGGCCAGCATGCCGATGGTCGTGGTCTTGCCCGCGCCGTTCGGGCCAAGGAGGCCGAAGCTCTCGCCCGGGCGCACATCGAAGGATACGCCCCGCACCGCGGGCTTCCCGTCGTAGCTCTTGGTCAGGCCTTCGACCGCGATCAGGGAGCCCGGCCGCGAATCCACTACCCGGTCCCGGACTCGCGGAACTCCATCTTACCGGCGCGCGCCGCGCGGATGTAGCGCTGGCAGAACTCGTCCCTGCCGAGCAGCATCTCCGCGGCCACGAGGTTGGCCATCAAGCGCCGATCGAGCGGGTCGAGTATGAAGCCGTCTATGCCCCGTGCCATGCACAGGACCAGGAAGGTCTGGTTGATCAGGGCGCGGTGGGGCAGCCCGAAAGACACGTTGCTGAGCCCGCAGATCGTGCGCACCGACGGGAAGCGGCTCCTGACCATCCCCAGGGTCTCGAGGAAGAGCTCCGCGTGAGAGCTGTCGGTCGCCACCGGGAAGACGAGCGGGTCCACGTAGATCTCGTGGGGCTCCACTCCCGCCGCGGTGAGACCGTCTACCAGGCGGGAGACCAGCTCCAGCCGGCCCTCGGCGGTAGGAGGGATCCCCTGATCGTCCATCGGGAGGGCCACCACCTCGGGCTTGAACTCGACGATCGCTGGGTGCAGCCCCGACCAGCGCGGACTCTCCAGGTTGATCGAGTCGAGGATCGCCCTCCCCCTGTGGACCTCGAGACCTCGCTGCAGGGCGGCGGGGTTGGAGCTGTCTATCGTTATCCTGACCTCCAGGGCATCCTGGATCGTGCGTATCGCCCACTGCAGGCAGGCCGTCTCGTCCTCCATCAGCGTGGCGCAGTTGACGGCCACCGAGTCCGCGCCGGCCTCGATCTGGCGGCGCGCGAGGTCCACGAGCGCCGCGCCGTCGCGGGCCTCAAGCAGCGGCTGGATCCTCTTGCGCGTGGAGTTGATGAGCTCGCCGACTACTAGCATCGCTGGTTTTCCCCCGTCTCTGCCATCAAGCCCTTCCGCGCCGCACCGCGGCGGCGATCTGCCTTATGTGCTCAGGGGTGCTGCCGCAGCAGGCGCCCACGATCCGGGCCCCGGCTTCGACGATCGCGGGATAGACCGCCGCCATCTCTTCCGGCTGCATATCGTAGACCGTCTGATCCCCAACGAGGCGAGGGGTCCCGGCGTTCGGGTAGGCCGCGAGCGGCGCCTCCGTCTCCTCACGCATCTTGCGAAGTATCTCGATCGCCCTCTCCGGACCTCCGTCCCCGCAGTTGCAGCCTACGATCTCTGCGCCCTCGGAGCAGAGGAGGCGCGCCGCCTCCTGAGGGGTCGTGCCCCACAGCGTCCTGTCCGTGTTCCTTGCCGCTGTGTACTGGAAGGACATCGTGCACATGACAGGGAGGCCGGTGGCCTCCTTCGCGGCCCGAACGGCCAACACCGCCTCCTCTGGAGCCATCATCGTCTCTATCGCCAGGAGGTCGACCCCGCCCTCCGCGAGCGCCAGCGCCTGCTCCGCGAAGCTCGCGATCATCTCTTCGGGCGGAACGTCGCCCATCGGGGCGAGGGTGTCCGGTAGGCGCCCGGTGGGTCCGATCGATCCCGCGACGTAGCCCCCTGGCCGGCACGCCGACCTCGCCAGGTGCGCGCCCAGGATGTTCAACTCGCGGGCGTGCTCACCGAGTCCGTGGGAGGCCAACTTGAGGCGCGTCCCACCGAAGGTGTTGGTCTCGATTATGTCGCAGCCGGCCTCGACGTAGGCCCGGTGCACCGCGATCACGGCCTCTGGGCGGCTCTTGTTCCACGACTCCGGGCAGCTGCCCGCGGGAAGGCCCGCGGCGATCAGCATGCTGCCCATGGCGCCGTCAAGCACCAGCACCTCGCGCTCCAGACGCTCGAGAAGCTCCGCGCTCGCACCCCTCATAGGGCGACCTCCTCGTTCACTTCGTGCTTCGCCGGTCCGCGCCTTCTCCGCGCGGCGCCCCGCGAAGGCTCCGCAGCGCCGTGATGCCGACCAACGGTCCCAGCGCCAGCAGGCCGAATGCCGCTCCCCACTGCGCCATCGGTTCGAGCCCGGTGGATCGCGCAAGGTCGAGGGCCGCGCCGAACGTTGCCGGGGCGGTGATCGCGGCGCTCCACCCGAGCAGCATCTGGAGGCTGAACGCTCCCCCCAGCGAGCGGCTGGGCACCAGGTCCATCAGGCTAGCGGTGTAGGATGGCGAGTCCGCGAGTGCAGCGCCCCCGTAGAGGACTCCGACCGCCACCACGAGGGCGAGCGGCGCCGCGAACAGCCACCCGAAGGAGGCGGAGCACAGGAAGCTGATCCCCAGAATCAGGCTCGCGGCCCGCGCCCTTCCTATACGATCGGACAGCCGGCCGCCGAGCACCGCGGCGATGCCGCCGACGCCGATGGCCACCGCGGCCATCGTCCCTCCCCTCGCCAGCGCGTCTTCGTGCCCCACTCCCCTCGAGGCCAACGAGGTCACCAGGAACGCGTTCATCCAGCCCCACATGCCGAATAACTCCCAGTTGTGCGCCGCGTACGCGACTATTACACGCTTGGCCGGGCGGTTGTTGAGAACGTCTCCCAGATACCTCGCCAGGTATCCCTTGTGCGCCTCACCGCCGGCCCCGGCCGGGGCGTCGGGATGGCCGGCGTGATGGGTAGGGGCCGGCACCCCGGGTACCTTCGTGGCAAGAACCAGCGCCCCTACGAGCGCCGCCGCGGCGGCGACCGCCACCACCGGGCGCCACCCGAAGAGGGGCGCGAGTGTCCCAATGTATACCAGCGGCACCGAGTGGGCGAGTACCAGCACGCCGACGAATATACCGGTCGCGCTGCCACGCCGGCCGACAGGGAACGTCGATGCGATGTACCGGAGCGCCGACAGGTAGAGCCCTCCGGCGAACAGCCCGACCATCAGCCGCAGCAGGAGGCCCGAGGCGAAGTCATGCGCGCCTGCCGCGAACGCCATGTCGCCCACCCCTGCCAGGACGGCCGAGCCGACCATGATAGGCTTGGCGCTGACCCGGTCCAGCAGGAAGCCCACCGCGACGTAGGCCGCGAGCGTCCCGACCTGGAAGGCGCCCAGGATCAGCCCGGCCTGGCTCGCGCTGAGATCCCACTCGGCGCCGACGATCGGGATGAGGGCCGCGAAGATGAAACCTGTCTGCGCCGCAAGGAACTGCCCCGCGCAGAGCGCTGCAAACCCTCTCAGATGCACGAGACCCTTCTCTTATCACTCATCCGCAACGTCCTGGCGTGCATGGAGACTACCCCCATCAGTTCGCCCCCTGCCGCGAACCGCCTCCTGACAGAACGCGGTCGCTCACAAAGGAGAGGCGATGTGGCTGACGTAATTCATGACCTGTTCGAGTGCGAAGGCAACACGGTCACTCCCGGAGGATGTATAGATGACAAGCTTCCTGCGAGCCATGGCGGCGGTCGTTGCGCTGGTGCTTTCCTCAGCCTGTGGGCCCCTTGGGGATCGAGCCTCTCTTGACTCCACACTCCTCCCCTACCTGGCACGCTACGATCTGCCGGCTGTGGCGGCGGCGGTCGCGAGCAAAGGGAAGGTCGTCGCGTTCGGCGCCGTCGGAACGCGCAGGGCGGGAGAGAAGATACCTGTGACTGTGGAGGACCGCTTCCACCTGGGATCGGACACGAAGGCGATGACCGCCCTCCTTGCGGCCATGCTGGTTGAAGAGGGGAAACTCCAGTGGGACTCAACAGCCGCCGGCGTCTTCCCAGAGCTTGTCGAGAATATGGATCCCGGGCTCAGGCGCGTGACGCTCGTGCAGCTCCTCTCCCACACCAGCGGGATTCCGAGCGATAACGAGGAACTCATGAAGCTGCTCGGACAGGCGATCCTCCAGGATGGGAACCTGGACGAACTGCGACACTGGCTGGTCCGCGAGTGGAGCCGGTTTCCTCTGGCGTCCGAGCCGGGATCGAAGTTCGCGTACTCGAACATGGGCTACACGATGGTTGGGTCCATGATCGAGCGTGCCACGGGCAGGACCTGGGACGAACTGGTCACGGAGCGCATATTTGTCCCGCTCAGGCTGAGAACGGCCGGGCTCGGCCCTCAGGCTTCCCTCGGCAAGATAGACGCGCCTCTGGGGCACTCCGTCGTCGACGGCAGGGCGAGGGCCATCCTGGCGGGCCCAAACGGCGACGGCCCTCCCGTCATTGGCCCGGCTGGTATCGCGCACATGTCGATCCTTGATTTCGCCCGTTGGGCCGGATGGAACGCCGGAGAAGGAAGGCGCCCGCCGTATCTCGTCAAGCCGGAAACGATGCGGAAGCTCCACACCCCGGTCGTCTCGATGCCTGAGAAGAAGGACGCGGCTCCGGGCACGCCGTCCCGCGGTAGGTACGCGCTCGGATGGGGCGAGATGAGCGTAGAGTGGGCGTCATCGCCTCTGATCTACCACGGCGGATCAAACGGCATGAATCTGGCCCACGTTTGGATAGACAAGAGCCGTGACCTTGCTATCGTCACGGCCACCAACATTGGAGGTAGAAAGGCCAGCCAAGGGCTGGTGGCCCTTGCCGGCGAGCTCTACACCAATCACAGGGAGAAGAGGTAAGGTCAGGGCGACTCCCGCCCCGGAAACGCCATGGACTCCAGGTACACCTCCTGGAACTCCGGGAGGGTGGCCAGCGAGACGTGCCGTATCTTCGATGCGATCCTTGCGGCCCGGCCGCGCTCCGTCTCAGAGAGCAGCGCCATCTGGGCTCCCAGCCCGGCGGCGTTGCCCACGTACTCTATGCGGTCTCGCGGCAGATCCGGGATCAGGCCGATCCTGACGGCGCCCTCTATGCTCAGGTAGTTGCCGAACCCCCCCGAGAGCATCAGCGTCGCGACCAGGTCGTCCGGTGTTTCGGTGATCCTCTGCAGCATCGTGATCGCGCCGCGTATCGCCGCCTTCGCCAGCTGCACCTGGCGTATGTCCGACTGGGTCAGCACGACCTCGCGGCCCGAGGCGGTCTCGTCACCCGCCGCCAACACGAACGCGGGGGAGCCGCCGTCCTGCAGGACAATGCGCCTCCGCAACACGTCGGGGACCGTGGCGGGAGGATCCGGACTGAGCCTGCCCGTTGGATCGAGCAGGCCTGCCTCGAGCAGCCCCGCGACCGCATCGATGATCCCGGAGCCGCACACCCCTACCGGCCGGGTCCTTCCGATCGTGCGCCAGCGAACCTCCTGCCCTATCTCCACCCGGTCGATCGCGCCGCTGGAGGCCCGCACTCCGCAGCGTATCTGCCCCCCCTCGAGGGCGGGCCCGGCCGGGGCCGAGCACGCGGCGAGCTCGCCCCCCCTGCCCAGGACAACCTCGCCGTTGGTGCCGAGATCCGCCGCGATCCGGGCCTCGCCGCCCTCGTCGAGCCGCGTCGAGAGAGCCATCGCCACCGCGTCGGGGCCGACAAACCCGGCGACGATCGGCGGCAGCAGGACCGGTGTGGCGCTGTTCAGCCGCAGGCCGGCCTCGCCCGCCGTCGTGCGGATCTCGTTCCTTATGCTCGGCTCATAGGGTGCGACCCCGAGGCCGGACACGTCGAACCCCAGGAGCAGGTGGTGCATCACGGTGTTTCCCACGATCACGACCCTGTGGATCCGGCCGGGCCCAATGCCGGCCCTCCGGCATGCCTCCTCGATCAGCTCGTTGACGCTCCCCACGATCAGCGACCGCAGCCTGCGCGCGTTGCCCTGCCCTTCCCGCGCATACGCGATCCGGGACATGAGGTCGCCGCCGAACGGCGACTGCGGGTTGAGCGCGGAGACGGTCGCGGCCGCGGCGCCGCTGTCCATATCGAGAAGATACCCCACGACGGTGGTGGTTCCGACGTCGACCGCCATGCCGTAGAGCCCGGCGCCTTCCTCCCCGACTCCGCCGGGGCCGACCAGAAGCTCCGGTCCGAAGCCGTCCCTCCGCACACCCGAGTCGAGCACGAACCCTGCCGCCGACCTGAGGTCCCCTGTCGCGGTCAGGATCTGGAAGGAGCTCTCCTCGAAGATCGGAGCGGCCAGGACCGCCATGTCTTCCCATGCCTCGGCCTGGCAGGCGAGGCGGTAGCCCTCGCGGACCTCCTCGTCGCCCAGCTGAACCCGGTCGGCCATCGACGCCGGAGGCGGGGGCCCCTCGACGATCCGGACCCTACAGCTCCTGCACCGGCCCCGGCCTCCGCAGGTAGCGGCGATCTCTATGCCCGCGGCGCGCGCCGCCTCCAGGATCGTGGTCCCGCGATCTACGGCCGCGCTGCGCCCCTGCGGAAGGAACCTGACCGTGATCATCGCCGCGGCTCCACCAGGCCGTAGAGCGCCGTGACCGACTTGGCGGGCACCATCATGCCCGCCTCGGTCAGCGTCACGAAGCCGTCCAAGGCGCCCGACCGGCCGCAGTCCGACTCCGGGCCCGAGCCGCTCCCCGCGCCGACCGCGACCGCCAGCCGCAGCGCGCCGATCAGTTCCCGCTGCTGCTCGAGCGGCCAGCCGCCGAACCCGGGGGCCATCCTGGCTGTCAGGCGCAGGCCGCGCTCCCGGGCCTCCACGGCAAGCCGCTGCCGCACCATCCTCACCATCGCCTCTACGGCCGCCCATCCCGCGGAGTCGAGCAGCAGCCCCTCCAGGGGGTCGCCCGAGGCGAAGATCTCGGCCACGCGCCGCTCCAGTCGCGGTCCGATCGTAAGCAGCGTGAGTACTGCTTCCCTCGCGCCCGCGAGCCTCCCGGAGAGAGACGCGCTCTGAAACTCGACGCCGCCGCCCGGGGTCTCGAGAACGACCCTGCCCCCGATCTCGGCCGCGGCCACCGCCGCCGTCGAGACCCACGCGCCGGGCTCGGCCAGCCCTTCCGCCGCCTCGGCGGCCGAGCGGGCCGACTCCCGCACCTCCGGCGGGGCCGGCCTGTGGCGGCCGTACTTCAGCAGGCCGAGGACGACTCCGATATCTACCCGCGGTGCGCCCATCTCGAGGCGCCGCGCATAGGGGTGCGGCGCCTGCCGTGGTGGAGACGTGTGCCCAGGCATGATCTGCGCTTCGACCCGGCGTGGTCATATCCTACCCCGACCGCGCAGCTCCTGCAGGGGGAGGGCGTGCGGCGCCGCGAAGAGGGGTATGGCGAGAGGTACCGACGAGGAGGATCTCCCGATGCCGGAGACACGCAAGCGCCCCATGCGCCGCTCATGGGCGGAGCCGTGGAAGGTCAAGGTCGTGGAGCCCGTACGGTGGACCACGCGCGAGTACAGGGAGCGCGCGGCAGCGGAGGCGGGATACAACACCTTCCTCATGAGGTCGGAGGACGTCTTCATCGACCTCCTCACCGACAGCGGCACCTCCGCGATGAGCGACCACCAGTGGGCGGGGATGATGCTGGGCGACGAGGCCTACGCCGGCAGCAGGAACTTCTACCATCTGGAGGCGGCGATCCAGGAGCACTACGGGTACAGATTCGTGATCCCCACCCACCAGGGTCGGGGCGCCGAGCACATACTCTCACGGCTGCTGATAGAGCAGGGCGACTACGTTCCGGGCAACATGTACTTCACCACCACCCGCCTCCACCAGGAGCTGGCGGGCGGCAAGTTCGTGGACATCATCATCGACGAGGCCCACGACCCCACCATCCGCCTGCCCTTCAAGGGCGACGTGGACCTCGACAAGCTCGCGGCGCTCATCGAGCGGGTGGGCCCGGAGCGCATCCCTTACGTGAGCCTGGCCGCGACCGTCAACATGGCCGGCGGGCAGCCGGTGTCGATGAAGAACGCGAAGGCGGTTCGGGAGCTCACCGCCCGCCACGGGATCAAGGTCTTCCTGGACGCGACCCGCGCCGCGGAGAACGCCTACTTCATCCAGCAGCGCGAGGAGGGATACCAGGACACCCCTATCGCCGCGATCCTGAAGGAGTTCTGCTCCTACACCGACGGCTGCACGATGAGCGGCAAGAAGGACAGCCTGGTGAACATCGGCGGCTGGCTTGCGCTGAACGACCAGGAGCTCTTCGACGAGGCCCGCAACATGGTAGTGGTCTACGAGGGGTTGCATACCTACGGCGGCATGGCCGGCCGCGACATGGAGGCGATGGCGCGCGGTATCGAGGAGTCGGTGCAGGACGACCACATGCGCGCGCGCATAGGCCAGGTGGAGTACCTCGGTAACAGGCTCCTCGAGTGGAGCATCCCGATCGTCGAGCCGATCGGCGGGCACGCCGTCTACCTCGATGCCAGGCAGTTCTATCCCCACATACCGCAGGATCAGTTCCCCGCGCAGACCCTGGCCGCGGAGCTCTACCTCGACTCCGGGGTGCGCGCGATGGAGCGGGGTGTCGTCTCGGCCGGACGGGATCCGGCCACCGGAGACCACCGCTACCCCAGGCTCGAGCTGGTTCGCCTCACCATCCCGCGTAGGGTCTACACCCAGGCCCACATGGACGTGGTGGCGGAGTCTGTCGACGCGGTCTACGAGGAGAGGGAGAAGACCCGGGGGCTGAGGATGGTCTACGAGCCGAAGTACCTGCGCTTCTTCCAGGCGAGGTTCGAGCGGCTCTAGAAGCCCAGCGGGTGGATGAGCAGGCGCGAGGCGGCGAGCGATCCGACGAGCGCCACCGCGCCGGCCAGCGCCAGCAGCGCCGAGACCTCGTCCGGGCGGCGTTCCCACCCTACCACGCGTGCCAGCCGGCGGTAGAGGTCCTTCAGCGCGGAGGCCGAAGAGGCGTGGTAGTAGGTGCCTCCGGCGGCCTGCGCGATCGCCCGGAGCTCGCTCTCGTCGAGCGGCCCTCCTATGGTCCACGTCCCGGGCGGCCGCTCCAGCTGGCCCACCCCGACCGTGAAGACGCGCACCTCCTGCGCGCGAGCGATCCGCGCCGCCTCCACCGCGTCGATGCCCGTGTTGCTCCGACCGTCTGAGAGCAGGATGACGAAGGCGGGCGGCTTCGGCCCAGGGGGGATAGCGGGCAGGGTTCCGTCCGGGCCCGGGCGCACGCGGCCCGGCAGCGCGGCCACGGCCTCCAGCAGCCCCTCCCCGATCGCGGTTCTCCTTATGAAGGACAGCCCGTCGAGCGCGGTGACCATCCGCTCCCGATCGGTTCCCGGGGGCTCGACCAGCGTCGCGTACCCGCCGAAGGTCACCAGGCCCACGCGCACCCGTTTAGGAAGATCGGCCAGGAAGGCCTTTGCGGCCGCCTTCGCCGCCTCCAGGCGGGAGGGCTCTATGTCCGTTGATCTCATGCTTCCGCTTACGTCGATCACGAGCATGATCGCCGAGCGGTCCGCGGGCACCGGGATCGGAAACGTCGGGCGGGCAAGCGCCACCAGCGCGAGCGCGACCCCGAGGAGGAGCAGCGCCGCCGGGGTGTGGCGCCGCCTCCGGCGGCCGGCCGCGACCGCCGCGCTCAGGGTTCCCACGTCGGGGAAGGTCAGCGGTGCGCGCGTCCTGCGCCGCAGGAGCCAGAAGTACAGCCACCCGAGCGCCGGGACCAGGAGGAGGGCCCACAGGAGCGCCGGCCACAGGAACCCGACGGTCACGGCACCCTCCCGAACCAGGCCATCGACAGCCCTGCGCCGGTCAGCACCAGCACTCCGGCGGCAGCCGCGAGCAGCGCCGTCATCTCCGTGCGGCTGTGCTCCCACCCTATCGACCGCCCAAACTGCTCTCCGATCCTCCGCATCGCGGCGGCATCACCCAGGCGCAGGTGCTCTCCCCCGGTCCGCTGCGCCAGCGCCTGCAGCACCGAGGGGGCAAACGGCACGAGCACGAGCCTGCCCTCCCACCGCATCACCGCTCCGCTCCCGCTCCCCGCGGCGACCGTGTGCACCTTGACCCTCGCGTCCGCGGCAAGCGCCGCCGGGATGGTCGGGTCGACGCCCGCGTTCGCCACCCCGTCCGAGAACAGGACGATCATGCCCGGGGGAAGGTCTTCGACCGAGGGAGGCGTTGGGGGCACCCCGGAAGAGGGTGGCCCGCCCAGAGGCGGCCTGCCGAAAGGATCGGGTGTGGCCTGGCCGCGCAGCCGCTCCAGCCGCTCACCCAGGAACTCGCGCCGCCCGGGCAGCGCGAACAGCCCCTCTACAATGGCCGCGCCGATCGCCGTGGACTGCTGGGGGCGTAGCCTGTCCAGCGCCTCCTCGAGGATAACCCGGCCCGTCGACGGCGGCGCGAGCAGCATTCCGGTGTCGCTGAACCCGATCAACCCGACCCGTACCCCGCCGGGCAGGCCGCGCACGAAGGCGCGGGCCTCGGCCTTCGCCGCCTCGAGGCGGCTGGGCTTGATGTCGTCGCCCATCATGCTCTGGCTGGTGTCTATCGCCAGCATCACCGTGGCCCTGTTCGTTGGGAGCGGGATGGAGGCGACGGGCCGGCCCGCGCCGACCAGCAGCAGCAGGAGTGCGGCAAGGTACAGCGCGCTCGAGGCGCGCCGCCTCCGCCGGTAGGGGACGTCGACCACCCGGTCGATCAGATGGTCATCGGCCAGCCGGGTGCGGGCCTTCCGCTCCCGGATCCCGGTTCGAACCGCCAGCCACACCACGACGGGGACCAATGCGACTCCCCACAACAGCATGGGCCAGATGAACGTCACGGTCGGGTCTCCCTGCCTCCGGAGCGGGCCGGTTACGCAGATGATACCACGCGATCAGAGTGACGCTCTCGATCCGCCCTGGTATTCCAGCGGCCGCGCCTGCCAGCCGCCCTCATCCAGGAAGGCGGTCTCTGTGCACCCGAGGTCGCGCAGGAGCGCCTCGGCCCGGGCATACGAGTACGCCACCTGCCCCGGATGGTGGGCGTCGGAGGTGACGACGACAGGGATCTCGAGATCGACGCAGCGGCGGACGATCCAGCCGCTCGGGTAGGGGCCGCCGTGCCCGCTCCTCCAGCCGGCCGTGTTGACCTCGACGACGAGGCCCGCCCGCGCCACGGCCTCCAGCGTGGCTTCCACCTCTCCGATGTACCAGCTCGCGGCCTCGTCGAAGTACATCGAGTCGTGGTTCCAGCGCTTGGCCAGGTCGAGGTGCGCGAGGATCGGTGGGACCGTGCACCCCGTGGCCGCGCGGGTGGCCCACTCTGCCAAGGCTCGTACGCGAGTGTAGTACTCGGCAACCAGCCCACGGATGTTCCCGCCGAACAGCGTGAGGAGCCCGTACTCGAACTCCTCGCGCGCGCAGTCGAATGGTACCGGCACGCCGCCGTCCTCCAGGCCCAGATGGTGGACGCCGACCACAAGCAAGTCGGGATCGCACCCGGCGGCCGCTACGAGGATCTCGTCCACGTACTCCGGCAGGAAGTCGAGCTCGAAGCCCAGGTGCACCCTCAGGCGTCCCCGGTGCTCCTCGGCCAGGCTCCTGACCCCGGCGCAGTAGGCCGGCAGCTCTTCATGGCGCATGGCGTAGTCGCTCTGGAAGGGGAGCGGCGCGTGGCCGGACGCGCCCAGGGAGGCGATCCCGGCTTCGATCGCGGCCCTGGCGTAGTCGGCGACCTCGCCCACCCCGTCGCAGAACCGGCTGTGGGTGTGGTAGCTCGTCGCGATCACCCGGGGCGCTCCTCCAAAGGCCGCACGTTCCTGAACATCGCGAGCAGCAGTAGGTCGTAGACCGCCTTCAACCCGCCCCCGGCGAAGAACGGGACGCCGAGTCCGACCGCGGCCAGCAGGATGTTGGAGGGGAGGTGCGTGAAGACCATTAGAGGCCGGCCATCCTGAAGACTATCCTCCTCTGGAGCAGCGCCGACCCGCCGGGGAGCAAACCCTGCCTGCTTGAGGCATACGCCCCGGAGCCGGGTTCGGGGTGGGGGGAGGTACGCACGCGGCTCTCTTCGCCGGGGCGCGCTGCACGGCCTGCGTCTGCCGCGGCCTCCACCCGATACCTGCGGCGCATCGCCGTCGGGTACAATAGAGGGTGTGCCATCTGAGAGGCGGCAGGCGATGACGAGGAAGCGACGGATCGGACTCCTGACCGGCGGAGGGGACTGCGCCGGGCTCAACGCGGTGATCCGCGCCGTGGTGCTCTCAGCCGTGGGGAGTCACGGGTGGGAGGTCATAGGGATAGAGGACGGATTCGATGGGCTGCTGCACAACAGGATCCGCCCGATGCGGCGGGAGAGCGTGCGCGGCATACTCACTCAGGGCGGGACGATACTCGGGACGACCAATCGCGGCAACCCCTTCGCCTGGCCGGTGATCCACGACGGCCGGCACGAGGTGATCGACGCCTCGGGTACCGTGCTCGAGCGTCTCCAGTCGCTCGAGCTGGATGCGCTCGTTGTGATCGGAGGCGACGGGACGCTGCACATCGCCGAGGCGCTCATAAAGATGGGTGCGCCGATCGTAGGGATACCGAAGACCATCGACAACGACATCGCCGGCACCGACGTGACATTCGGCTTCGACACGGCAAGGGTGACCGCGACCGACGCGATAGACAAGCTCCACTCCACCGCCGAGAGCCACCACCGCATCATGGTCGTCGAGACGATGGGCAGGAACGCCGGCTGGATCGCGCTCGAGTCGGGCATAGCCGGGGGCGCCAACTGCATCCTCATTCCCGAGATCCCCTACAGCCTCGAGGCGGTGGTGGAGTCGGTCGAGTCACGCGCCGCGCTGGGGCGGAGGTTCTCGATCGTGGTGGTCTCCGAGGGAGCGCACCCGGCCGGCGGGACGCAGGTCTACCAATCCGCCGGCGGCCCGGGCACGCTGCCCAGGCTCGGAGGAATAGGGCAGCAGGTCGCGGGCTCCGTCGCGGACGCGACGAGGCGAGAGACCCGCTGCACGGTGCTGGGCCACCTCCAGAGGGGAGGCAGCCCGACCCCCTTCGATCGCCTGCTCGCCACCCGGTTCGGGGTGCACGCGACGAGGTGCATAGAGCAGGGGCTGCTGGGCAGGATGGTGGCCGTGGCGGGCAACACCATCGTGGCAATCCCCATCAGCGAGGCGATCGCCGAGCCGAAGCGCGTGCCGCCGGACGGTGAGCTCGTGCAGACCGCGCGGGCGCTCGGGATGTCGGTAGGTGACGCGCCCGCAGACATGGAATCTGAGCGCAACTGACAGGCAAGGCCGTTCGGCGGCCTGCCACGGTCTGTGAGGAGGAGTCATGAGAGTAGGGGTTCTGACAGGTGGTGGAGACGCGCCCGGCCTCAACGCTGCGATCCGGGCCATAACGCGGCGCGCCCTCGAGGGCGGCCATGAGGTGATCGGCATAAGGAAAGGGTGGCTGGGGCTGCTCGAGGGCGAGGCCTTCGTCCTTGACAGGGATAGCGTTTCGGGCATCCTTCACCGCGGCGGCACGATCCTGGGAACCTCGCGCACCAACCCCCTCAAGAAGGAGGAGGACACCTCTCGCCTGCTCTCCAACATCGAGCGGCTGGGCATCGACGCCCTCATCGCGATCGGCGGGGACGACACCCTGAGCGTGGCGCTGGGGCTGCACAGGCTGGGCGTCAAGGTGGTGGGTGTGCCCAAGACGATGGACAACGACGTCCCGGGCACCGACTACACCATCGGATTCGACACCGCCGTCAACATCGTGATGGACGCGTGCGACAGGCTCCACACCACCGCCGAGGCCCATCACCGCGTGATGATTCTCGAGGTGATGGGCCGGGACGCCGGCTGGGTCGCGGCGGTGGGCGGGCTGGCGGGTGGGGCCGACATCGTCCTCGTCCCGGAGTCCCCGTTCACGATCGATGAGATCTGCGAGAGCGTCCGGAAGCGGCACTCCATCGGAAGGACGTTCAGCATAATCGTGGTGGCGGAGGGCGCCCGCCCAAAGGACTTCGGTGTCCAGGTGACCCAGGACGCGCGGGTAGATGCCTTCGGCCACATCAGGCTCGGAGGCGTCGGCGCCCTGCTGGCGCGCGAGGTAGAGGCGCGGACATCGTACGAGACTCGAGTGACCGTCCTGGGGCACATCCAGCGCGGGGGATCGCCCACCGTCTTCGATCGGGTGCTGGCGACCCGCTACGGCGTGGCGGCGATGGAGGCCGCCGAGGCGGGCCGGTTCGGGGTCATGGTGGCGCTTCGCGGGACGAAGATCACCACCATGGAGCTGGAGGACGCGCTCACAGGATCCAGCCCGCTCAGCCCGGACATCTACCGACTGACGCAGATGTTCCGCTAGGCGTCGCGTCAGCTACCAGCGCCTATTTGATCAGGCGGCGGCGCATCAGCACGACGGGGAACGGAAACAGCACGCCTGTCACGACGAGGATCCAGGCCAGGTCCACGGCGTGGGACCTCGCGAGCGTGCCCAGGGCGAGCGCCCGCGCCAGGTTCACCACGTGGGAGAGGGGCGTCAGCCAGGCGGCGGTGCCGACCCAGGCGGGCAGCGCGTCCAGCGGGAAGAAGATGCCGCTGAACATGAACATCGGCGTTATGAACAGCGCGAAGTAGAAGGTGTAGTAGTCGATGCTCGGGTTGACCGCCGTGAAGGTCATCGCGATCACCGAGAACATCAGCCCCGAGAGCAGGAAGAGCGGCGGGATCAGCAGCGCTAGGGGCGACCGGACGGTTCCGAACGCCGCGATGGCCGCGAGGAAGACGGTGCCGTAGAGCATGCTCCGCGTCGCCCCCCAGAATATCTCGCCGACCACCACATCCTCGACGGTCAGGGGCGTCGTTATCACGCCGTCGTAGGCCTTTTCGTAGTACATCTGGACGTAGGCGTTGTAGGTGCACTCGAAGGTGGCCCCGAACATCGCCGCCGTCGCGACAAGGCCGGTGGCCACGAAGGTAAGGTAGGGCAGACCGCCGATCGTGCTGATGTAGGCGCCGATTCCGAAGCCCATCGCCAGCAGGTAGATGACGGGCTCCAGGAAGTTGACGGCGACCGACTCCGGGAAGATGCGCCTGAAGATGAAGGCGTTGCGCTGCCAGAATCTCAGCGCCCCCCTGGGAGAGAACAGGAGCGTCAACCCGCGACCGCTAGTCACGCAGCATCCTTCCCGTCAGCTTCAGGAAGACGTCCTCCAGGGTGGCGTGACGGAGCGTCACGGCCTCCGCGACGACGCCCTGCTCCCGGATCCGCCTGAGCGTCTCCTCGCCGTCCTGCGCGTAGAGCAGCAGCAGGTCGTCGTGGGCCTCGTGCACCTGGACCTCCTCGCCGGATGCCTCGAGCGCACGCGAGAGCGCTTCGCGCCCGCCCGGGCCCTGCCCCACGCCGCGCAGCTCGACCACCTGGCGCCCCACGTGCCTCCGCACCAGGTCGGACGGCGCCCCCTCCGCGACGATCCCTCCTCGGTCCATGATCACGAGCCTGTCGCAGAGAGCGGCCGCCTCCTCCATGTAGTGGGTGGTGAGGATCTGGGTGACCCCGGTGCGCTTGAGCTGCCTGAGCTTCTCCCATGTGAGGTGGCGTGCCTGGGGGTCGAGGCCCGTCGTCGGCTCGTCCAGTATCATCAGCTCGGGCTGCGAGACAAGCGCCCTCGCGACCATTAACCGTCGCCTCATCCCTCCGCTCAGGTACTCGACCTTGTCCCTGGCCCGATCGGTCAGGCCCACGAAGTCGAGCAGCTCATCGGCCCGCAGATGCGCTACCCTCCAGGGGATGTCGAAGTAGCGCGCGAAGATGAGGAGGTTCTCGCGCACGGAGAGCGCCGTGTCCAGCGTGTTCTCCTGCGTCACCACCCCCATCCGCGCCTTGATCTCCCTGGGGCTCGTCCGGACGTCACGTCCGAGCACACTGAGCTCCCCTGCCGTCGGAGGCAGGACGCAGTAGATCATCTTCATCGCGGTGGTCTTGCCGGCCCCGTTGGGACCCAGGAAACCGAAGCACTCGCCGCGGCGAACCTCGAACTCTATGCCGTCCACGGCCACCAGGTCCCCGTATCTCTTCACGAGGCCCTTCGCCGTGATTACCGCGTCCGACACCGGCTACCGGGTGAGCGTTACCTTGGTCAGTCCGCGCGGCCTGTCGGGGTTCAGGCCTCGGGCGACCGAGAGATGGTAGGCGAACATCTGGATCGCAGGGGCCGCGGCGATAGGGGCGAGCTGCTCGGGCAGCCCTGCGCCGGCGGTCACGTCTCCATCGCCCCCTCCGAGGTCGAAGGTCACTGTTGAGACTGACCGGGAGCGAAGCGCGCTCCAGAGCGCGCTCAGCCCCGGGAGGCTGCGACCCGGGGGCACGAGCAGGAGCACCGTGCTCTTCCTGTCCACCGCGGCTATAGGGCCGTGAAGCAGCTCCGCCGCGGAGATCGACTCGGCGGAGACGTAGGAGGTCTCCTTGAGCTTGAGGGCCGCCTCGTCCGCGACACCGAGCATGTAGCCCCTGGTTGTAACGACCCAGCGCTCGCGCCTCGAGTAGCGCCTGGCGAGCCGGGCCGCTGTCGCCTCCTTGCCGAGCACCTCCGCGACGGCGCCCGGCAGCCGCACCAGGTGCTGGGCGAGCTCCCTGGACCGGCCCCAGCCCGCCACCAGCGCGGCCAGCATCGCCAGCGACGCCGTGAAGGTCTTCGTGGCGGCGACGCTGATCTCGGGACCGGCGTCCAGGTTCAACACGTGGGCGCAGGTCCGCGCCAGCGGGGACTGGGTGTCGTTTGTCAGGGCCAGCGTGAGCGCACCCTGCCTCCTCGCCTCGGCCATCACCTCGGTGACGTCCACCGACCGTCCCGACTGGGAGATCCCGACCACTGCGGCGCCCTTCCAGTTCGGCGTCGCCCCGTAGATCGTGGTCAGCGAGGGCATCGCGGTGCCCGTTGGGATCCTCATCAGGGACTCGATCAGGTACTGACCGTAGATCGCCGCGTTGTGGGAGGTGCCCCGAGCCACGAACACCACGAGCCCAGGCTTCTGCCTGCGAAGGGCTCCCACCGCCTTGCGGATGTCGCCTGACTGGGCCGAAAGCATCCGCTCGAGGGATGTCGGCTGCTCTCGCAGCTCGGCGAGCATAGCGTGCGTCGGGCCGGCTCTCCTCACCCGGACGCTCCTGTCCCGAAGACCTCGGGGTTCACCGCGCAGGGTGTCTTCCTGCCGCTCAGTACCGCTATGACCGACTCCGCGCACGACCGCTCCATTCGGAGGAGCGTCTCGATCGTGTGCGAGCCCACGTGCGGCGTGGCCACTACCTGCTCCATGCCGGCCAGGGTGAGATCCCCGGGCGGCTCCTTGCCGAAGACATCCAGCGCGGCGCCCGCGATCACCCCTTCCCGCAGCGCCTCGATCAGCGCCGGCTCGTCGACCACGTCCCCCCGGCTCGTGTTGATCAGGATGGCGGAACGCCTCATGCGCCGCAGAGCCGCGGCGTCGATCATCCCTCGCGTAGCCGGGGTCAGGGGCACATGGATCGATATGAAGTCGCTCTCGGAGAGCAGATTGTCAAAGTCGCAGAGCTCGGCTCCCAAGGCCGAGGCCGCCGCCTCGTCGGGCTTCAGGTCGCAGGCGATCACCCGCATCTCGAACGCCTCTGCCCTGCGGGCCACCGCCCGTCCGATCGCGCCGAACCCCACCAACCCGAGCGTCTTGCCGCAGACGTCGGTTGACGGGATCCTGTCCCACCCGCCGGCCTTCACCATCCGATCGAGCAGGGGGATCTTCCGGGCCGCCGCCAGCAGCAGCCCGAAGGTGAGGTCGGCCACGGTCTCTGTCAGAGCGCCGACCGTTATCGTGACCGCCACCTTGCGGGCGGTGGCCGCCGCGACGTCGACGGTGTCGTAGCCGACGCCGCGACGCGCGACTACCCTGAGCCGCGGCGCCGCCTCGAGGACGCGGGAGGTGATGGGCTCTACCCCGGCTATGACTGCGTCCACGTCGCCCACGGCCGCCACCATCTCGTCCTCGGAGAGCAGCCCGTCCTTGGGGCTTGGCACCAACTCGTACCCGGCGCCTCGCAGCATCTCAAGCGCCTGGTCGCCGGCCCTGCCGAAGCCCGGCGCCGATATGAGCACCCGCTGCCGCCCCTGGGATCCTTGCGTCTCGGCCATTCGCGGTCACCTTCCTTCTTCGCGGCGGCACGGGCGCCGCGGCGCGCCCTCGTGCCGGTCCTCGGGTCACAGCGGATCGGGAGAGGAGATGGCTGTTCAGTCCTGGTATTACGCGCGTGGGGCCTCTTGCCCTGCCGGCATCCTGCTCGGCGAGACCCACCCAGGAGCGAGCCGATGGATCGAGCAGCGATGGTAAGACCCGATCGCCTTGCATCACGGTTGGAGGAGCTCTCGCGGATCGGGGGTACACCCGGAGGTGGGGTCAGCCGGTTTCCCTACTCCAAGGAGCATGCCGAGGCGGTGCGGCTGGTGGCCGGCTGGATGGAGGAGGCCGGGCTGAAGCCCTGCTGCGACGCCCTGGGAAACCTGATCGGAACCTCCGAGGGGTCGCGCAGCCAAGAGGGATGGCCTTCGATAGTGCTCGGCTCCCATCTCGACACGGTTCCCGAAGGCGGCATTTTCGACGGGGCGCTTGGCGTCGTCGCAGCGGTGGAGGTGGCTGCGGCGATTCATGAGGGCGGGCTCCGGCTGGGCCATCCGCTGTCCATCGTCGGTTTCGCGGCAGAGGAGGCCTATGCGTATGGCGTGGGCGCTCTGGCCTCCCGGTGCCTCGTCGGAGGTCTATCGCGGTCGCGCTGTAGCGACCTCGTCGGATACGACGGACGTACCCTTGGCACCGCGATCGCGTCCTTCACGACGGGGCTGCTGAGCGGATGCCTTCCCCGCGCCATAGGCGTCTACCTGGAACTGCACGCCGAGCAGGGTCCCGTACTCTGGAAGGCGGGCTGGAGGGTGGCCGCTGTAAGCGTCATCACTGGGATAGTGAGGACTACCGTTACGATAACGGGGGAGGCGAACCACGCGGGCACAACTCCGATGTCCCAGCGTCGGGATGCGCTCGTGGGAGCGGCAGAGTTCGTTCTTGCTGCGAGGTCGCTGGCCACGCAGCTGGGCCCACCAGCCGTGGGGACGGTGGGCGCGCTCCTCGTACGGCCGGGGGCCTCGAACGTCGTGCCTGGCGATGTGGAGATGATGGTTGAGTTTCGTTCCCACGACGCTGCGCATCTGCGGTCGATCCGCGACCGCGCGGAGGAATGCCTGGGCACTATCGGTCAGCGGGAGAACCTTGTTTGCCGCGTTGACTCATGGGACTTGCGGGACCCTGTTCCCCTGGATCAGAACATCCAAGAGGTGGTGTCGATTGCTATCAGGGGAGCGGGTCACGAACCTCGCGTAGTCCCAAGCGGCGCGGGCCACGATGCCATGGTCATGGCGCAGTGCGCGCCTGCGGGGATGGTCTTTGTGCCAAGCATTGGAGGAGTCAGCCACTCTCCAAGAGAACGGACGGACTGGGATGACGTCGCGTTGGGGGCAGAGGTCCTCCTGCGCACAGTCATGCTGCTGGACGGGCAGGGGCGACTCCCGGTTAGGACTCTGCCGGAACCCCCCGAACGACTCGAGATAGGGACGTACTCAGATCGCGAGGTGAGAAGATGAGGAGGCACTCGAACCTGCCGGCAGCCTTCATCAGAGGATCGGCCCTGACTCTGCTCACGCTCGTCCTGGCCTTGTCAGGCCTGTTGCCCGTGAGATCTTCGGCAGCGCCACCCAGACCCGTTCCGGGCGGTGTCATGAGGGTGGCGCACATCGGGGAGCCGCCGACGCTCGACCTGCACTTCTCCACTGCAGTGATCACTAGCGACATCGCTTCCAATATCTTCGAAGGCCTCTTCGGCATAGACAGCAAGTTCGAGACCAAACCGGTACTAATCGACAGCTGGTCCCTAAGCAATGACCGCCTTGTGTACACCTTCCGCCTACGGCGCGGCGTTAGGTTCCACAACGGCAAGGAGATGACCGCGGATGATGTTACGGCGTCCCTCTCGCGCTGGGGGCGCCTGGCCGTCGGAGGGCGCCGTGTGTTCGCAGTAGTGAACTCGCTGACTTCCCCCGACCCGCTCACGGTTGTAGTCCAGCTCAAGGAGCCCTACGCTCTGCTTCCCCTAGAGCTGGCCTACTCCGTCCAGGCTGCTGCCATATATCCAAAGGAAGTGGTCGAGGAGGCTGGGACCGGTCCTGTTAGACGCTTCATAGGGACCGGCCCCTACCGCTTTGTGGAGCACCTTCCGGATCGACACATCAGGCTTGATCGCTTTGACGGGTATCAGGCTCGAACGGAGCCGGGAGACGGGTTCTCCGGCCGAAAGGGTGCATACGTAGATTCCATCTACTTCCATCCTGTGCCGGATACGGCGACGCGTATCGCGGGAGTGAGGAGAGGCGACTTCCACCTTGCCGACTCCATACCCCAGGACGAGTACGAGCGCCTAAGGGGCGACCCCAACCTTGTCACAGCCGTGCCGACCGCCCCAGCATGGCTGCCCGTCATCTTCAACCACAGGTCTGGCCTGATGTCGGACCGTAGAGTACGCCAGGCGTTCCAGGCTGCAATCGACTGCGAAGCGGTGCTGCAAGCCGCAGTCGGCCCGCGCCGGTTTTGGAGACTCGAACCGGGGCTTATGCCTCGAGGACATCCCATGGCGAGCGAGTCCGGCAAGGAGTTCTTCAACCAGAAGAACCCTGAGCGAGCCCGCAAACTCCTTGAGGAGGCCGGTTACAAGCGTGAACCGATCCGCTGGATTACGACCATGGAATACGCTGTGCTTGGAACGGCTGCCCAGGTAGCCAAACCGATGCTCGAGAAGGCAGGGTTCGTCGTTGATCTTCAGGTCGTGGACTGGGCCACGCTCATGGCCCGGCGAGGTCGTCCCGAGCTTTGGGATGTGTTTCAGACATGGTTTTCGTTTCAGCCCGACCCGGCGTTCATGCTTGTACTTCAACCCGGGTGGCCGGGGTGGTATGACAACCGGGACATGAATGCCATGATGGCGCTGCTCCGGCGGCACTCTAACCCGAAGGTACGCCTGGATCTGTGGTCGCGGATGCAGAGGTACTGGTATGAAGACGCAGCCTCGATCAAGTTTGGGGACTTCTTCCTGATGCACCTGCACCGAAAGGAGCTTAGGGACTACGTCAACGTCCCCGTTGCGCATGTGCTCTGGAACGCATGGATGGAGAGGCGGTAGCCCGGTTGTCGGATCCCCAAGGGCCGGTTACCTACAAGCCCTGGGTGTAGTCTCTGTTTACGTCCTTGTACAGCAGGTAGCGGGCCCGGTCCCATCCGGTGGCGTAGAAGTACTGCGGGCAGTATGCGGCCATGAATATGAAGTCATTTGCCTGGACTTCATGGTAGTCCCCGTTAAGCCAGTAGATACCTCGACCGGCCAACATGTAGAGGCCGTGCTCCATTATGTGTGACTCGACATACCCAAAGCAGGTCCCCGGCTCGAAGTTGAGTAGGTTGAAGGCAAGGTCGAAGGCGGGATTCTCGTACGGAATCAGGTGCTGCTCGAGGTAGGTATCCTCGGGCACTGCCGGGATGTCCCGCTCGTTCGAGACAATTGCGTCGGGAACCTGAAGACCCTCTGCACTCGCGTAGCGACGGCGGAGCCAGATGACACGGGTTTGGGAGTCCGTTTGGTTCTTCAGTTCGTACGCCCTTTCGGGCGGCAGCCACGAGTAACCACCCTCGCAGAGTTGGTGCTCAGCCGCCTCCATGCGGAGCGTCACACCACCCTCCAATACGAACAGAAAGTGCTCAAACCCGTCGCAGATGGGCCCGAGCGACCCTCCGCCCGGCCTGATCAGCAACTCGTGTTCGACGAATCGAGCCCCGAGCTGCGGTGCGGCGAGGACCTGTGCGCTGGCGCCGGAGAAGTTGGGGAGTACGCTGGGGACCCGGTTTGCCTGAGGCAGTAGGATATATACTCCTGGCTTTGCGGTCGCCCG
>JBBIJB010000022.1:0-2722 GCA_037446215.1 Armatimonadota bacterium
CTGGAACGCGCCGTAGCGCAGCTCGCGCCGGTAGTAGTTGCGGCCCTTCTCCTCTTGCTCGAGCTTCGCGTCGCCCTTGATCGTCAGCCCCTCGGGGGTGATCGTGACGGCGACGCTCTTGGGGTCGATGCCGGGCAGCTCCGCCTTGACGACCACGTCGCTCTCCGTCTCGAAGATCTCGACGGCCGGCTGCCAAACCAGGGGGGCCGCGGCGCGCGGCCTCCGGGTGAAGAACTCCTCGAACAGGCGGTCCATGGACTCCCGCAGGGTCATCATCTCGTCGAACGGCTCCCAGCGGATTATGCTCATCTTGCTCTCCCTCCTTGGTTGTATGCGGTTCTTCTCTCCCTCACTCGAGGATGTTGTGCCCCTCGAGTAAGCTTTCGATAAGCCATTCGGCCGGGTTGCCCTCGTCCTCGTCGTGCAGCCTCTCGAAGACCTCGAGGATCAGCCGGACGCCGGCCAGGTTCAGGCGGTAGTCGTCGATCAGCCGGCGTATGACCCGCACCCGCTCTATGTCGAGGTCCGAGTACAGCCGGATACGGTTGCGGCGCGTGGGGCTAAGCAGGCCCTTCTCCTCGTAGATCCGGAGCGTGCGGGGGTGGAGGCCCGTGATCTCGGCCGCCACGCTTATGACATATACGGGTCTGCGCCTCGCCCTCTCAGCCATGAGATTCCTTCCCCCGCGTCCTGCCCTCGGTGCCGCCCCTCCGCGTATCAAGAAACCTAACAATAGTATTGGTAATCTTATTGTATATGTCAAGCCCACACGGCGTGCGATGCGGGGCGGCCCGGGTAGCCGCAGGGGCGCCGCGTGCGATATCCTCACTGTGACTGACATCGGCGCTCGGGCCGGGCAACGACTGGGGGGGAAGCCGCATGCGCAACATCGTGATTCTGGGCGGGGGACCGGCAGGGCTCACCGCGGCCATCTACGCCGCGCGCGCCAACTTGGCGCCGCTCGTGGTCGAGGGCGCGGAGGCCGGCGGCCAGTTGATGCTCACCACCCAGGTAGACAACTTCCCCGGGTTCGAGCAGGGGGTTCTGGGCCCTGAGTTGATGCTGGCGATGCGCCGCCAGGCAGAGGGTGTCGGCGCGGAGTTCCTCACCGAGGACATCTCCGAGACGGGGTTCGGCGGGCGGCCGCTCTACGCCGCCACGCAGTCCGGGAAGCGGATCGAGGCCCGCGCCTTCATCCTGGCGACCGGAGCCCGCGCGAAGCTGCTCGGGCTTCCGAGCGAGTCCAAGCTGATGGGGCGCGGGGTCTCGACCTGCGCGACCTGCGACGGCTTCTTCTTCAAGGGAAAGGGCGTGGTCGTCGTGGGGGGCGGAGATACCGCGGTGGAGGAGGCCCTCTACCTGAGCAATATCGCCGGCTCGGTCACCGTGGTGCACAGGAGGGACGAGCTCAGGGCCAGCAAGATCATGCAGGACAAGGCCTTCGCCAACGACAAGATCGAGTTCGTCTGGGACAGCGTGGTGGAGGAGATCCTGGGTGAGGGGGCCGTCAGCGGGATCAGGCTCCGCAACGTGAAGAGCTCGGAGGAGAGCGAGCGGCAGGCGAGCGGCGTCTTCGTCGCGATCGGACACCAGCCGAACACGGCCCTGTTCAAGGGTGTGCTGGAGCTCGACGACGCGGGATATATCAAGCTTCGGGAGCGGTCACACACGAGCGTCGAGGGCGTGTTCGCTGCCGGAGACGTGCACGATCGAACCTACAGGCAGGCGGTGACCGCCGCCGGGTTCGGCTGCATGGCGGCGATCGACGCCGAGCGCTGGCTTCACCACCAGGAGGGCTGAGGGGGATAGGGCGGGCCTATCCCTCCTTGGGCTTCAGCGCCGCCTCCAGGCGGCGCCTCAGCTCTGTCTTCGGCATGTAGCCCACTATCCGCTCCACCATCTCGCCGCCGTTGAAGACGCCCAGCGTGGGGATGCTCATTATGCTGAACCGCATAGCGAGGCCTTGGTTGCTGTCGACGTCCACCTTGGCCACCTTCACCCGTCCCTCGAGCTCCCCTGCCAGATCCTCAACGATAGGCGCCACCATCCGGCAAGGCGCGCACCACTCTGCCCAGAAGTCCACGAGCACCGGCAGGCTCGACTTGGCCACCTCGGCCTCGAAGGTCTGCTCGGTGACGTTCACTGGCTTGGACATCCTCTGATCCTCCTCGAGTAGGCGGGGCGCGCCTCAACCCGCCACGCTCCGGGCGGGGTAACGCGCTGCCACGAAGGGGCTATTCCCGGCGGGGTATGGACGCTCCTTCGCACTGACCGATATTATTGTGACATCGGAGCTCCGTTCGGAGGCCTGAATGGGCGGCTCACTTCGCATCGGCACGTTCTTCGGGATCCCGGTTGCCCTCAACTACACGTGGTTCATCGCTATCTGGCTGATCGCGTGGTCGCTGGCGGCATCCTACTACCCGGCCCAGGCCCCGGGTTTCGACTCGGCCACCTACTGGATGATGGGCTTCGCGTCGGCGCTGCTGCTCTTTGCCTCCGTGCTGGTTCACGAGTTCGGTCACGCGCTCACGGCGCGCCGGTTCGGCATAGAGACCCGGTCGGTCGTCCTGTTTCTCTTCGGAGGCGTGGCGCAGATCGCCGACGAGCCGCCGACGCCGCGGGCCGAGTTCGTGGTCGCGGCGGCCGGGCCTCTCACCAGCCTGGGCCTGGCGGCCGTGCTGGCGCTGGCCTCGATGGCGGTGGGACCGAGGGCGCTGGG
>JBBIJB010000022.1:2732-25112 GCA_037446215.1 Armatimonadota bacterium
GTTCGCGTTTGTGGCGCTGGGCAGCGTGGCGCGGTACCTCGTCTGGGTGAACGTGCTGCTGGGCCTCTTCAACATGCTCCCGGGCTTCCCCCTCGACGGCGGGCGCCTGCTGCGGGCCGGGCTGTGGAAGGCCCGGGGCAGCTTCCAGAGGGCCACCCGGATAGCGGCCAGGGTGGGGCAGGTGGTCGCGATGCTCTTCGTCGGGGTCGGGCTGCTCTCACTGCTGACGCGGAGCCCGCTCACCGGCCTGTGGTTGATGCTCATCGGCTGGTTTCTCGACACCGGGGCGCAGTCATCCTACCAGCAGGTCGTTCTGAAGGGCGGCCTGGGAGGGGTTCGCATCGGCGAGATAATGGCGCGCGAGCTGCACACGATAGAGCCCGGGCTGACCGTCGAGCAGGCGATAGCAAGCCACTTCCTTCCCTACCGACACGGCGGCTTTCCTGTGATGTTTGGGGACCACCTGATCGGCATTGTGACGCTCCAAGACGTCACCGGGGTGCCGGCCGATCAGCGGGGAGAGGTCACGATTCGCCAGATCATGACCCCGCGCGAGCGCCTGAAGACGGTCTCCGTGCACGAGTCGGCCTACGACGCCTTCACGCGGATGACGCGCGAGGGGATAGGCAGGCTGCTGGTGCTGGACAGGCACGGGGACCTGGCAGGCATAGTAACCCGTAGCGACCTGATGCACGTGCTGCGGCTCCGCAGCGACGCAGAGGAGAAGTAGGCCGGCCCGGGCCTACCTGAGCAGGATCAGGGCTGCGATCGCGGCGAGCACCGCGAGGGTGATCGCCGGGCCCGAGAGGCAGCCCGACCGTGCCTTTCCCTCGCCCGGCCGGCCTCCCCGGGAGGGAAGGCGCAGCACGCTCCGCGCGGAGAGCCGCGTGGCCTTCCGCAGCGCCCTGACCGCCTCATCGGTTCGGCCAAGCTGTTTGTACAGCCCCCCGAGGTTCTGGTGGGCGACCCAGTAGTCGGGGTCGGCGGCCACGGCGCGCTCGTAGGCCTCGAGCGCCTGCTCGGTGCGCCCCTTCTCCCGGTGGACGTTGCCCAGGTTGCTCCACGCCGGGGCGTAGCGGGGGTCCAGCGCCACCGCCCTGGCGAACTCGGCCTCGGCCTCGTCCAGCCTCCTCTGGTGGACCAGGGCGATCCCGAGCTTGCTGCGCGCTACCGCGGAGCGAGGGTCTGCCTCGGCCGCCAGCCGCAGGGCCGCCTCGGCCTCCGGCCACTCGCCGGCCTCGAGGTGCGCCTCTCCCTGCGAAAGATGTGCCTCGCCCAATACCGGCTTCATCGCCCATGCACCCCGGCGCGCGCACACCGCGTGCGGCCCTATGTGCCAGTTCTACCTGTCGGTGGGTGTGCCCTGCGAGAGGGAGTTCTCCCATAGAGGAAGATCGGCGTAGACCGGCGGATCGTGGCCCTCGGCCGAGGCGGTAGACGGGACGCGCAGGACCCGCCTCACCGCACCACCTCGAGCAGCGACGCGGCCATCATGCACCCAACCAGGAGGACGAGCTTGAGGCTGACGCCCTTCCGATCGTCCCAGAAGTGAGCCCAGGCGCCGCCCTCGCGCCGGGCCGTATCCCTGCGGACCCTGCCGGTAGTCATGAGGCCCTCCCCGCGGAGTAACGCCGCAACAGGCCCGTAACCTTCCCAAGGATCTCGAACTCGCCGTCGATCGGGCCGAAGGAAGGGTTCTCTGCGCGGAGGTAGGGGCGTCCTCCGGCGTTGGCAAGCCTCTTGACGGTGGCCTCCTCGCCCCGGAGGGCTACGACTATCTCGCCGGGGGTCGCGTGCGACTGGCATCGAACGACCACCATATCGCCGTCGAAGATCCCGGCCCCGGTCATGCTGTCGCCGCGCACGGTGAGCAGGAAGCTCTCCTCGTTCCACCCCACGAACCTGCGGGGGACCGGGATCATCTCCTCGATGTGCCCCTCGGCCAGGAGAGGCACGCCCGCGGACACCCTTCCAAGCAGCGGAAGGCTGACGACATCGTCGCGGCCCGTCAGGTGGGCGGCGGCTCCGGTGAGCTCGATGACCCGCATCCGGTCGCCATCGCGCTTGAGATAGCCTTTGCGCTCGAGCGCGCCCAGGTGCTGGTGGACGGTCGACGGCGAGCGCATGCCCAGGGCTTGGCCTATCTCCCTGATGGAGGGGACGATGCCGGACCTGCGCATGCACGCGGCGATGTGGTCGAGGATCTGCCTCTGCCGCGAGGTGAGCTGTCGGGCCGTGCGGGGTTCTCCCATGGGAACACCTCCGGCCCGAGGATACCGAACGTATGTACGTATATCAAGGGTGGTTAATGCGAACGTTTGTGCGGTATTCCCTCTGGAGGCGGCGTGGGGCCGCCCGGTCTCGTCCGGACGGCCCTTTTCGCCGCGTTGCTTTCGATTTCGCCCCGGGCGTGCCCTAGCCTGCCCCTTCCGACAGCAGGCGCGAGAGGAGTGCCGGGTCTATGTTGCCCCCGCTGATGATAGCGACCGCGGGCCGTTCCTTTATCAGGCCTGACTCGATCGCGGCCAGGGCGATGGCGCCCGAGGGCTCGACCACGAGGTGGCCCTCGAGGCAGAGCCGGCGGACCGCGGCGAGGATGGCGTCGTCGTCCACCTTCACGAAGTCGTCCACGTAGCGGGAGGCGATCTCCCAGGTGAGCTCCCCGGTCTCCTCGGCGCGGAGCCCGTCTGCCACGGTGTCCACCGATCGCACGGCCACGCGCCTACCCGCCTCGCGGGAGGCCGAGAACCTCGCCACGTTCATCGGCTCCACCCCCACCACGCGCGCCTTGGGCCTCAGCAGCTTGACCGCGGTGGCGACTCCGCTCAGCAGCCCGCCCCCGCTGACCGGAACGGCTACCACCGCGACCTCGGGAATCTGCTCGATCACCTCCAGGCCGCACGTGCCCTGGCCCGAGACGACCAGCGGGTCGTCAAACGACGGGACCATGTGCAGCCCGCGCTCAGCGGCGATCTTGCGGGCCAGCACGTACCGCTCGCCCATGGTCTTGCCGCAGAGCACCAGCGCGGCGCCATATCCGACGATCCCGGCGGCCTTGTTGGGGGGAACCGTCTCCGGCACGACCACCACCGCGGGTATCCCGAGGCGGGAGGCCACATAGGCCACCGCCTGCCCGTGGTTGCCGGAGGAGGCGGTCACGACGCCGGCCGTCCCGGCGGGCAGCGCGCGCAGGTGGTTGGTGGCCCCGCGCACCTTGAACGCGCCGGTGGGCTGGAGACTCTCCAGCTTGAGGTGGACCCCCCCCTCGCCCCACGGGTGGAGGGGGGTGCGGCGGACGGTCCCGGCGATCCTGTCGGCGGCCTGCCTGATATCTTCCAGGGTCGGGATCTCCCTGCTCAACTCTCGGCCTCCCCTCCGGGCTCCGGGCGCCATCTCAGGTTCAGCTTCCGGGCCGCGGTCACTTCGTCGAGCCGCTTGACGACCGTGTCGTGAGGAGCGCTGCGCACCCTATCGGGATCGGTGGCGCACTCCTGGGCGACGCTTATCATCGCCTCGACGAACCGGTCGAGCGTCTCGCGGCTCTCCGTCTCAGTGGGCTCGATCATTATCGCTTCGTCCACGATCAGGGGGAAGTACACGGTGGGCGCATGGAACCCGTGGTCCAGGAGACGCTTCGCCATGTCACGCGTCGTCACGCCGTGCTGGGCCTTCTGCCGCCTCCCCGAGAGTACAAACTCGTGCATGCAGACCCGGTCGTAGGGCAGGGCGAAATGCTCCCTCAGCCTGGCCAGCAGGTAGTTCGCGTTTAGAACCGCCGCCTCGGAGACCTGCCGGAGCAGCGGGCCGTACGCCATGATGTAGGCGTAGGTACGTACGAAGATGCCGAAGTTGCCCCAGAACGCCCTCACGCGGCCGATCGACTTCGGCCGGTCGTCGTCCAGGTAGAACCGGTCGCCGTCGCGCTCGACGGTCGGGACCGGCATGTACGGCGCGAGGAACTTCTTGGCCGCGACAGGCCCGGCGCCCGGACCGCCGCCGCCGTGGGGGGTGCCGAAGGTCTTGTGGACGTTCATGTGCATGACGTCGAAGCCCTGGTCTCCGGGGCGCGTGATCCCCAGCACCGCGTTGAAGTTGGCGCCGTCCAGGTACATCAGACCGCCGCACCCGTGGACGATCTCCGCTACCTCGCAGACGCCCTCCTCGAACAGGCCGAGCGTGTTGGGGTTGGTCAGCATCAGCGCCGCCACCGAGTCGTCGGCCACCTGGCGGAGGGCATCGTGGTCTATGTTCCCCCTCTTGTCGCTCTTGACCGTTGTGACCTGGAAGCCGCACATCGCCGCCGAGGCGGGGTTGGTGCCGTGCGCGGAGTCCGGCACGATGACGCGGGGCCGCCGCTCGCCGCGATCCTCGTGGTAGGCGCGGATCATCATCAGGGCGGCCATCTCTCCGTGCGCGCCGGCAGAGGGCTGGAAGGTCACACGGTCCATCCCGGAGACCTCGCAGAGCAGCCGCTCGAGACGCCACAGCATCTCCAGCGCCCCCTGGGCCAGCTCAGGCGGGGTGTTGGGGTGGAGCCGCGCAAACCCCGGAAGGCGGGCGGCGTCCTCGTTGACCTTCGGGTTGAACTTCATCGTGCATGAGCCGAGCGGGTAGAAGCCCGTGTCGACGGCGTAGTTGCGCTGAGAGAGGCGCGTGTAGTGGCGCACGAGATCCAGCTCGCTCACCTCTGGAAGCGCGGGCGGCCGTGACCGGAGGTTGCCGGCACCCACTATCTCCTCCAGGGGGGTCTCGGGAACGCCGGGATCCTGAAGGGAGACGGCGATCCGCCCGGGGAGGCTGTGCTCGAAGATGATCGGGAAGTCGGCGTCGTTCACTTGGCGGCACCTGCCTTTCCGGTTGCCCTGCTGCGCCTGCGCGTCGAGCGCACGGCCCACCTGACGGCGTCCACCAGCCCATCTATCTCGGCGGGGCTGCGCGCCTCGGTCACGCAGAGCAGCCAGGCGTTCTCGAGCTCCGGGTACCAGCGCCGAAGCGCCAGCCCGCCCAGTATTCCTCTCTCCAGAAGGCGCTCGTTGAGCGTCTCGGGATCGATCGGGCACTCCAGCACGAACTCGTTGAAGACCGGCGCGTCGAAGGCCGGCCGAAAGCCCCGGAGGGAGCACAGCCGCTCCTTCGCGTAGTGCGCGCGCCGCGCGTTCACCTCTGCCACGCGGCGGATGCCCTGGGGTCCAAGGGCCGCCATGTAGACCCCCGCCGCCAGCGCGTTGAGGGCCTCGTTGGTGCAGATGTTGCTGGTGGCCTTCTCGCGCCGGATGTGCTGCTCCCTGGTCTGCAGGGTGAGGACGAACCCCCTCTTGCCCTCGCGGTCCACCGTGGCGCCGACCAGCCGGCCCGGCATCCTCCGTACGTAGTCCTGCTTGGCGGCTAGCGTGCCCAGGTACGGCCCTCCGAAGTTGAGGTGGTTGCCCAGCGGCTGCCCCTCTCCGGCGACGATGTCCGCGCCGTAAGCCCCGGGGGGCTCGAGCAGGCCGAGGCTGATCGGCTCGACGACCGCGACCACCAGCATCGCGCCGGCGGCATGAGCGGCCTCGGCCAGCGCTCCGCCCGCCTCTATGCATCCGAAGACGTTGGGGGACTGAACGATGACGGCGGCCGTCCCGTCTCCGGCGGCCTCCCTTACCGCCTCCGGGGTCGTGACTCCGCCCTCGTGGGGGAGTTCCTTCACCCCGATCCCCAGGTGGTGGGTATAGGTGCGCAGCGTCTCCCGATAGTGGGGGTGTACCGCCCCGGAGACCAGCACCTCGTCTCGCCGGGTCAGGTCGCGGGCCATGACGGCCGCCTCGCCGAGCGCGCTCGCGCCGTCGTACATCGAGGCGTTGGCCACATCCATTCCCGTCAACTCGCACATCATCGACTGGTACTCGTAGGCGGCCTGCAGCTCTCCCTGCATCAACTCCGCCTGATAGGGGGTATAGGCGGTCACGAACTCCGCGCGCCCCGCGAGGTGCCAGACGACGCTGGGGACCTCGTGGTCGTATGCGCCTCCGCCGAGGAAGCAGGTCAGGGTATCGGCGTCGCCGTTGGCCTCCGCCAGGGCGCGCATGTGAGCGAGGAGCTCGCCGTCCGGCATCGGCGGCGGTAGGTCGAGCCGCTTCTCGACCCGCACCGCGGCGGGTATCTCGGCGAACAACTCCGCCACCGAGCCCTTGCCGATGACGCGGAGCATCTCGTCGCGCTCATCGGCGGTCATCGGGATGTACTTGTGGGGAACCCAGGGGGTGGACATCCTATCCCTCTCCCTCCTCGGAGGCGACGAACTCGCCGTAGGCGGCGGCATCCATCAGCCCCTCCCACTCCGCCTCGTCGGAGGCCTCGAGGACGACCATCCACGCGGTGCCGTGGGGGTCCTGGTTCACGATCTCCGGTGTCTCCATGACCGCGGCGTTGGCCTCGGCGATCTTGCCGGAGATCGGAGCGTAGAGGTCGCTGGCGGCCTTGACCGACTCGATCGCCCCGAATGCCTCGCCGGCCTTCACCTCGGCGCCCACCTTCGGGAGCTCGACGAACACTATGTCGCTGAGGCGCTCCGCCGCGAAGGAGGTGATCCCTACGCGGACAAGGCCGTCCTCACGCTTGGCCCACTCGTGGTCCTTCGTGTACTTGCGGTCGTCCGGGTACATCGCTCACCTCGTGTGCGCCGAAGGCGTCTCTCGGCGCGTGATGACTGATCAGCGGCCCTTCCTCTTGTAGAAGGGCAGCCGTACCACCCTGGCGGGAACCCTCCTTCCCCTTACCTCCACCTCCAGCTCCTTCCCCGTCGCCCACTCCCGCTGGACGTAGCCCATAGCTATCGGGCGCCGCAGCGTGGGAGAGAAAGTCCCGCTGGTCACCGACCCGATCCGCGCCTCTCCCCCGAGGATGGGGGCTCCGTGGCGCGGGATGGCGCGCTCCTCCGCCTCGATCCCTACCAGGCGGCGCGAGATGCCTCTCCTGCGCTGCTCCACCAGTGCCTCCCTGCCGACAAACGTCTCCTTGTCGAAGCTGACGGTCCACGAGAGAGGCGCCTCCAGGGGAGAGGTGGTCTCGTCTATGTCCTGCCCGTAGAGCATCATCCCGGACTCGAGCCGCAGGGTGTCGCGGGCCCCTAGCCCTACCGGAGTCAGGCCGCCGGGGCCGGCAGCGGCGAACAGCCCTTCCCAGACGGCCGCCGCCTCGCCCCAGGGCGCCGAGATCTCGAAGCCGTCCTCGCCGGTGTACCCGGTCCTCGCCACCGTTACCTCCGCGCCGGCGACCCGGAATCCGCTCGCTATCTGGAAGGGCTGCATCCGGGAATAGTCGGCGCCGGAGGCCTCCGAGAGGATCGCCTCCGCCCGCGGTCCCTGCAGCGCCAGGAGCGCCACCTCGTCCGAGATGTCGTGAACGGCGGCTTCGGCCGCGTGCTCCCTGATCCAGGACAGGTCCGCGGCGGACCTGGAGGCATTGACCACCATCATGTAGGCGTCATCGTCCACGCGGAAGACGATCAGGTCGTCCACGATTCCACCCGTGGGGTTGCACATCGGCGAGTAGAGGCCCGCTCCGACGGCCAGCCGGGAGACGTCGTTGGTAAGGAGGCGTTGCAGCGCCGCGAGCGCCGCCGGGCCCTCGATCCGAACCTCCCCCATGTGAGAGACGTCGAACAGCCCCGCGCGGGTGCGCACCGCGCGGTGCTCCTCTACCACACCGCCGTACTGAATCGGCATCTCCCACCCTGCGAAGGGCACCATCCGGGCCCCTGCCGCGACATGGATCTCGTAGAGGGGGGTACGCCTCGCCCTCTGCTCCGACATCAGCCGCCCTCCTCGGGAATCCCTCCGCCGGCTAGAAGGTCGCAGACCGCCTCGTCCTCCAGCTGCCTGAAGTCGTCGTAGAACTGCCCGACGGCCTGGAACATCACGGGCGCGGAGAGGCAGACCACCTCGTCCGCCTCTTCAGCCATCCGTGCCACGCCCTCGGGTGGAGCCACCGGCACCGCCGCGACGAGGTGGGCCGGCCCCAGCGCCCTGACGGACCTGAGGGCCGCCACCATCGTGGCGCCGGTGGCTATGCCGTCGTCGGTGACGATCGCCGTCCGGCCGTCCAGCGGGGGTATGCGTCGCGCTCCCCGGTAGGCCAGGACGCGCCGTTTGATCTCGGCTTCCTGCTCCGCTATCTCGCCGTCGATGTAGCGCTGGTCGACTCCCCTGGCCGACTCGTCGTCGATCGCAACCGCGCCGCCCTCCGCGACGGCACCGATGGCGAACTCGGGGTTGAAGGGCGCCCTCAGCTTGCGCGGCACGACGACCTCGATGGGCGCGCCGAGGTGGTCGGCTATCTCCCGGCCGACGACCACGCCTCCCCGCGGTATCGCGATCACGCAGGGGCGGCGGTGGCGCAGGTGCTCCAGGGCCCTGGCAAGCCTGCGACCCGCGTCCTTGCGGTCAGAGAAGATCATCTTCGCAAACGTCAGGCCTCACCCACGGCCCGCAGCTCTTCCTCGGAGAGGGTGAAGGTGGACCGCCCGCCCGAGATCGGCTTGGCGTACGCCCTTGCTCCTTCCCGGTCGTTGAGGACGCTGATCACGACGCCGTCCTGCCGGGCATCGAGCAACGCCAGGCTGAAGCTGAGGTGGCCTCCCATCTCCCTGAAGGCATCGTATCTGACCAGGGCCACACGCTGCAATGACCGCTGGGTCGTCTCGGCGAGCCTGTCCACCCTTCCGGACAACCGCTCGGTCTGCCGCGCCGCGGAAGCGGTCTCGCGCTCGGCCGCGGCTATTCGGTCGAGCACGCCGGTTTCGCCGCGCAGCGCCGCCACCTCGCGCGACAGCGCGCGCAGCCGCAAGGCGGCCAGCAGCAGCGCAAGCGCGAGTACGGCGACCGCGCCCAGCGAGTAGATGTCAAGAGGGTCTATGCCTGCGGGCATGGTCGACCACCGCCTCCTCGCATGACTAGAGTCCGAGGGCCTGCGCGGCCGCCCGGAGGTACGGGAGGGCCGCGGTGAGCACGACCGATACCAGGAGCGCCGGCAGAAGGCTGCCCACCCGGATCCGGCGTATCTGCAGTATCCCCAGGCCCAGCGCAATTATGAGCGCTCCTCCCGTGGCCGTCATCTCCCGCGTTACCTCCGGGGTCATCACTCCGCTGACGGCGGCGGCCGCCAGGGTAACTCCTCCCTGGTAGACCAGCACAGTGCCGGCCGAGAGCAGGACGCCCGCGCCGAGCGCGGCGCCGAGGGCAACGGAGGAGATCCCGTCGAGTAGCGACTTCGTGTACAGCAGCACCGGCGTCTGCCCGAGCCCGTCTTGGATTGCGCCGAGTATCGTCATCGGGCCGACGCAGAACAGCAGGCTGCTGGTGACGAAGGCCTGGGCGGTTCCCCCGCCGGCCGCGACAGGCCCGGCGAGTCGCTCCGCCCACCGGCCGAGGGCGTCTATCCCTTCCTCGATGTGCAGCCCCTCGCCCAAGGCCGCGCCGAGGGCCAGGCTCACTATCACGCCCAGGATGTTCCTGGTCTGCAGCGCCATCTGGAGTCCGATCAGGAGCGTGGCCAGGCCGATGGCCGCCATCACCGCCTCTCGGACCCGCTCGGGGAGGCGCCTCTGCAGGCCCAGGCCCGCGGATCCGCCCACCACGACGGCGATCACGTTCACGATGGTTCCTTCCAACTCAGGTCCCTTCCAGGCCCAACTCGGCCGCGACTCCCCGCATCGCCTCGATCACTGTGGTCACGTGCTCGTCGAACGGGACCCCGAACTCCTCCGCGGAGCGCAGCAGCTCCTCGCGGGCCACCGCCCTCGCGAACGCCTTATCCTTCATCTTCCGGCGCACGGCGGCGGCGTCCACGTCGTGGACGCTGCGCGAGGGGCGCACGAGCGCGACCGCCGCGACGAAGCCGGTGAGGTCGTCGCACGCGTGCAGGGCCTTCTCCATCTTGGACTCCCTCGGCACGCCCGTGTATCCGGCGTGGGAGAGGACCGCGCGGGTAACCGCTTCGGGGTAGCCGGCGGAGCGCAGGTGCTCGGCGCCCCGGATCGGGTGGCCCGCCTCCTGCGACGGAAACCGCTCGTAGTCCAGGTCGTGCAGCAGCCCCACCAGCCCCCACAGCTCCTCATCCTCGCCGAGGCGCCGGGCGTAGTGCCGCATGGCGGCCTCCACGGCAAGCACGTGCTTCCGGAGGCTGGGGGTGGGGATCCATTCGCAGACCAGGGCCCACGCCTCTGCCCGCGGGGGTAGTGATGCCGCCTCGCTCATCTCGCTCCCCCTCCTGCTCCGGGTCGGAGCGCCAGCGCCTCCACCAGGCGCTCAAGGTCGTCCGTCGAGAAGAAAGCTATCCGAATCTCGCCGCCCCCTCCTCTCTTGACGCGCAGGCTGACCGGCGCGCCCAGCGATTCTCGGAGGGTTTGTTCAATGACGCTCAACTCTGGGTCGCGAGCCTTGCGCTTCGCGCCTATTTCACGTGAAATGAGCCTCCTCGCGGCCTCTGCCTCCGTCTCCCTGACCGACATCCCCCTGGCCTCGACCTTGCGCCAGACGAGGAGGAGTCTCTCGGGATCCGGGATCGCCAGCAGCGCGCGGGCGTGGCCTTCGGTGATCCGCCCAGCCTCTAGAGAGGCCTGGACCTCCGCGGGCAGCGAGAGGAGGCGGACCGCGTTGGCAATCGTCGGTTGGCTCCTGCCGACCCTGCGCGCCACCTGCTCCTGCGTCAACCCGAACTCGTCTATGAGCCGCCTGTACGCCCTTGCCCTCTCCATGGGGTTCAGGTCCTCGCGCTGGAGGTTCTCGACGAGGGCTACCTCGAGGGCGTTCCGGTCGTCCATCTGGCGGACCACGGCGGGCACGGAGCTCAGCCCGGCGGCCACGGCCGCTCGCCAGCGCCTCTCTCCCGCCACCAGCTCGTATCGGTCGCCGGATGGGCGAAGGAGCACCGGCTGCAGCACGCCGTGTTCGCGGATCGAGGCCTCCAGCTCTGCGAGCGGCTCGCGGTCAAACCCTGCGCGGGGCTGCAGCGAGTTCGGCCTGATCCGGTCCACCGGGATCTCCGTGACGCCGGTCTCCGGCACGAGGCCGGCGCCGGGAATCAGGGCGCCCAGGCCCCGGCCGAGGGCACGGCGGGGCTGGCCGTGCTCAGGTGCCCTTGGTCTGGGGTCCTCCACGGCTTATCACCTCCTGGGCCAGTGATCTGTAGGCCTGGGCGCCGCGCGAGTCCGGGTCGTAGAGGGTGATCGGCTTGCCGTAGCTCGGCGCCTCGGCCAGCCTCACGCTGCGCGGCACGACCGTATCGAAGACCTTCTCCTTGAAGAATCGCCTGACCTCGCTCGCGACCTGCTCAGACAGGTTGGTGCGGGCATCGTACATGGTGAGCACGACGCCCCCGATGTCCAGGGCCGGGTTCAGGTGCTTCCGCACGAGCTCGATCGAGCGGAGCAACTGCCCGAGCCCTTCGAGCGCGTAGTACTCGCACTGGATCGGGATCAGCGCCTCTCCCGCGGCGGTCAAGGCGTTCACGGTCAGCATCCCCAGCGAGGGCGGGCAGTCGAGCAGCACCACCGGGTAGTCGGCCGGCATGAGCGCCGCCTCGAGCCTCCTCTCGGGAGAGCCGCTCCCGACGAGTTCGACTTCGGCGCCGGCAAGGTGGATCGTGCTTGGGGCCAGGTCCAGCCCGGGAACCTCTGTGGGGACTACCACCCTGCGCAGATCGACCCCATTCAGGAGCACGTCGTACAGGGAGCCGGTGGGCAGGTCGCGGCCGACGCCGAGCCCGCTGGTGCTGTTCGCCTGCGGGTCCAGGTCCGCAAGGAGGGTCCTGACTCCTGCCTCGGCAAGGCACGCGCCGAGGTTGACGGCCGTCGTGGACTTCCCGACGCCGCCTTTCTGGTTGACGATGGCGATGGTGCGCTTCACGGTCCCAGGACTACCATTCGTCAAGGAGGATCGCCCTTCCCTCTAGCCGGCAGGGCCTACACAGGCCTCCCGAGGGCAGGGCCCCGCCTTGGATACGGCTGAGGGGTTGGGGCGTGCTTCCGCAGCACGAGCGCGGCCGTCTTCCGGCCGGGCTCCGGGAAGGAGCGCACCTCGCAGGCTTCAACTGAGGCGCCCATGGCGCCCACCAGGGCGGCGATCTCTCCGATCTCTTGCTCTACCGCGGGGCCCTTCAGCAGCACCGCCGCCCCGCCGACCTCGACCAGCGGCAGGGTGAGCTCCACCGAAACCGCGGTCCTGGCCGTGGCCCGCGAGACGACGACGCCGAACGCCTCCCTGAACCCCTCGGCGTGCCCCATCTCCTCGGCGCGGGACCAACGCACCGCCAGGTCCGGTAGGTTGAGCGAGGCCCTCACCTCCTCCAGGAAGGCGCACCGCTTGCGGGAGGCCTCGATCAGGACGACCTCCAGGTCGGGCCTGGCGATCTTCATCGGAACCCCAGGGAACCCGGCGCCGGACCCGACGTCAGCCAGCCTGCACCCTCGGGCCGGGCAGAGCACGGCGAGGGGCACAAGCGAGTCGAGGAAGTGGCGCAGGACTACCTCGGTGTCCGAGGACGCCGAGGTGAGGTTCAGGCGCCCGCGCCAGCGAGCGATCTCTTCGAGGTAGGACCGGAAGCGCTCGCTTGCTCCTGGTGGAAGCGCAACACCGAGCGCCCCGGCGCCCTCCACCAGCTTTGCCAGGGCCGGGCTCACCCGGCCAGGGTCAAGGGTTGTCTCCGGGGGAAGTTGAGTGGTGCTCTTCTTTTCCATGGTCTGGGCCCTCGCCCGGGGAGGCGGGCCTGACCACGACGTGCCTGTAGGGCTCCTCCCCGCTGCTCTCGGTCGCCACCCGAACATCGTCGCGAAGCGCGATGTGGGCCGCGCGGCGGTCCCTGGGCCCCATGGGCTCGAGGGCTACCGGCCTCCCCTGCGCGGCCGCCTGCTCGGCGGCACGATGAGCCGCCTCGGCGATCGCTTGCTCGTGCTTGGCGCGGTAGCCCATGGCGTCCACGGTCAGGGCGACGCGGCGGCCGAGTCGCTGTTGCACATGCAGGGCGACCAGGAGCTCGAGGGCGTCGAGCGTACGCCCGTTCTTGCCTATGATCCCCTTGAGGTCGGGCCCCTTGAGTACCACCTGGATGCCGTCTTCCGACCGCGAGGCCTCGCCCTGGGCCTCGTGGCCCATCAGGCGAAGGATCTCTAGGGCGACGTCGCGGGCGACCTCGTGGTCCGCCTGGAGAGGCGACAGCCTCACCCGCGCCTCGCGGCCTCCAAACCCGAGGAGCGCGGGCCGCGGCTCCTGGAGCACCTCCACGGTCACCTGGTCCCGCGGCACACCCAGCTGGGCGAGCGCGGCCGCGATCGCCTCGGCGATAGTCCTCCCGGTACCCTCGGCCGTGTCCATCAGTCGCCCGAACCCTTCTTGGCCGCCTTCGCTGTCTGCGCGCGCGGCTTCCTGGGGGGCGCGACGCCGATCTTCTTGGGCAACCCAACGACGATCAGGTACTCGGCGATGTAGATGAACGTGGAAGAGATCCAGTAGAGGGACATGCCGACAGGGAACTGGGTCGAGAACCAGGCGATGAGGAAGGGCATGAACACGAACATCCTGGCCTGCTGGGGGTCGGTTATGGACAGCCGCTGCTGCATGTATGTCGAGGAGGGGGATCATGGCGATCAACGGGAACTCCCCGATCACGGCGAAGGTGGGGTGCGCCTCGAGGGCGACGCCGAGGAACGTCTCTCCACCGAACAGGTTGGGCCTGCGCAGCAGCGCGAACAGCGCCCAGAGCACGGGCAGCTGCGCGAGCATCGGCAGGCAGCCGCTGAACGGGTTGACCTTGTTGGCCTTGTAGAGGTTCATCACCTCGGCGTTGAGCTGCCGCGGATCCTCCTTGTACTTGCGGCGCAGCACCTCCATCTGGGGCGCAAGGGCCTGCATCGCCTTCATCGAGTTGAGCTGCTTGCGCGTGAGGGGGTGCAAGACCACCTTGATGGCGAGGGTGAGCGTCACGATGGCAAGGGAGTAGCTGTGGGTCACCCCGTAGATCGCCTGCAATCCGACGTTGAGCGTCGTGGCTATCGCTTCTATCAATGCCTTGCCTCCCTGGGAACCGGATCATAACCGCCTGGATTGAAGGGGTGGCACCTCGCGATGCGTCGGGCCGCGAGGAAGGCCCCGAGCGCCGGTCCGTGGCGCTCCACGGCCTCGGCGGCGTAGGACGAGCAGGAAGGGTAGAACCTGCAGGCGCGCGGCAGGAGCGGGGAGAGGAGCCGCTGGTAAGCGCGGATCAGAAGCAGGAGGAACCTCTTCATTGAGCGCCCTCGCCCTGGTCGCCCAGTAGTCCGGCCGAGCCAAGGGCCTGCTCGACCGACCCTCTCAACTCCGAGAAAGAGGCCTCCGCTGCCGACTCCCTCGGCGTCACCACGATCTCCGTTCCCGGCGCGATCCTGCGTGCCAGGGCGCGGACGGCCTCGCGTAGGCGCCGGCGCAGCCGGTTTCGCCGAACCGCGGAGCCAAAGCGCCTACCGACGGCAACTCCCAGGCGCACGCCTCCGCGGTCGCCTGGGAGGTAACGTATGACGACGAGCGGCGACGACCGGCGGCCGCCTTCGCGGTAGACGCGCCGGAACTCCTTCTCGCTCGCCAGGCGCTCAAGGGGGCCAGCGCACACGGCTCCGTCCTTAGCCTGAGACGGTGAGCCGATGCCTCCCCTTTGCCCTGCGGCGGCTGAGGGTACGGCGACCGCCGGGTGTGCGCATCCGGGAGCGGAACCCGTGGACCCGGCTGCGCGATCTGTTCTTAGGCTGAAAGGTGCGCTTCACGTTTGTGCCTCCTGGCAGAACAGAGAAACTATATCACAGGGTCCTTCCCGCGGCAACGAACACCTCGCATCAAGGGACAACCTGCGATCGGGCCGATCGGTAGGGCCCCCGCGCGGGTGTTGGAAAGCTGTAGAAAACCGGGGGGGCTGTCCACATGTTTGTGCGCGGCCCGGTCACGGGGTCGCGCCTTCCCCCGCCTTTCTTCGGGTATTCCGGCCGGAAATCCACAGGGGGCCGTATGTTATACACATAGTTCTCCACACCTGTGGATAACCCCGGGGGTTCTCTTCCTGTTTGGGTTTCGGCCCGCTGGTCCCTGGAGGAGGAGCGGCGGCGAGAGGCGAAACCCCCCTACTGTCGGTCCGCGTTATCCACAGGAGTGCCTCTCCGCTGACGGTCCCGGGGTCGTCGTGAAATCGGACGGTCGGCCGTGGGCCGGATAGGAGTCCATTGATGCGCGGGCAAACTATCGGCTGCGTGTGGCGGAGACGATGTCGATACGTGAACTGATAGCAAAGGTTCTCGAGGAGCGCCGGTCGCTCGATGGCCCCGCAGAGGGTACCGATGATCCTGAGGTGCGGCTGGCGGTCTACGACTCCCCGCTGGCGGCTCCCCAGGTTCACTCCCTGCGAAGCGACGACTTCCGAACGCTGGTGGGCGAGATCTCCGCGCGCACCTACTCTGTGTCGAGGGAGCGGGGGGGCAAGATCCCCTTCGTGGTGATCCAGGAGATAGTCGAGAACCTCATACACGCCTACTTCCGAAACGCGACGGTGACGATCCTCGACGACGGGAACACCATACGCGTGGCGGACGGCGGCCCCGGCATAGCCAACAAGGAGGGCGCGCGTCTCCCCGGGTTCTCGACCGCGACCTCAGAGATGCGCAGGCACATCCGGGGTGTGGGCAGCGGACTGCCGGTAGCCAGCGAGCAGATGAGCTTCCTTGGAGGGACGCTGACGATCGAGGACAACCTGGAGGCGGGTACCGTGGTGACCCTCAGCATCCGCCGCGCGCCCGAGCCCTCCGGCATCCCCGCTCATGAACCGCCCGGCCGGCGGCCGCCCTCCATAACGGCACGCCAGAAGAAGGTGCTGCTCTTGATAGCGGAGCTGGGGGCGGCGGGGCCGACGTCGGTCGCAAAGGAGCTGGACATCAGCCACAGCACCGCCTACAGGGAGCTGCAGGCCCTGCAGGCCCTCAACCTCGTGAGCGGCAAGGGGCACGGCAGGCGCACCCTTACGGAAGAGGGAATCGCCTGCCTCGACGAGATCTTCAGGCCGTAGGTGGCGGAGGGAGCCCTCCGCGCGCGGCCGCGAGACGGGAGAACCTGGAGAGGAGATAGGCGTGTCAACCGAGGTCTCGGCAGTCGAGCTGTGGGAAGAGGCACTGCGCAGGATAGAGAGCCAGCTCAACAAACCCACCCTCGAGTCGTTTCTCCGGGTGATGCGCCCGGCAGGGCTCCAAGCCGACACCTTCCACGTCACCGTTCCCAACCGGTTCGCCAAGGATTGGGTGGAGCAACGGCTGATGGGTGTCATTCGAGGCGCGCTGAAGGAAACGGCCGGCCGCGAGATCGCCGTCCGGGTTTCGGTCGTGGACGGACCGGTCTCCTACGGACAGCCCGCCGCGGCGGCGCCCCCTGCTCCGGGCCCGGCTCAGATCAGGAGTCCAGAGGGGATGCACCTCTCCCCCAAGTACACCTTCGAGACATTCGTTGTCGGGGCGGGAAACCGGTTCGCGCACGCGGCATCGCTCGCCGTCGCCGAGGCGCCGGCAAGGGCCTACAACCCGCTGTTCATATACGGCGGCGTCGGGCTCGGCAAGACCCACCTCCTGCAGGCCATCGGGCATAGGGTGCTCCGAAACGCGGGGATCGCCCGCGTCGCCTACTTGAGCAGCGAGAAGTTCACGAACGAGCTGATAAACTCGATTCGGGACGACAAGACGCTGGAGTTCCGACACCGCTACCGCAGCGTGGACGTGCTGCTGATCGACGACATCCAGTTCCTCGCGGGAAAGGAGCGCACCCAAGAGGAGTTCTTCCACACCTTCAACACGCTTCATGAGTCGAGCCACCAGATAATAATCTCGTCGGACCGCCCGCCGAAGGAGATTCCGACCCTCGAGGACCGGCTCCGGAGCCGGTTCGAGTGGGGGCTGATAGCCGATATCCAGGCACCCGATCTTGAAACCAGGATAGCGATCCTGAAGAAGAAGGCGGAGATCGAGGGGATGCTGGTGCCCGACGAAGTCTCCGAGTTCATCGCCCAGCGCATCCAGACCAACATCCGCGAGCTGGAGGGAGCTCTCGTGCGGGTCGTCGCCTACGCCTCGCTGACCCGGTCGCCGGTGAGCGCCGAGCTGGCCGCGGAGGTGCTGCGCGACCTGCTGCCGCCGGCCAGGGCGCGGGTGGTCACGATACAGGCGATACAGACCGCGGTCGCCGCCTTCTTCGGGATCCGCGTGGAGGAGATGCGCGCCAAGCGGAGGACGAAGGGCGTGGCCTTCCCTCGGCAGGTGGCGATGTTCGTGGCGAGAGAGATCACCGACGCCTCCCTTCCGCGAATCGGGGAGGAGTTCGGAGGCCGCGACCACACCACGGTCATGCACGCCTGTCAGCGGGTGCGTGAGGTGCTGGACCGCGACTCCCATCTTGCCGCGAGCGTGAAACGGCTTGTGGAAGACCTGCAGCGCCAGAGCGGATAACCTGTGCACAAGGGGCGTGCCCGGAGCGGGAGGAGCGGGGGGGCGAGGCCGGGGTCGCGGATGCACAATCCATCCACGTCCCGTCAACAGGGGGCGACCGGCGCAAAGGCGCGTCGCTCATGGATGCCGGCAATTGCCAACACTGTCAACACCCTCTATTAGTACTACTGTAGTTATTGATTAAATACCTTAGGAGAAGGAGACGGGCATGCAGTTTGTGTGCGCTCATGAGAACCTGAGCAAGGCGGTTGCCCTGGTGGGCCGCGCGGTATCGACCCGGACCACGATGCCGATACTGGGCAACATACTCCTGGAAACCCGAAAGGACGCGGTCAAGCTCGCCGCCACCGACCTGGACCACGGGATCCAGACCGAGGTCCCCGCCAAGGTCAAGAAGGGCGGCGCCATCACGCTTCCCGCCCGCCTCTTCTCCGAGATCGTCTCCAACCTGCCCGGAGAGCCGGTGCTGGTGAAGGTCGGCGAGGGCGGAACCGACGTGGAGGTTCAGTGCGACAGGGTCACCTACGACCTGGTGGGCCTTCCGGCCACGGAGTTCCCCCTGATGCCCGAGCCCGAGGCCGCGCCCGTGGCCACCGTGGACGCCGTTCTCCTGCGCGCGATGATCCGTCAGACGGAGTTCGCGGTTTCAACCGACGAGACCCGCGCCTTCCTCACGGGTCTCTATCTGGTGATGGACGGTAAGGAGGTCCGCCTGGTGGCGACCGACGGCGGCAGGCTCGCCCTGCGCACCGGGGCCCTGCCGAAGCCGGCCACACAGAAGGTCGGGGTCATCGTTCCCGCCAAGACGATGCAGGAGCTTGCACGGGCGCTCTCCGGAGTGGAGGGAGACGTCGAGATATCGCTCGCGGAGAATCAGGTCCTGTTCACGATGCCGGGCGCCAGGCTCGTGAGCCGGCTGCTGCCCGGGCCGTTTCCCAACTACCAGCAGGTGATCCCCCAGGCGTATAAGCAGACGATCACGGTCGGGGTGGAGCGCCTGATCGACGCGGTCCGGCGCGTGGCCATCACCGCCAGAGACTCCGCCAACGTCGTGAGGCTGCAGGCAGAGGGCGACACAATGACCCTGGCCTCGAACACTCCCGACTACGGCAGATCCGAGGAGAAGGTACCAGTCTCTACCGAGGGCGAGGTGATCGCCACCGCCTTCAACGCGCGCTATCTCCGCGAGTGCCTTTCGGTGCTGGACGTGGGCGAGGTGACCCTGCAGCTCACCGGTCCGCTCAGCCCGGGCGCGGTGCGTCCCGCGGGCCAGACGGACTACACCTATGTCCTGGCGCCGGTGCGGGTTGCCACCTAGGCGCGAGGTCGGCATCCACACCGAGAGCATCGCCCTGGGGGCCCTCCTGAAGTGGGCGGGCCTGGTCGGAACCGGGGGCGAGGCCAAGGAGATGGTGGCCTCCGGGCGCGTGAGAGTGAACGGCAGCCCAGAGACCCGCCGCGGCCGGCGCGTCGCCCCGGGCGACGTCGTCGCGATCCTGGGCGGGCCGGAACTGGTCGTCTCGAGGGAACCCTCCAGGGAAGCGAATGGCCCTGCTCCGACGGATCCGGCTGAAGGCATTCCGTAACTTCGACGAGCTGGACCTGGCTCTTCCCGGTGGGGTGGTCGCGTTCGCGGGCCCCAACGGGCAGGGGAAGTCCAATCTCCTCGAGGCCGTATACATGGTGGCGACCGGCCGCTCCCACCGCACCGTCCAGGAGGCCGAAGCGGTCCGTCACGGCGAGTCCGCCGCCAGGGTGAGGGCGGTTGTCTCTCGGCGGGGACGCGACGAGGAGATCGAGCTGACGCTGCGGGTAGAGGGAGGGCGTCTCTCCACCGAGATGCGCGTGAGCGGCGCGCCGACCCCGCGCGGGGGCGTCCTAGGTAGACTCCCGGTGGTGATCGCCGCGCCGTGGGACCTGGAGCTGGTCAGGGGACCGGCCTCCGGCCGCCGACGCATGCTTGATGGAGCCCTGGCGCAGTTGAGCCCCGGCTACTTCTTCGCGCTTCACAGATACCACCGCGTTGTAGCGCAGCGCAACGTGGAGCTGCGGCGAAAGGCGCCCCAGGGACTCGACCCGTGGGACGCCCAGATGGTGACCCTGGGAGGCAGGATCACCGGCTACCGGACGACCCACCTGCGAAGGATGGCCCCTCTCGCGGCGTCCTGGTTTGGGAGGCTGGGCGGCCAGGGAAGGCTCGCGCTCGGATACGCTCCTTCCTGGAAGGGAGAGGGTGAGGAGGAGATAGTGGCCTCGGCCAGGGAGGCAATCGCGCGGCTGCGCGCCGATGAGATAAGGCGGGGGGCCACCCTCTCGGGGCCGCACAGGGACGACGTGACCCTCGGCCTCGACCACAGCGCCCTGCGCGCCAACGGCTCGCAGGGCCAGTGGAGAACGGCGATGCTCGCGGTCAGGCTGGCCGAGAGGGAGGTGCTGGAGGCGGAGCTCGGAGACTCTCCGGTCCTGCTGCTCGATGACGCGCTGGCGGAGCTCGACCCCGGCCGCCAGAGGCGGGTGCTGGAGTTGGGAGTGGAGGGGCAGATCCTCCTGACCACCACCCTCCTGCCCGCGACCGACCAGCCGGTGCGGGTGTTCAGGGTAGAGGCGGGCGCGGTCGTGCCGGGTGAGCGGTAGTGGTCACGCCGCTTAGGGAGATACTGCGGGCCGCGGCGCGGCGGATGGGAATCGAGTCCGTCGCCTACCTGGTCGAGGCGCAGGCGGCGTGGCCGCGCGTGGTCGGTCCGGCCCTGGCGGCGGAGAGCGCGCCGGTGCGGCTGCGCAAGGGGCTCCTGCTCGTAGGCGTCAGGCATCCGGCGGCCGGCCACGAGATCCGTTTGAGGCAGGGAGAGATAGTGCTGGCGCTGGCAAGGGAGATAGGGGAAGGGGCCGTGACCGCCGTACGGCCGGTCGGTCGCCGGAAGCTGCCCGGACGATAGGTGCGCTGCGGGCCGACCAGGAGGCGAGATGAGGATAGGGGTATACGCGCACCTGGGCCAGGAGATGGTTGTGGACGTCCGGAGGGTTGTCGCCATCCTCGATGCCAGGCGCCTTCAGAGGAGCCCTTCTGCCCGCGCCATGATCGAACGCGCCGCGAAGGAGGGGCGCCTGATCGCGGAGGGAGCCGCAGGGGAAGCCCGAGCGATCGTGGTCACCGACACCCGTGTATACGCGGTAGGAGCCACCGCGCAGACGGTCGCCAGGCGTATCGAGGAGGGTGCCAACTCCCGGAGGGTAAATCGCCTGTAATATAGACAGGGCGTGGCTTTTCACCGTTGACACCCCGCCATCGGAATGGTAGGATTATTGGTGGGCATGCGCTTCGGGGCGTGTGCCCGCTTGCTTGATCGGAGCGTGGCCTCATGGCAGAGTCCCCGGGATACACCGCCCAACAGATACAGGTGCTGGAGGGGCTTGACGGCGTCAGGCGCCGCCCGGCGATGTACATCGGGAGCACCGGTCCCGACGGGCTGCACCACCTTCTCTACGAGGTCGTCGATAACTCCGTCGACGAGGCCCTGGCCGGCGCCTGCACGCGCATCGACGTAGCCCTCCACGCCGACGGCAGCGCCTCGGTAACCGACAACGGCCGGGGAATCCCGGTAGATCGGGTCCCCAAGATCGGAAAGCCGGCCGTCGAGGTGGTCCTCACCACCCTTCACTCCGGCGGCAAGTTCGGTGGCGGCGGATACCGGATCACCGGCGGCCTACACGGGGTGGGCGTATCGGTCGTCAACGCCCTGTCGGAGTGGCTGAACGTGGAGGTCTACCGCGACGGGAGGACCTACCGCCAGCAGTTCGGGAAAGGGAAGCCGTTGGGCCCGCTGGTGCCCTCGCAGGGCGCGGCCCAGGCCTCGGGTACCCGGGTGACGTTCAAGCCCGACCCCGAGGTGATGACCGCCGCCGAGTTCAACTTCGACGTAGTCGCCAAGCGCCTCGAGGACATCGCCTACCTGAACGCCGGGCTCGAGATCCGCCTGCGCGATGAGATCTCCGGGCGGGACGCGACGATCAGGCACGACGGAGGGATCGGGGAGCTGGTCGCCTCCATCAACCGAACGAAGACGAAGCTCTCGGAGATAGCATCGGCCAAGCGCGACCGTGACGGCGTCGAGGTCGAGATCGCGCTTCAGTACACCGACGGGTACGTGGAGCACATGCTGACCTACGTCAACACGATCCCCACGACCGAGGGAGGCACGCACCTCGTGGGCTTCCGCTCGGCGCTGACGAGGTCGATCAACGACTACGCGCGACGCGCAGGTCTGATCCGCGACGCAGATCCTTCCCCAAGCGGCGAAGACATGCGCGAGGGGCTGACCGCCGTGCTGAGCGTGAAGCTCGCCGAGCCGCAGTTCGAGGGGCAGACCAAGACCAAGCTGGGGAACACCGAGGTCAAGGGCATCGTCGAGTCGGTGGTGGCCGATGCGCTCTCGCAGTTCCTGATCACGCGCCCCCCGGACGCCAAGAGGATAGTGGCGAAGGTTCTGACCGCCGCGCGGGCGAGGGAGGCGGCGCGCCAGGCAAGGGAGCTGGTGCGGCGCAAGAACGCGCTGGAGGTCGGCACCCTGCCGGGCAAGCTCGCGGACTGCGTCGAGAGGGACCCCACCCAGTGCGAGATCTACATCGTCGAGGGCGAGTCTGCGGGCGGAAGCGCCAAGCAGGGGCGCGACCGCCACTACCAGGCGATCCTTCCGATCCAGGGCAAGATACTGAACGTCGAGAAGGCCCGCGAGGACAAGATGGTCGCCCACGACGAGATCCGCGCGATCATCACCGCGCTGGGCACCGGCATGGGGGACGAGTTCTCGCTCGAGCGGCGCCGCTACGACCGCGTGATCATCATGTGCGACGCGGACGTGGACGGCAACCACATCCGCACCCTCCTGCTCACCTTCTTCTACCGC
>JBBIJB010000022.1:25139-32969 GCA_037446215.1 Armatimonadota bacterium
ACATGAAGGAGTTGATCGTGCACGGGAAGGTCTACATCGCCCAGCCGCCGCTCTACATGATCAAGGACGGCAAGGAGAAGGCCTACGCCTACTCGGACGAGGAGCGCCAGGTCATCGTCAAGGCGCTGGAGAGCAGGGGTATGAAGGCGAACGTACAGCGCTACAAGGGGCTCGGCGAGATGAACCCCGAGCAGCTCTGGGAGACGACGATGAACCCCGCCACCCGGACGCTGCTGCGCGTGGAGCTCGACGACGCCGAGACCGCCGACGAGGTCTTCAGGAAGCTCATGGGCGAGGAGGTAGAGCCCCGGCGGGAGTTCATCATTCAATACGCGCGCGACGTGCGCAACCTGGACGTCTAGGGCGCCCCCACCGATCCGAGAGGCGACGTTGAGCCATGGCCGCTGAAGAGCTGCGGATAGTCCCGCGACCGATAGAGGAGGAGATGAAGAGCTCCTACCTCGACTACGCGATGTCGGTGATAGTCAGCCGCGCGCTGCCCGACGTCCGCGACGGCCTCAAGCCTGTCCACCGCCGCATCCTCTACGGGATGCAGGAGTTGGGGCTGAAGCCGGACTCCCCCCACAGGAAGAGCGCACGCATAGTCGGCGAGGTGCTCGGCAAGCTGCACCCCCACGGCGACGTCCCCGTCTACGACGCGCTGGTCAGGATGGGCCAGGAGTGGTCCTTCCGATACCCGCTGGTCGACGGGCAGGGGAACTTCGGCAGCATAGACGGCGATGCGCCGGCGGCGATGCGGTACTCTGAGGCGCGCCTCTCCCCGGTCGCCGCCGAGATGCTGGCCGACATCGACAAGGAGACCGTTCCCTTCGCACCCAACTTCGACGAGAGCCTCCAGGAGCCGTCCGTGCTCCCCGCCCGGCTGCCCGGCCTGCTCATGAACGGCGCCAGCGGGATCGCGGTGGGCATGGCCACCAACATCCCCCCGCACAACCTCGGGGAGGTCGTCGACGCCCTGGTAGGCCTGATAGACAATCCAAGGCTCTCCGTCGACGACCTGATCAAGATCGTCAAGGGCCCGGACTTCCCCACCGGCGGGGTGATACTCGGCCGCGACGGGATACACTCCGCCTACACGACAGGGCGGGGGAGCATAAAGGTCCAGGCAAAGACAACGATAGAGGAGCTGCGCGGCGGCAAGGCGGCGATAGTCGTCACCGAGATACCGTTCATGGTGAACAAGTCGGCGATGATCCAGCGGATCGCCGACCTGGTCCGCCAGAAGAAGCTGGTGGGGATCTCGGACCTGCGGGATGAGTCCGATCGCCGTGGGATGCGCGTGGTCATAGAGCTCCGCCGGGACGTGAACCCGCAGATCGTCCGCAACCAGCTCTTCAAGCACACGCAGATGCAGTCAACGTTCGGCGCCATCCTGCTCGCGCTCGTCGACGGGGCCCCCAGGCAGCTCGGCCTGAAGGAGATGCTCGAGCACTTCCTCTCCCACCGGAGAGACGTCGTCACGAGGCGCACGAGGTACGAGCTGCGGCGGGCCGAGGAGAGGGCGCACATCCTCGAGGGGCTCAAGATCGCCCTGAAGTTCCTCGACGAAGTCATCGCCCTCATCCGCAAGGCGAAGGACGTCCCGGCGGCCCGCGCCGGGCTCATCGGGAAGTTCGAGCTCACCGAGACCCAGGCCAACGCGATCCTCGAGATGCGGCTGCAGCGCCTGACCGCCCTCGAGCGCGACCGCATCGACACCGAGTACAAGGGCCTGCTAAAGGAGATCGCCCGCTACAACGAGATGCTGGCGGACGCGGCCTCCCCGCGCCCCCGGCTGATCATGGCCACCATCCGCGAGGATCTGCTCTCCGTGCGCGAGCGCTACGCCGACGCGCGCCGGACCAAGATCACGAGCCGTGAGGCCGAGGAGTTCGAGGCCGAAGACCTCATTCCCGACGCCGACGTCGTCATCACGATGACCCGCAACACCTACATAAAGCGCCAGCCTCTCGACACCTACCGCGTGCAGCGCCGCGGCGGGCGGGGTATTACGGCGATTACCACCCGCGAGGAAGACGTGGTCGAGCACATATCAGTGACCACCAACCACGCGTTCCTCCTGTTCTTCACCAACCGGGGCAAGGTCTACCGGATGAAGGCCCACGAGGCGCCGGAGGCCGCGCGGGTGGCGCGCGGCCTGCCCGTGGTCAACCTGATAAACATCGCCCAGGGGGAGCGCGTCAACGCGATCATCCAGCTCAGGTCGTTCGAGGACGCGGGGGCGCTCTTCATGGCCACCCGTCGCGGGATCGTCAAGAAGACCGGGCTCATGGAGTTCATCAACGCTCGCAAGGCCGGCATCTTCGCCATCGCGCTCGACGGCGACGACGAACTGGTGGGCGTCCGGCACATCCAGAAGGAGGCCGAGGTCGTGCTTGCCACCGCGGCCGGCCGCGCGCTGAAGTTCAAGGCGAGCCAGGTGCGGCAGATGGGCCGGACCGCCCGCGGCGTCATCGGCATCCGGCTGCGCGGCGACGACCGCGTGGTGGGGCTGGCCGGCACCGGCGAGGGGCGCCACCTCCTCACGGTGACTGAGAAGGGCTTCGGCAAGAGGACCCTCTTCGAGCAGTACCCGGTGAAGCGGCGAGGCGGCATGGGCGTGATCAACCTGAAGACCACGCGGCGAAACGGGCCCGTCGTGGCGGCCCGCGCCGTCGACGACCACGACGACATCCTGCTCATCTCGGCAGGCGGGATCGTGAACCGCTGCACCGTGAACGAGATAGCGACGAGGGGCCGCCAGGCACAGGGGGTGCTGGTCAAGCGGCTCGAGGAGGGCGACAGGTTGACCGCCGTGGCACGCATCGCCTCCAAGGAGTGAGCGGGCCGTGGCGCTGATGCCCCTGGGAGCAGCCGCGGCCGTCCTCGGGGCCTCGGTCATGATCCACGAGCTCGCCCACGTCGTGGCCGCCAGGCGGGCGGGCGCGCGGGTGCGCGAGGTGGGCGTGGGTTTTGGCCCCGTGATCGCTCGCGGCGAGGTGCGCGGCGTTCCGGTCTCTCTGCGGGCAGTCCCGCTCGGCGGCTTCGCCGTGGTGGATGTCGAGGGGCTTCCGCCCCGGCAAAGGGCGCCCGTCCTGCTGGCCGGCCCGCTGGCAAATGTCGCGGCGGGTCTCCTGCTGCGCGCCGCAGCCGGCGCCGCGGCTCCCGCTACCCCGCTCCCCGGAGGAGGCGGCCGGGTCGGGATGGGGGGGATCATCTCCGCTGTTCACCTGCTCGGGCGCGCCGCCGGAGGCGGCCCGCGGACCCTGGCCCGCGCGGCCGGAGACGTCAACCTCAGCGTGGGGCTGGCCAACCTGCTCCCGTTCGTGCCGCTCGACGGCGGGCACCTGGCCGTGGCGCGCCTGGAGAGCGCGGGCGCCACCCGGGAGACGGTCGGAGCGTTCCGGTTCGTCACCGCGGCCTTCTTCCTGTGGACCACGCTGGCCGTCCTGCTGTCTGACGTGGCCAGGGTGCGGAGCGCGGCGCGGCCGGACGGCTCGGCCCGCCGCTGATGGCCCCAGCCCTCGTCTACCTGATCCGCCACGCGGAGACCACCTGGAACGCCGAGGGGCGGCTGCAGGGGACCCTCAATGCCCCCCTGAGCGAGAGAGGGCGCCTCCAGGTGGAGCGCATCGTCGAGGCGCTGCGCCCGGTCGCGCTCGCGGCGGTCTACTCGAGCCCCCTGCAGAGGGCCCTGGACACGGCGCTGCCCCTCGCGGGGGCTCACCGCCTGGGGGTCGAGGCCGTGGACGGGCTGAGAGAGATGAACCAGGGGGAGTGGGAGGGGCGCCTATTCGAGGAGGCGGCCGCCGAGGCCGCCTCCCGCGCAATAGTGAGGGACTCTCCTGCCCAGTCCCGCTTTCCCGGGTGCGAGTCGATGGAGGACGTGCAGCGCCGCGCCGTGGCCGCTCTCGCCTCCGCCGCGGCCGGACACGCCGGCGAGGCCGTTGCAGTCGTCTCTCACGGCGGCGCCAACAAGTGCATCTTGCTGGCGGCGCTCGGCGCGCCGCTCGGGCTGCACTGGCGGATCAGGCAGCAGAACGGCTGCGTGAACGTGATCGAGGTCGATCCGGAGAGCTTCCCGGCGGACTCCAGGGTCCTGGTCCTCAACGACTCCTACCACCTGAACGGAGTGTGATCCCCCTCCCCGCTTTTCCGAAAGGACGAAGGCCGGGAGGTCTCCTCCCGGCCTTCGCACAGCAGCGTCCGGGCGCCTAGCGCGACAACCAGACCTTTCGAAACCCCCACTGGTACGACTGGGTCAACTGGTGCTCGAACCCGTGGACGTGCTTTCGCACGGCCTCGAACGTGGTCGAGTGGAAGAGCATCGGCATGGGCGCCAGCTCCACGAGCCGCATCTGCGCCTGCTCGTAGATCCGCTTGCGCTGGGCCTCGTTGCTCACGAGCTGCCCGTCCTCGATCAGCTTGTCGAAGGCCGCGTCGGTGAAGTTCACGAAGTTGCGCCTGTCCCCTGAACGGAAGTTGTTGTAGAGATAGTCGTCCGGGTCCACCTGGCCCGATGTTCCAAGTATGGTAAGGGTGTACCGCTTCGCGAAGACCGTCGGCAGGTATACACTCCAGTCGGCCGCGACTATCTTCAGTCGGAACCCGGCCCGGGCCGCGTTCGCCTGGATGATCTCCGCCGGCGTGCGCAGGAAGTCGTAGGTGCTGGTCACGTAGAGCTCCGCGTCGATCCCGCCCGCGAACCCCGCCTCCGACAGCAGGCGCTTCGCGCGCTCCGGGTCCGGCTTGTCGTAGACGTTGCGGCTGAGAGCGTAGAAGTTCCCCGGCGGGATGACGCTGCCGGTGGCTTCAATGCCGCCCACCCCGAACAGGGCGGTGTCGATGATTTCCTTCCTGTTCACCGACCAGGCCAGAGCCTGACGCACCTTCACGTTGTTGAACGGGGCCACCGCGTTGTTGATGTATATGCCCCTGAAGTTGGCCGAGGGACCCCCTACGACCGTCACGTTGGGATCGGCGCGGAGACCCCGCACCTCGGCGGACGGGACGTACTCGATGAAGTCCACAGTACCCGCGCGTATCGCGGTCGTGCGAGCGACCGCATCAGGCAGGAAGATGAACTCTATGCGATCGACGTAGGGCATCCGCCGCCCCGTGCCGTCCACCTCCCAGTAGTCGCCGCTGCGCACCAGCACCATGCGCTGCTGCGGGGTGTAGCTGATGAACCGGAACGGGCCCGTGCCGACGGGCATGACGTTCATCTCGTCCTTCTCGACGACCTCGCGCGCGACTATCGCGGAGGAGAGCACCGAGGCGAGCTTGGCCAGCAGAGGGCTGAAAGGCTTCTTCAGCCTGAACACGACGGTGTGAGGCGAAGGCGCCGTGATCGTGTCCACGTCGGTGAAGTTCCCGGCCCAGGGAGACCTGGTCCTGGCGTCGCGCACCCGGTTTATCGAGTAGACGACGTCCTCCCCGGTAAGGGGGCGGCCGTTGTGGAACTTGGCGTTCTTGCGCAGCGCGAACGTCCAAGTGAGGCCGTCCGCGGAGGCCTCCCACGACTCGGCCAGCCCCGGTATGAGCCGGCCGTCCGGCGCCACGAACACGAGGGGCTCGTAGACGTGCTCCACCATATTCTTTGTGGCCGTTGCCGTGGATAGGTGGGGGTCGAGCCCGACCGGGTCGGTCTGCATCCCCACCCGGAGCGTGCCCCCGTAGCGGGGCCCAGGCGTCTGGGCCTCTGCCCTGTAGAGGCCCGCATACTCGACGCAGGCCAGTAGTGCCACCAGGAGAGCCAAGAGCGCCGCATAGACACGCATTCAATCCCACCCCCATAGATCTCTATCCCGGCGCGAGCGGCAGCCACGCACCGTACCGGCGATGCCGGTTCAGGATATCTTCTTCCCGGTTCCTCCCGGCACCTGCCGGAACAAGAGGGCTTCTATGAGCCGTGCAGGTGGGGGTCGAGCGCGTCCCGGATCCCGTCACCGAGGAGGTTGAATCCGAGCACGGTGATCGTGATCGCGAGCCCCGGCCCTACCGCGGGCCACGAGGTGAAGGCCATGACTGCCCGGCCCTCCGCGATCATCTGGCCCCACGTCGGCGCCGGCGGCTGGGTCCCGAGACCGAGGAAGGAGAGCGCCGCCTCGGCCAGGATCGCAAGCGCCAGCCGCAGGGTGCACTCCACCACCAGGGGCGCAACGGCGTTCGGAAGGACGTGGACGGCGAGGACGCGCGCGTCGCCGGCCCCTATCGCGGCCGCCGCCTCGATGTACTCCTCGTGACGAACCGACAGCACGGCGGCCCGAGCCACGCGGGCCATCGGCGCGGCGAATATGATCGCTATCGCAAGCACCACGTTCCAGAACCCGCCGCCGAGGAAGGCGAGCAGGCCTATCGCCAGCAGGATCGCCGGGAAGGCGAGGAGTATGTCGGAGAGCCTCATGAGGATCGCGTCGAACCAGCCCCCCCAGAACCCTGCCAGGGCCCCCATCGAGCCCCCTGCGGCCAGGGCCATGCCCACAGAGAGGACCCCCACCCCCAGCGAGACCCGGCCACCGTAGATGACGCGCGAGAGGGTATCCCTTCCGTAGATGTCGTTCCCCAGAGGGTGCGACCAACTCGGCCCTGCCAGGCGCACTTCCGGCGCTATCTCGATGGGGCTGTGCGGCGAGAGAAGCGGCGCGAAGATCGCCGCTATGGAGACGACGGCGATCAGGAAGCCGCCGATGCGCGCGCTCGGGTGGCGCGCAAGTCGGCCGCCCGCGCCGATCCTCCGCCGCGGGACCCACTTAGCCGTAGCGGATTCTCGGATCGATGAGGCCATAGGTAAGGTCGATGAGGAGATTCACCAGCACGAACGACAGCGCGATCGACAGGACGGCGCCCTGCACAACGGGATAGTCGCGCAGGTTGATGCCCTCGAGGGCGAAGCGGCCGATCCCGGGCAGACCGAACACCTGCTCTATTATGACGGTCCCCCCGAGCAGCGTGCCGAACTGCAGCCCAATCACGGTGACGACGGGAATCAGAGCGTTTCGCAGCGCGTGGTGGAGAACAACGACTCGCTGCCGCAGCCCCTTCGCGCGGGCGGTCCTTATGTAGTGCCTGCTGAGCACCTCGAGCAGGCTGCTGCGCACAATTCGCGTGCTGGCCGCTGCCAGGACGAGCCCGAGCGAGAGGGCCGGCAACACCATATGCCGCAGGTTCTCCGCGAGGTTCTCGGCCGGGGAGATGTAGCCGGCCGGGGGAAGCCATCCGAGCCGCAGCGCGAAGAGCAGTATCAGAAGGATGGCCAGCCAGAACGACGGGACGGACAGTCCCAGGAGCACGAAGATCGAGGCCAGGTAGTCCGCGGTCCGCCTCCGCCGAAGCGCGGCGAAGATCCCGACCGGAATCCCGATCACCACGGCGACCAGCAGGCCCATCGTCGCGAGCTGCAGCGTTACCGGGAACCGGCGCAGGAGATCCATCCCGACCGGGCGTCCGGTTCGTAGCGACCGCCCCAGATCGCCCTGCACGAGGTCCCCCAGGTATGAGGCGTACTGCACGTGGAGCGGCCGGTCTATTCCGAACAGCCGCCGGAGCTCCTCGACGCGCCCCTGGGGCAGGCTCCCCTCCAGCCCGATCATCTGGGTTACGACGTCGCCCGGCACCAGGCGTATCAGGAGGAAGACCGCCGTGACCACCCCGAGGACGGTGGGGACGGCCAGCAGCAGACGCCTTGCCAGGAACGTGCTCAGGACCTACCTCCTCACGCCCGGCCGCCGCGCGCGGCCTGCCCCCTAGGATACACGCCGGCCACAGGGCAGGCAACCTAGTGACCGGCTGCCGGCATCCGTGCGAAGGCGGCTATCCCCATGGCGACAA
>JBBIJB010000023.1:0-32315 GCA_037446215.1 Armatimonadota bacterium
CACGACACCCCAGGGCGGCGGCTACAAGAGCCTCAACGTGACCACGCGCAAGAACTTCGGGCTCTACGCCAACATCCGCCCCTGCGTCTCCTACCACCCGTTCGTGCAGACCAAGCACCCGAAGATGGACGTGGTGATAGTGAGGGAGAACGAAGAGGATCTCTACGCCGGGATCGAGTACAGGCAGACGGATGACGTCTACCAGTGCCTGAAGCTCATCAGCAGGCCCGGCAGCGAGAAGATCATCCGCTACGCCTTCGAGTACGCCGTCAGGAACAGCCGCCGGAAGGTCACCTGCTTCACCAAGGACAACATCATGAAGATGACCGACGGCCTGTTCCACCGTGTCTTCGACGAGATCGGCGCCGACTATCCCGCGATAGAGAAGGAGCACTGGATCGTAGATATCGGCGCCGCCAAGTTAGCCGACACGCCCGAGGCCTTCGACGTGGTGGTCCTGCCCAACCTCTACGGAGACATCCTGTCGGATGTCGCAGCGCAGATCGCCGGATCGGTAGGCCTGGCCGGCTCGGCGAACATCGGCGATCAGGCGGCTATGTTCGAAGCGATCCACGGCTCTGCGCCCCGGCGTGCCGGCCAGAACCTTGCCAACCCCTCCGGCCTCCTGCTAGGCGCGGTGATGATGCTGGTGCACATCGATCAAGCAGAGGTAGCCGCCCGCGCCCACAACGCCTGGCTGCGCACCATAGAGGAGGGGATCCACACGTACGACATCTACGACCCCGCGGTGAGCAGGGAGAAGGTAGGCACGCGGGAGTTCGCCCAGGCGATCGTGGCGCGTCTGGGCAGAGAACCGGAGACCCTCCGACCCGCGAGATACGCCGCTTCGACAGACGCGGCCGGCCCCCGGAAGCCCGCCGCCCTGGCGAGGGCGCAGAAGGCACTGGTCGGCGTCGACGTGTTTGTGGACTGGAGCGGGGGAAGCCCGGACGACCTGGGAGGCCGGGTGAAAGCCCTGGCAGGGGATGGCCTTCGCCTCGGCATGATCAGCAACCGGGGAACCAGGGTCTACCCAGGGGGGTTCCCTGAGACGTTCTGCGTCGATCACTGGCGGTGCCGCTTCCTCCCGGAGACGAGGGGCGGCACCGTTTCGCACGGGCAGGTCGTCCGGCTGCTGGAGCGAGTGGCCGCGGCCGGCTTCGACTTCATCAAGAGCGAGAACCTCTACGCCTTCGACGGGCAGCCCGGCTACTCCGGTGACGGAGAGGAGTAGCCGACCACCGCTATATCGCCTGACATAGTGGAGAGCGCGAGCTTGGCTCCCGGGGACCCGAAGGAGGCCTGTAGAGAGCGGCGGTCCTGACGGACATCCCATAGGGGGATGTCCGTGTGGATCTCTCCGGACGCGACCCGGGCCGTGAGGCTGCACCCGGCATCCGGTCCTAGATGCACGGCGATCTCTCCGCTCATCGTGGACAGCACGGACTCCGCACCGGCGCAGAACCGCGCGACCTCTGCCTCCACATCGCCGCTTGCGGTCGAGAGATCCAGGGTCATCGCGCCGGTCGGGCGCTTCACCGCTATGTCGCCCTTCTTGGTGCGGGCAGAGACCGCGCCCCGGCAGGCTTCTACCGTGACATCTCCCCTCATCGAGCGAACCCGCACCCCGCCGCCCACGCGCACCGCCTCGACGTCACCACGGATGGTGTCCACGTGCAGGCTGCCGCCCTGGCCGCGTGCCCTGATGTCCCCGCTGGTGGCATGGACCGTCAGGGACCCAGAGAGCCCCTCGGCCTCGACGTCGCCCTTCACCTGGTTCAGATCTACTTCCACCCCCGGGGGAACCTGGATATCGAGGTCAACCCGCGTGCGGCGCGTCGCCGGAGGGTGGACCCGGATCTCGAAGGCCTCCCCCTCCCACCCGGCCGTGATCCGGACCTGGTCCAGGGTCCCGGCGGCGTCTGCCCCGTCGCGTCCCCATGCCCTGGTGGTTGCCTTGGCGTGCAGCAGCGCGTCGGGGCTCGGGGTCAGCCTCACGTCGCCCCAGGTGTTGCGCACGGCCAGCTTCCCTCCGGAGGGGAGATCGCCGTCGTGGGACCACGAGCCCGCCGCCTCCTCCATCCCCCAAAGCCCGTCGATGGCCCGGGATATGCTCATGCCTAGGCCGTGGCGCCGGTGCTCTCGAAGCGCCCGTCGGGTCTCCTCCCTCGCGCGCCTGGCCGCACGGCGCACCTCGGCCTTGACGCGATCCGCGTCGAGCTTCGACCTCTCCAGGGAGTCACGGATCGTCTCCACCGACCCACGCACGGTCCTGACGATCTCGTCCACGTCGATGCTCGACGCGATCTCGTCGACCAACGAGCGGAACTCGCCGGCGAGGCTCTCATCCCTGGGCGCAGTCCCGGCTGCGCGCCTCGGGCCGGCGACCTGCTCACTCCCGGCACCCGCGGCCGGGGGTTCTGCTGGGGCTTGCGCCTCCTGCGCGGCCGCCTTGTGTGTTGGAGCGTCCGCGTACCCCGGCTCCTCCCCGTAGTCGCCGACCTCTCCCTCGGCCTCTTCCAGCGCCATGATCAGTACCTCGGCCTCCTCGACTGAGATCCTGCCCGCTTTGAGCATCCTCAGGACGCGCTGCCTCTCCTCGCTCACGTCAGACCCTCCTCACACTCTGCGATGCCTCGCGGCACGCGCCTAGCCAGACATCCGGCGCAGTATCAGGGCGGCTTCGTGCGGCGCGAGCGACCCGGCCTCGAGCTGGTCGAGGATCTCCCGCCGCCGGCGCCTCAGTGCCTCTCGATCCTCTTCCTCTGCCCCTCCCAGCCCCAGCGCGGCCAACAGGGAATCCAGGCGGCTTCGAACCGTTGGGTACGATATCCCGAGCTCCCGCTCCACCTTTCGGATGTTGCCCCTTGAGCGAAGGAACGCCTCGAGGAAAGCATGCTGGTCGGGCGAGAGCCTGGCGAAGCGGGATGCGCTGTACCTGCCTTCGACTGCCGTCTTGCAGGTACCGCACTCGAGCCGTACCACCGCAAGCTCATCCCCGCAGACGGGACATGTGCCCGGCATCCCGTATGCAGCCTGTGGGGCCTTCTCGGCACGCTCAGGCCGAGCCTCATGTGCCGCTCGATCCATTCTGGCCGCCTCCATGTCGTTACGGTGTCTCCCCAAAATCTTAACTATCATATTGAATTAGTTAACATGTATCTTTCAATTTGTCAAGGGATTCATCACGCGGGCCCCGGCCCCGAGCTCGGTCTGGGCGAAGCGGGCCGACGCGGCCCGGACCTTCTGTAGGCGTGGCTGCGCTGTGGGGACACGGAACTCCTGGATCTCAGACGGCTGAAGTTGCCCGGGGTGTACGAGAAGCAAGAACGCGAGTCCCGCCCTCAGGCTAGAACCCGCGTCCCATCTGGCTTAGAGCTGGTCGGGCCGGGCGGACTTGAACCGCCGACCTCCTGAACCCCATTCAGGCGCGCTACCAAACTGCGCTACGGCCCGGCTTCCAAGGCGGAGTATAGCATCAGGCCGGGCGGCCTGACAAATGCGACCGGCTGAGCCCGCGCCTCCGCTACTGCTTCGGCCGGTGGGTTATCCGCAGCTCCTGGCCGCGAACCAGGCGATGGATGTTTCCGCGGTGCTGGTAGACAACCATGACGAGGGCGGCCAGCCCAAACAGGACGTGCTCCAGCGGCTCCCTCCGCAGCAGCATCACGATCGGCACAGAGGTTACGCCGCAGAGCGAGGCGAGCGACGCGTACCTCGTCGCCGCCACGACGACGATCCAGACCGCCGCTCCCAGGACTCCGGCCGGCGGCGAGAGCGCAAGCAGGACGCCGAAGGAACTGGCCACTCCCCTGCCGCCGCGGCCCCGCAGGAAGATGGACCAGTTGTGGCCCGCTATCGCGGCGATGCCGGCGGTGATCTGCCATGCGGGAGCGAGCCCCAGGCACTGGGCCACGACCACGGGTAGGACGCCCTTTGCAAGATCGAGGAGCAGCGCAAGCACGCCCGGCACCGGCCCTGCCACTCGGAAGACGTTTGAGGCGCCGATGTTGCCGCTGCCCTCCCTGGTTATGTCGCGGCCCGAGAGCGCCCTGACCACGAGCAGGCCGAAGGGCACGGCGCCGAGCAGGTAGGAAGCGGCCAGGAGCAGGAGAGCCATCTCTATCTCCTCACGGTAGTCCGGCTAGGGTCCCGCGCCGCCCTTGGCGCGCCGCTCGCCGTCCTGACGGCGCCGGCGAAGGGCGAGGCGCAGGGGCGTGCCTTCGAGGTCGAACTCGGAGCGGATCGCACCCTCCAAGTATCTCAGATACGACTCGGCCATGCGGGAGGGCTCGTTCACGAACAGCACGACCATCGGAGGCCGCGTCTTTGGCTGCGTGGCGTAGAAGACCTTCAGCCTCCTGCCGGCCGCGTCGGCGGGCGGTTGGTGGGCGGCGACGGCGGACTCCACCACCCGGTTCAGCGGGCCCGTGGGGATGCGGCTCCTGTGGGCCGCGCCTACCCGATCGATCGCCTCGAACAGCCCGGCGATCCCCCACCCCTTGACCGCCGAGGCCGCGGTGATCGGCGCGTAGCCCAGGAACCGGAGCGGCCCTCGGACCGAGCGCTCGCGATCCCTATCGAGCGAAGGTGTTGCCGCCACGAGGTCCCACTTGTTGAGGACCACTACCACACCGCAGCCGGCGCGCGCCACGTCGGCCGCGATCCTCTGATCCTGATCGGCGACGCCTCCCGTCGCATCCAGCACCAGCACGGCGACGTCGGCCCTCTCGATGGCCCGACGTGTACGGGAGACGCTGTAGGACTCCACCCCGCGCGCGACGCGCGCCCTGCGGCGCAGCCCCGCGGTGTCGATGAGCGTGTACCTGCGCCCGGCCCGCTCGCAGAGGGTATCCACGGCGTCGCGGGTGGTTCCGGGCTCCTCGTCCACGACCACGCGCTCCTCGCCCAGCATCGCGTTGATCAGGGACGACTTCCCAACGTTCGGCCGCCCGACGACCGCCACCGCGATCGCCGCCTCCTCCCCCTGCTCCTCCTCCACGCCGCCCTCGGGCAGGAGCGCCACGACGGCGTCGAGCAGGTCCCCGGTGCCGAGCCCGTGGTAGGCGGATACCGCGAGCGGGTCTCCGAGCCCCAGCGCGGAGAACTCCGCGGCCTGGGCTTCGCGCAGGGGACTGTCGGCCTTGTTGGCCACGACGATGACCGGGATGCGGGAGCGGCGCACCAGGTCGGCCATCTCCAGATCCTCGGGCAGGAGCCCGTCGCGGGCATCGACCACAAGGAGGACCAGATCTGCCTCCGCGATGGCGGCCGACACCTGCGACCGCACCTGGGAGGCCAGCCCTGCCGAGGCGCCCGAAACCATCCCTCCTGTATCCACCACTGAGAAGGCACGTCCCCGCCATCGGGCCGTCGAGTAGAGACGGTCCCGTGTCACGCCGGGCTGGTCTTCCACTATGGCGATGTGCCGGTTCACGAGCCTGTTGAACAGAGATGACTTCCCGACGTTGGGGCGGCCGACGACGGCGACAATCGGGAGCGATGGCCGGGTGCTCACCCGTCCGCGGTCCCCGGCGACGGGCGGTGGGCATCGCCGATCGCGCGCAGCGACTCCACGACCTCGGCTATGATCCACTCAGGGGTTGAGGCGCCGGAGACAACGCCCACGCGCCCCGTGGACGCGAACCAGGCCGGCCGCAGCTCTTCCGAGGTCTCGATGTGGTAGGTCGGCAGGCCAGCCGCGCGGCCTATCTCGGCCAGCCGCGTGGTGTTGCTGCTGTGGTGGCCGCCGACTACCACGAGCGCGTCCACCCTCCGAACGAGATCGCGGGCCTCTTCCTGGCGCAGCGTTATGGCCGGGCACAGCGTGTTGTACACCTTGAGCTCCTTGGAGCCCAGGGCAAGGTCGCCTACGATCGCGCGGAAGTTCTCGAGTGACTGGGTGGTTTGAGAAACCACCCCCACCCTCCCACCACGCTCGAGCCGTGAGGCCTCCGCGGGCTTGTGGACCACTGTGACCCTCTCCCCCAACGCCTCCTTGAGGGCCAGCATCTCCGGATGGCCGTGGTCGCCGACGGCGACTACCCGGTAGCCCTCCTCCGCCAGGCGGGCCGCCAGCAGATGCGCCCGCTTCACCACGGGGCATGTCGCATCTACCAGGACCATACCCCGATTCGCGGCAGCACGCAGGACCTCTTGCTCGACGCCGTAGGCCGACACCACGAACGCCTCTCCATCCAGGCCGTCGACGCTGTCCGTGACGCGGACCCCGGCTTCCTCCAGGCGCATGACGACCTGGGGGTTGTGTATCAGCGGTCCCCAGGTGCGGACCCCGCCCAAGTAGTTCGCGGCCGCCGCGCCGGCCATCTCGACCGCGCGCTTGACGCCTCCGCAAAACCCCTGATGTCTCGCCCGGACTATCTCCATGTCCCCTCCGCGGCTACCTTGAAAGAGTATCAAAGGGCAACCCCCTGGGCAACGGAGGGCGGGCGCCGGCGTGTGGGAGGAGCAGGTCGGGGCCGTGGAGAACAGGATGGAGCGGGAGTTGTGAAAACCTTTGCATGAAACCCTTACAGAAGATGCCCCGTAGGGCGCGGCCGCTGTCGATCGTCGAGGTCGCCCGTCAGGCCAAGGTCTCCCCGGCGACCGTCTCGCGCGTGCTCGGCGGACAGCGCAAGCATATCGCCGCTCAGACTCGCCAGCGCGTCCTAGCCGCGGCGGCGCGCCTTGACTACAGCCCCAACGCGCTCGCCCGGAGCCTCGCCACCCGTCGCACTCCAATCCTGGCGGCGCTGGTCCACGACATCTCCGACCCCTACTTCGGGGAAATAGCGAGCGGCATTGAGGCGGTCGCCGGCGACTCGGGCCACGTGGTGATGGTGTGCAACTGGCTGCTGGAGCCCGAGAGGCTGTTGAGATCTCTACGGCTGCTACGCTCTCTTCGAGTGGCCGGAGTGGTCTTCTGCGGCAGCGGGATAGTCCCCGAGCACCCGTTGGGCGGCGAGACCCGCCGCTTGATCGATCTGCTCAGGCGCGACGGGGCCCGGATGGTGGCCCTGGCCCCCCAGCCCGCGCCGATGCCCTCGGTCATGATCGACAATCGGGCGGCCGCGGCTCTAGCGGTACGGCACCTGGTCGAGCACGGCCACCGCGCAATAGGCCACCTCGCGGGCCCGAGGATCTTGCTCACAGCCGCCCTTCGACACGAAGGCTACCTTCGCGCGATGGCGGAGTCCGGGATCGAGGCAGCCGCCCCTTGGGTGGAGTGGGCCGGCTTCGGCATGCTTGACGGGTTTGAGGGTGCAACCAGGCTTCTGGCAGCGGCCCCGGAGATCACTGCTATCTTCGCGGCCAACGACCAGCTCGCCGTGGGTGCGCTGGCCGCGGCCGAGAGCGCCGGCAGGTCTGTTCCCTCTGATCTGTCGATCGTGGGGATCGGGAACGTACCGGTGCTGCCGTTCCTCAGGCCGGGGCTGAGCACGGTTTCGGTTCCGACGCGGACGCTCGGGGAGGAAGCGGCCCGCCACCTGCTGCGGCGCAGGCAGCGGCCTGAGCTGGAGACACAGGAGACCCAAACCCTTGCGGTAGGGCTCACCGCCAGGCAGTCGGTGGCACCGCCGACCCTGCGCCGCGCGGCCCCACGGAGGAGATCCAGAAACGGGAGTCCGAGGTGACCGATGCTTGACAGACGCGCACTGGAAGGGCTGATCCCAGCGATAGTGACGCCGATGAAGGCCGACTACCAGGTCGACGAGGGAGCGCTGCGGGAGTACCTCGGGTGGATCGCGGGTCAGGGGCCATCCGCCATAGCGATCAACACCGACGCGGGCGAAGGGCCTCACATGACAGCCGAGGAGAAGCGCAGGAACCTCCTCGTCGCGTCCGACCTCCTCGGGGGGCGCCTCCCCCTGGTGGCGGGGCTCGGCGCCCCGAACACCGCGCTCGCGGTCGAGGCGGCCAAGGAGGCCCGCGACTCCGGCGCCTCGGCGCTGCTGGTCTTCCCCCTGACGGCGTTCCGGGGCGCCAGAGGCGAGGACGGTGTGATAGTCACCTACCACGAGGCGGTGGCGAGCGTCGGGCTACCAATGGTCATATTCCAGCTCCAGCCCGCACTCGGCGGTACCGAGTATCCGTCGGAGACGCTCGCGCGGCTGGTCGAGATAGACGAGGTCGTCGCCATCAAGGAGGCCACGTTCGATGCGGTCAAGTACACGGAGACGGTGGCGCTGTTGCGCGGCCTCCGGAAGCGGATTGCCGTCCTGACGGGAAACGACAACTTCATCCTGGAGTCGTTCGTCCTCGGGGGCGACGGCGCGCTGATCGGGATGGGTGCTGTGGCCACCCGGGAGCAGGCCGAGATGATCGCCGCAGCCAAACGGCACGACATGAACGAGGCGTTCAGGATCTACGACAGTCTTCAGCCGCTGATCAGGTGCGCCTTCGCCCAGCCGGTGCGGGACTACCGCGGGCGGATCAAGGAGGCGCTCGTGGCGCTCGGGGTGATACCGTCTGCCGTGGTGCGCCCGCCTCTGCAACCCATCGGCGAGGCCACGCGCGCCGAGATCCGCGAGGCGCTGTCCGCGGCCGGAATACTGCCTGGAAAGGTAAGGTGAGGAGATGCCCAAACCGTTCCTGATAAGTGTACTGGGGACCGGGCGGATGACCGCCCTACACCTCAGAGCCCTGCAGAACCTCGCGGCAGCAGGCATCACAGGGCCGGAGGGCGCCGTGGAGCCGCGGGTTCTGCTCTACGGCAGGGACCCGGCCAAGATCGCCGCGCTTGAAGCCACCCATCCGGTGGTTGTCGGCACGACCACCGACCTGGATGAGGCTACCGGCAGACCGGATGTCGAGGCCGTGGACAACTGCCTGACCAACGTCCTCCACTTCGGTCCGTTGATGAAGGCCGTCGAGGGGGGCAAGCACGCCTTCACCGACAAGCCCCTCGGCATGACCGTCGAGGAGGGAGCCGAGCTCCTGGCCGCCGCAAGGCGGCGCGGCGTAACCCACGGGATAATCCAGAACATGCGCTTCCAGCCGGGGCCGGTCGCGGCCAAGCGGCTCCTCGATGAGGGGGGGCTTGGCGACATCCACCACGCGCGGGTGGTCTTCGGCTACTTCGTACCGCGCCCCACCTCCAACCGCCCGTCGTGGTTCTACAGACAGGCGGAGGCGGGCGGCGGCGTGGTGCACGACATGATGGCCCACTTCTTCGATCTCTGGGAGAGCCTGCTGGGGCCGATCGAGACCCTCCACTGCTTCATGCGCACATGCATGGGAGAGCGCCTGGACGAGTCGGGGATGCCGTTCAACGTCGACGTCGAGGACGCGGCCACGGTGAGCGTGCGCTTCCGAAGCGGGGCGCTTGGGAATGCCTTCATCAGCTGGGTGCGGCGTCAGTACCAGCCCGTGCCCCAGTTCGAGATAGACGGCTCGCTTGGCAGCGCCGTCTTCGACCTGCAGGGACTGCGGACCAGCATCGGCGACTCCACGCTGTTCCGCTACGACCCGACGCGAAAGCAGGATCCAAGCCTCGCGGACTGGGAGGTAGCTGCCACGAGGCCCTCCGATCCGTTCGAGGTCCAGCTCCGCGAGTTCATCGAAGCCGCGGTGGGACGCCGGCAGCCGCTCCCCAACTGGGGACACGCGGTGAGGGCGATGCGGCTGATCGAGGCGGCCTACGAGTCGGTCAGGACAGGCCAGGCGGTCGAAGCGCCGCGGGAGGCACCGTGATCCACAAGATACAGATCGACGAGATCGCCCCCCGGGTGTTCCCGGCCGGGCGCGCGACGCGGATAGTCGCCGGCGTGGCGGGCCTGCCGTCGGGCCAGTTTGCCATGGGGCATACAACCGTCTACCCTGGGGGTAGCGTCCCGGGGCACAGCCACCCAAACGAGGAGATCTACGTGGTCCTCCAGGGAGAAGGCCAGATCACGGTGTCCGGTACGACGCTCGAGGTCGAGCCCGGCACCGCTGTCTACATGCCCCCCGGAGAGGAGCACGAGCTCCGTAACCCAGGCAGCAGCAACCTGGTCTTCATGTGGGTCTACGCCCCGGCCACGGTGGTTTCGCACTGGGCCGAGGAGTCAGGCGGAGGAGAAGAGGGGAGGAAGCAACGATGAGGAAGCTGGTCTTGGCCATCGTACTGCTCGCCCTGGTGGCAGGCGCCGCCGGCACAGGAGCAGTGGTTGCGGGTCCCGCGCCCTGGAGGGCCGCGAGGCCGATCACGGTGATCGTGCCCTGGGCAGCCGGCGGCTCTACCGACATGACGGCCCGCGTGCTCTCCAGCCAGATGGAGAAGCACCTCGGACAGCGGATCGTCATAATCAATACGCCGGGCGGAGGCGGCTCGATCGGCATGAAGGAGGCCTGGGACAAGCCGCGCGACGGCTACACCTGGACCGCCAACTCCAGCACCGCGGCGATCAGCTACGCCGTGCTCGGGCAGCTCGACCTGACGCACCGCGACTGGCTGTACTTCTACATCCTCTACGCCCCAAACGTGATCGCTGTGAGAGTGGACTCGCCGATAAGGGACGTGAAGGGGTTGGTCGACGCGATGAAGGCCCGCCCCGGGGCGGTCACGGTGTCGTCGGCCGGCGCTGGAAGCTCCGGACACCTGGCCTCGGAGACCTTCCGGCTCGCCGCGGGCACGACCTACCGCCACGTGGCATACGCCGGCGGTGCCCCGGCCGTGGTGGCGGCGGTGGCCGGTGAGGTTGAGGCGGTCATGCAGCTCTCAATGGAGGCGGCCGAGATGCTGAGGGCCAAGCGGCTGCGCGCCCTCGCGGTGACCTCCAGCACCCCTCTCGAACTGGACGGGTACGGGGTAATACCCGCCGTGACGACAGCGATACCTAACTTCCCGGAGACCGGCTCCTACTTCGGGATCATGGTCCCCAGGGACATGCCTCCCGCGGTAGTGGCGGCCATCGATGAGGCGTTCCAGCAGGGCGGCGACACATTCACGCTCAGGAGCTTCGCCAAGCACGTGGGCGTGGCGCACGTGGTCATCTCCGGCAGGCGGGCGGCAGACCTCACCGAGGCCAAGGCACGACGTGTGGCATGGACCCTGTTCGACGCGGGGCTGGCCAGGAGGTCCCCGGCCGACCTCGGCATTCCGAAGCCGTGAGCGCTCCCACGACAACTCCTGGGAGGGTGCCCGGGGTAGGCTCGCCGCCTACCCGGGCTTCCTCTCCCCGCCGGGCCGCAGCCGCCGACGCAGTTGCGGGTGCGGTCATCGGGGCCCTGGCCGGCGCCTTCCTGCTCACCGCCCTCAGGATGCCCCCCAGCACGCTCCACTGGACGTGGTACAACGCGCCCGGCTTCGTCCCGGCGGTGCTGGCCTCCGCTCTCCTGGCGCAGGCTACGTTCCTGCTGATCCGCGGGCTGCTCCGGGCGTCGCGAACCCCGATCGAGAAGGGCGGCGGGAACGAGTGGGTGCAGGCGGTCGCCAGGTGGGGGCTTGGGCGGGTTGCGCTGACCCTGTGCCTGGCCCTGGGCTTCGTCGTCTTGATGGGCCGAGTGCCGTTCCCGATCCTGACCGCGGCCTTCGTCTTCGCCTTCACGGTCGCCTTCCGGGGGACGCAGCCCTTCAAGGCGGGCATCGTCGCGGTGGGCACGGCCGTCACGGTCTCATGGGTCTTCACCAGACTGTTCCTGGTTCCGCTGCCGTAGCGCCATGAATCCCTGGACCCTTCTTGTGGAGTTCCTGAGGATCGTTACCGACCCGGTCATGGTGGTGCTCGTCTTCCTCGGCGCCCAGGTCGGTATCATCTTCGGCATGTTGCCGGGCCTGACCGCCACCATGGCCCTCTCGCTCCTGACCGGCCTCACCTTCGGACTCCCGGTCGAAAGGGCCATCGCGGTGCTGATCGCGACCTATGTCGGCGCCATAACAGGGGGCAGCCGCTCGGCTGTGCTGATAAACATTCCGGGCACGCCTGCTCAGGCGGCGGTCTGCCTCGACGGCTTCCCGCTCGCCATGAAGGGACGGGCCGCCGAGGCGATCGGCATCGCGGTGACCGCCTCCACATTAGGCACACTCATAGGGGTGTCGATGCTCGCGGTCTTCGCGCCCCTGCTGGGCCAGATCGCGCTGAAGTTTGGAAGCTGGGAGTTCTTCTGGCTGGCGATCTTCGGCATAACAATAGCCGGCAGCCTCACCGCTCCCTCGGACCCGATCAAGGGTTGGATGGCGGGATTCGTGGGCCTGCTGCTTGCCACGGTCGGCCTTGACGGCATACACGCCTACCCGCGGTTCACCTTCGGTCGGGTGGAGCTGCAGGGCGGGTTCGCCCTGATCCCGGTGCTCGTCGGCGCCTACGGCGTTGCCGAGGTCCTTGGTGTGATGCGCAGGGACGAGCGATTCACCATCGAGACGCGCCTAGATCGAGTCCTTCCCCGCGTGCGCGAGGTAGTACGGCACTGGCGCCACATTGCGCGCTCGGGGATCGTCGGCACGGTGATAGGCGCCATCCCAGGCGTGGGCGAGGACATCGCCTCATGGGTATCCTACGACACCGCCAAGCGCACCGCCCGCAACCCTGAGCAGTTCGGACAGGGAGCGATCGAGGGGCTAATCGCCGCCGAAACGGGTGACAACGCGTGCATCGGCGGTGCCACGATCCCCGTGCTCACCCTCGGCGTCCCCGGGAGCGCACCGGCGGCGGTGCTGCTGGCGGCGCTGACCATACACGGCCTGCAGCCCGGCCCGCTCTTGGCGCTCAAGCACCCGCACGTGGTCGGCCAGATCGTGGCTGTCTTCGTGGCCGCGACGCTGGCGGTGTTCCTGCTGAGCCTCACGCTGGTCAGGCCGATGGTGCGCATACTGCTGATCCCCAGGCCGGCGCTTATGCCGATAGTGTACGTCCTGGCCGTCGTGGGGAGCTTCGCGATAGCGGCGCGCCAGTTCGACGTCTACGTCATGCTTGCGTTCGGCCTGCTCGGGTTCCTGATGCAGTCGGCGGGCTTCCCGATTGCGCCCCTGGTTCTGGGATTCATACTGGGCCCGATGGCGGACGACAACCTGAGGAGAGCCCTCACTCTGACCGCGGGGGACCCCACGCCATTCTTCACCCGTCCAATATCGCTGATCCTGCTCTCGCTGTCGGTGTTGACGGTGCTGGGGCGCACCCCGGCCGCCGGCTGGGCAGCCAGGACGATCAGGTCCGTCCTGGGAAGGCGATGAGGGGCGCCGGGCGCCCGCCGGAGTGAGAGAGGAGTGTGACGGATGACCAAGATAGGATTGGTTGGCGCCGGCTTCGTAGCGGAGATCCACGCCCACGCCTTTGGGAGTTGCAGAGGGCGCGCCACGGTGGCGGCGGTCTGCGCCTCAAGGCCGGAGCGCGCCCGTGCTTTCGCGGACCGGTTCGGCATACCTGCTACGGTGTCCGGCTTCGAGGAGATGCTCGGCCGGGAGGACATCGACGCGGTTGACCTGTGCGTGCCGAACAACCTGCATGCTGGGATGGCGGTGCAGGCGGCAAGAGCGGGAAAGCACGTCATCGTCGAGAAGCCGCTGACCGGGTACTTCGGAGAGGGGTCGGAAGAGGAGCTGGTGGGCGACGCCGTCCCGAAGAGGGAGATGTGGGCGGTGGCGCGGGCCAGCGCGCGGGCAGTGCTGAACGCCGTCCGGGAGGCCGGGGTGCGCCTCTGCTACGCCGAGAACTTCGTCTATGCCCCACCGGTGGAGAGGATCAGGCGGTTCATGCGGCGCAGCGGGGGCGCGGTCCTGGACCTGCGTGCCGAGGAGAGCCACTCGGGATCTCACGCGGACTACTCGAGGCTCTGGAGGCGCTCGGGCGGCGGGTCGTTCCTGAGGATGGGTTCGCACCCGGTGGGGGCAGTACTGCACCTGAAGGCCTACGAGGGACAGATCCGGACCGGCAGACCCTACCGTCCCCAGTGGGTGACCGCGGAGACGGCGAGGCTTACATCGTCAGAGGCGTTCAAAGGCCAGGAGGAGCGCTTCATTGTAGACGCCTGGAAGGACGTGGAGGACTGGTCGACGGCCATCATCGGGTTCGACGACGGCACGCGGGCGACCGTCTTCGCCACCGACGTCTCCCTGGGAGGCGTGAAGAACCTCATCCAGGTCTTCATGACAAACGCCGTCCTGTACGCGAACATCAACCCGAACAGCTCGGTGATGACCTACGCTCCCAACGACAGGATCCTCTCGGGGGAGTACATCGCCGAGAAGGTTGAGACCAGTGCCGGCTGGCAGTACGTCTCTCCCGACGAGGACTGGATGCGCGGATACCCCCAGGAGATGGATGACTTCGTCTCGGCGATCGAGGAGGGACGAGAGCCGCTCTCCGGGGCCGAGCTCGCATACGATGTGGTCGACGTGATCTACGCCGGGTACCTCTCTGCCGAGGAAGGCAGGCGGGTGGCGATCAAGGAGGATCTTGGGTGATGGCTCCCTCTCGACGGGAGGAGATCAAGCGGCTCCAGCGGGGCCTGGACGTGCTCGTGATAGGTGGCGGCATCACCGGCGCGGGCGTCGCACTCGACGCGGCGACTCGCGGCTACAGCGTCGGGCTAGTGGAGCGGCGCGACTACGCGAGCGCCACGAGCAGCCGCTCGACAAAGTTGGTCCACGGCGGGATCCGATATCTGCCCCAGGGCCACCTCGCCCTCGTGAAGGAGGGTGTGCGGGAGCGAGCCAGGCTGCTCCGAGTCGCGCCCCACATCGTCCGTCCCCTGAGGTTCATCGTCCCGCTCTACCGCGAGACGCGAAGGCCGCTGGGAGTCCGCATCCCGGCGCTCCTGGCGCCGTTCGCCCCCCTCGGCATACGGATGGGCCTTACCGCCTACGACTTCTTCGCGCGGAGCCCGCAACTCCGCCACCAGTCGCTCTCGCGCGCCAGGCTTCGGGAGGAGGCGCCGGATCTCCGCACCGAGGGGCTGCGGGCGGCGCTCGCCTACTACGATGCCCGCACCGACGATGTCAGGCTCACGCACGCCGTCCTGGCGACGGCGCGCGCATTCGGGGCGACGACCCTGAACTACGCCGATGCGGTCGGGATCATGCGCAGCGGAGACGCGACATGCGGAGCGCGGGTCGTCGACCGGCAAGGCGGCGGCACGATCGAGGTGGGTGCCCGCTTCGTGGTCAACGCGACGGGCATCTGGGGCGAGCAGGTCGCCTCCCTCGAGCGGTCCCCGGGGTTCCGCATCAAGCACAGCAGCGGAGCCCACGCCGTGCTGCGCCCGGGGTCGGTCAAGCTATCGTCGGCACTGGTGATCCCCGAGACCGACGATGGGAGGCTGGCTTTCATCGTTCCGTGGGCGGGCAGGTACGTGCTCGGAACCACCGATGATGCCTACACGGGGGACCTCGAGGCTCCGGCAGCCACGGGGCGGGAGATCGACTACCTTATTGAGCACGCGAACCGTTACCTGGACCGCAGGATAGGCCGTGGTGATGTGACGGCCGCGTTCTCCGGAGTCCGACCGCTGGTCGCCGCCTCCGGGCCGACCGCGGCGCTGGCGCGCGACCACCACGTCGAGGTCTCGCCCGCGGGTCTGATCAGCATCGTGGGCGGCAAGCTGACTGGCTACCGCAAGATGGCGGAGGACACGGTGGACGCGATCGTATCCAGGGATGGCGGGAAGAGGCCGTGCCGCACCAAGGACCTCGAACTCGCCGGCGCCTCGGGGCTGGCGGAGGCGGCGGCCGCCCTGGCCGCGCTGCCCCTGGCCGAGGATCAGAGGTCTCATCTGCTCGACTGGTACGGCTCGAGGTGCATGGAGATCGCAGGCCTGATAAAGGGCGCGACCGGTCTCGCGGCGCGGCTGATCCCGGGCGCGGCACAGTGCCGGGCCGAGGTGATCTTCTCGTGCCGGCACGAGGGGTCGGTTAGCCTCGCGGACTGCATGTTCCTCGGGACCAGGATAGCAAGCGTCGACGCGGAGGCGGCCGACTCCGCGGCCGGCACCGTGGCGGAGCTGATGGCACGCGAACTCGGGTGGAGCCCGGAAGAGGTCGCCCGCGAGCGGGAGGCCTATGAGGCGCGGGCCGAGGTAGAACGCGCCTGGATCCGGAGCTAGCCGGCCTGGAGTTCGCCCTGGGCCAGGAGAGCACGCAGACGGGCGGGGTGGTTGGTCATCACCCCGTCCGGTCGCATCCTGAGGACATGCGCCAGGTGCTCGGGCTCGTCAACGGTCCAGACCTCGACCCCGAGGCCCGCGGCATTGGCCGCGGTCACTAGCTCGGGCGTCAGATAGGCCCAGTGAAGGTGCAGCAACCTCGCCCCCGCCTCCTCGGCCATGCGGACGGGATTCACCAGCCTGCCAACGTACAGGACTGCCGTGGGGATATCCGGCGCCCGCGATCGGACCTCCAGCAGCAGGGGGTGGTCAAATGAGGACACCGTCACGCGCCCGTGGTCTGCTCCTCGGATAGCGGCGACGACACGATCGGCCATGGAAGGATAGTAGATTGGCCCGCTCTTCAGCTCCACGATCACCCTTATCGGCTCCAGCAGTCCGAGCGCCTCACCCAGGGTAGGGATCCGCTCACCCGCGAACCTCTCTCCGAACCAGGCCCCGGCGTCCAGCGCGCGCAGCTCCGCCAGGCTCTTCCCTCCGACCAGGCCTCTGCCGTCGGTAGTGCGCTCCAGGAAGGGGTCGTGAAGAACCACCGGCTCGCCGTCCGATGAGAGGTGGACGTCGAGCTCCACCGCGTCCACCCCTATCTCCAGCGCGCGCCTGAACGATGCGAGCGTGTTCTCGGGGGTCTCGGACGAAGCACCCCGGTGTCCGATCACCTGCAAGGTCGCGCCAGCACCGTTCACGCCTCACCCCCTGCCGCCCGGCCCTCAAGTTCGGGCAGAAGCTGGTCTAGCCGCTCCAAGATGAAGTCCGGGGCGGGAGCCGCCCGCAGCGCTTCCTCCGCAGTCGTCACTCCGGTCAAGACCAGCGCCGTGACCATCCCGGCGGCAACGCCCATCGCCACGTCCGTCCCCAGGCGGTCTCCAACGATCATGCTCTGCCCTGCGGGTACGCCGAGGCGCTCCGTCAGGACCCTGCCCATGATCGGCGACGGCTTTCCTACTACCTCTTCCACACTGTGACCTGTGCAGCCCTCGATCGCTCCGATCACCGCGGCGCAGTCGGGCAGCCCACCCTCGGCCGTGGGGCAAAATGGATCGCGGTTCGTGGCAATGAACCTGGCACCGGCCCGAATGGCGTCGAACGCGGTCTGGAGCTTGCGGTAGTCGAAGGTCCGGTCGAAGCAGGCCACCACGATCTCCACCTCGCCGGGGTGCTCTGTGAGCAGAAACCCCGCATCGGCCAGCTCGCGCCTGATCGACTCCTCACCCACAACGAACAGCCGCGCGCCTGGGGAGGTGGTCTCAAGGTGACGGACCAGTACGTAGGAAGAGTTGATCACATCCACCGCAGGGGTCGGCACGCCCAGGCGCGTCAGCTTGACCGCGTAATCCTCGCGGCTTCGGAGCGGGTTGTTCGACAGGAAGACGACCGGCCGACCGGCCGATCGCAGGGTGGATACGGCCCTCTGCGCCCCCGGAAGCAACTCCTCTCCCAGGTAGACTGTGCCGTCGAGGTCGAAGGCGTATCCGTCGTAGAGCCGCGCAGGCCTCCGCACCGCCACGATCCTAGCTGCCGCCGCCCGATCCGAACAGACCGCCCATCCGCGCGCCGGTCAGCCGGTAGACCCCGTACAGGGTGAGGGCACAGAGGATTATCAGGACGAAACCGAGCGCGGCTGCCTGGCCGATGGTCCCCGAGGTGTAGTAGGTGAAGATGCCGATGGTCATCGTCTCCCATCCCGGCAGGAACACCAGGATCGTGGCAGCCGCCTCCTGCAGCGCGAACATCAGCGAGAACAGGGCGCCTGCCAGCACCCCGCGCCAGATCAGCGGAAGGGTGATGTCAAAGAAGGTGCGCAGACCGGACGCCCCCACGCTTGCCGCGGACTCCTCCATGGACTTGTGCAGGCTGAGCATGGAGGCATAGGTGGCGCGCACCGTGTAGGGCATGCGCCGCACCGCCAGCACCAGAGGCATTATCACCCACATCCTGCTCAGGATCAGGCCCACGGCGGGAAGCGGGAAGTGAAATGCCCGGATGTAGGCGATTCCGATGGCGGTACCGGGCAGAGCGAGGATCAGAGTCACCAGCGAGTCCATCGCGCCACGGCCGGGCAGGTTGCTGCGCGCCAGCAGCCAGCCCATCGGCACACCCACCGCGAGGATTATGGCCACCGCGATCGCGCTCCATCGAATGGTGTTGATAAGGAAGATCGGCGTGAGGTGAATAACCTGGTCCAGGTGGGAGAGCGTGAACTTAGTGGGGAACGGCGTCAGGGACCAGGCCTTGCCGAAGGCGGCCATGGTCACCCCGAGATAGGGGAGGAACGCTACCGTCAGGACAGCCACGAAGAACCCGGGGGCGAGCCAGCGCGCGACCCCTGTGAGGGGCTTTCGCTCGACGGCCCTGTACGAGACGACCGCGTACTCGCGGAGCGTCACCAGGCGCCGCGCGATCACTAGGAACACGATGGCCATCATTGCCATCAGCGCGCCGATCACTATGCCCATCTTGAAGAGGCGCGCGTCAATGTACTGCACTATGTTGAGGTAGGCCTGGGAGGCGATCAGGTCCTGCATCCCCACCACCAGCGGCGTCGCGAAGTCCGCAAAGGCGAGGATGAAGACAAGCGTGGCGCCGGAGATGAAGCCGGGCGTCACGAGCGGCAGGGTGATGTCACGTATCTTTCGCAGGCCCCTGGATCCTAGTGCCTCGGCGGCCTCTTCGAGAGACGCGTCTACCTTGCCGAGCCCGTCGAGCACGTTGAGGGTTACGAGGGGGAAGTAGTGAAGGATCATCGCCAGTAGAACGCCGTGCCAGCCGTAGATGAAGTTGATCGGCTTCGACAGGCCGAAGTAGTCCATCAGTATGACGTTCACGGTGCCTGCCCGCCCCAGGATGAAGACCAGGCCCATGATTCCAACCAGCGGCGGCATTATGATGGGCAGGATGGTCAGGTAAGAGAACGTCGACCTCCCCGGGAAGTCGTACCGGACCAGCAGGAACGCCGCCAGGAAGCCGATCACTATGCACCCTACCACCGTTCCCGCGGAGACTATCAGCGAGTTGACGAGCGAGCGCCGGTAGAAGGAGTCGCCCGCGAAGCTGGCGATGTGCGATAGCGTGAACCTCCCATCCTCCGTGGAGGCCGCGTCGACAAACAGACGCCATAGAGGGAACACGATGAACAACAGCAGGAAGGCGTAGATGGGAAGAGCCCAGACGAGCGCTGGTACCCTGGCGCGTCGCCGCAGCCCGGGGCGGCTCCTGGCGGCCTCGAGCGGTGGGGGCGTCATGCTGTTGCCCCGGAGGCGAACACGAGCGCGGAGGCGGCGGGAAAACCTACCACGACCTCGGTGCCCGGGCTCATCAGGTGATGCCGCCGCGGATCGTGCACGTCGAGCAGCAGGACGATCGCGTCCCCGGTCTCCACCTCATACCTGATGACGTTGCCCATGTACTGCGAGATCGCCACTCGACCTCTCATCGTCACGTCGAGGTCGGACCGACCCTCCGCGATCGAGAGGATCTCGGGCCTAACGGTGACGACCGCGGGAGCTCCCGCGGCAACCCTGCCCACGACCGTGCCCCGCAGCGTGCCAGCAGAGGTCTTGACCTGGGCGGCCCCGTCGCTGACGGAGACCACGGTGCCGGCCACCAGGTTGTTCGTCCCGATGAAGTCGGCGACGAACAGGCTCTCCGGGCGCTCGTAGAGGTCTACGGGCGTCCCGATCTGCAGGACGCGCCCGGCATCCATCACGGCGATGCGGTCGGAGAGAACCATCGCCTCTTCCTGGTCATGCGTCACGTAGATCGTCGTAATGTGCAGGTCCTGCTGGAGCCTCCGGATCTCGCTGCGGAGCTTGGCGCGCACCTTCGCATCGAGGTTGCTCAGCGGCTCGTCCAGGAGGAGGACGCGGGGATTGAGGACCAGGGCCCTCGCGACCGCCACCCGCTGCTGCTGGCCGCCGCTCAGCTGTCCCGGCGTCCGCCCTCCCAGCCCCTGAAGGCCTACCTGTTCGAGGGCGGCACCGACGCGGCGCGCGATCTCGGTCTGGGCGACGCGCTTGATCTTCAGGCCGTACGCGACGTTCTCGTAGACGGTCATGTGGGGCCAGAGCGCGTAGTTCTGAAACACGATGCCTATGCCGCGATCCGCCGGCGGTATCCCGTTGACCAGCGTATCCCCAAAGGCAACGCTGCCGGCGTCGGGATCGTAGAACCCCGCCACCACTCGCAGCGTGGTCGTCTTGCCGCATCCTGACGGCCCGAGCAGCGTGAAGAACTCACCCTCCTCGATGGTCAGCGAAACCCCGGCCATCGCCTCAACGGCCTTGAACCGCTTGACGACGTCCGCCAATCGCACCTGCATGCTCTTCACTCCCCTCACAGGGGTGGGCGCCACTCGGGCGCCCACCCCTGCGTGCTTCGCGCAGGTGCCGGGCCGCGCCCGGCTTCCTGCCCCGTCTTCATGCTACGGACAGTGCATCCTCTGCAGATCCCTGTGCCTCTCCAGGATGAGCTTCCTGAAGACGTCGTTCACAAGGGTGTAGCGCCCCTGGGCAACATCGTCGTCGTAGATGTTGCGGACCGGCTTGTCGAAGAACGAGCGTATCCCCGCGAACTCCGCCATGCGCTCGACCGGCGAGCCCGCAGGCCCCTCGAGCCTGTACTTCGGCGCGATTCCAAACTGGCCCCGGGCCATCATGACCTTCTGCCCTTCTTCGCTGAGGACGAACTGTATGAACGCGCGGGCCGCGCGCGGGCTGCGCGTGCCTGCGATCACCGCCAGCGGCTCAGGCGTGACGAATGCGGCCGTCGGGTTCACGTACTTGAGATCGTGCCCTCCGAGGACATCCTCGAAGGCCATGTAGGCGGGTACCGCGAAGCCCACGGCGAACTCGCCCTTCGCGACGACCGTCGGCACGTCGCGGCTGCGGGCGACGAATTGCCCGGTATTGGCACCGAGGCGCTGCGCCCACTGCCAGCCCTTGTCCCACCCCTGCGACTGCAGTATGACTTCGTACGAGGCGTGGTTGGAGCTCGAGCGGTCGGGTGTGCACTGCGCCACCTGGCCCTTCAGGCGGCAGTCGAGCAGGTCGTCCCAGTCCCTGATGGCCTCCATCCCCAACCTGCGCAGCAGGCGCGGATGCCAGATCAGGCCGTAGGGGGTCAGACAGCAGCCCACCCAGAAGTTCTTGGGATCCTTGAGGAGTATGGCCTTGGGGGTCCCGATCGACGCCGGGATCTCGCGGAGGACCGAGTCCGGCAGCTCGTGCGGAACGAGCAGCCTGCGCTCTGCCAGATCGTCGAAGAGGGCGGGCTCACCGCCCCAGAACACGTCGGCCTCGGGCCGCCCGCCCCACTCGCGGATCCGCCCGTATGCGACCGGGGTTCCCGCCGAGACTATCGATCCCCGTATGGTGACTCCGAACTGCCTGCGGGCGAACTCGGTGAACGCGGCGAGCGTTGGGTCCGCGACGGTCCTTGCCACCGGTGTGATGATAACGAGCCGGTCCTCGACGGCCGGCTGTGCAAGCGACGTTGCCACGGGAATGGCCGCCAGAGCAAGGCTGGCGGCGACGATCCAGGCCCAAACGACGAGATGCAACCTCATGGTCGCCTCCTATGACTTTGGGGTCGCCGGCCGGCTCGGCCGGCTTACTGAGCGGTACCTCAGATCTCGCCCTCTCTCCTCTGTACTTGTTAAACCCAGGGGCTTCGGGATCCTCGGGAGATGACAATGAGAAGGTCCCGGCCCGTATCCGCGGGAACCTTCTCCTCGTCTCGGCTCCAACCCTATGCTGCTCAGTCGTGCGGCTCTGTCGCTCACTCCATCATATCAATACTATAGGGTCGACCCGGGCCGGTCAAGCCGAGGGGGATCTGCGAACCCAGCCGCCGGGACCCCCCAGAGGTGCTGCGCGCTCGTAGAGACCCCCATCGCGCCGGCCGCGAGAACGCACCTCACCTGGCGGGCGCTGCTTATCAGGCCTGCGCCGATTATGGGGAGATCGAGCTCCCCTGACAGCCGGGGCATGAGAGAGGGCACCACGGGGCCCGGCAGGACCTCGACGGCGTGCGGCCGTGAGTCGCGGGCCGACGCGATGCCGGTGGAGAGCGCGTCGGAGTCCAAGGCGAAGAGGCGCTGCAGGGCTACCAGTCCCCGCCTGCGCGCGTGCCGTATGAGGTGCGCCCTGGTGCTGGCGATACCGCACACACCCATCTCGTGCAGTAGCCGCAGTCCGGCCTCGTCCTTACCAACGCCCTCCAGGAGATCGATGTGCACCAGCACCGGTCGCGACCCGGAGGCAGCAACAACCTCGCGCACCTCGAACACCGTACCCTTGAATACGAGGACCGCGGCCGCAGGCCGCGCGGAGACCGCCCGCCAGTCGGCAACTCCCCGAAGGGCCGGAATGACCGGAAAGGAGCGCAGGGCCGTACAGATCACCCCCCACGCCCTATCGGCGTCGATGGAAGCGCCCGAGGGAGACCTCCTCACCCCTTGCCCCCGGGCACGCCCAGCCGTTCAGAGATCCGGGCCTCGAGGGCGGCGCCGTCCATACCGCTGATGAGATCGCATCCATCGACGATGAAGGCAGGGTAGGTCTTGGGCCGGTAGCGGACGACCCTGGCGAGCCACGCCAGCGAGTAGGGCTCGACTAGGTACACAGATATCCTCTCGCCGTACAGGTCCTTGAGCCTGTCCAGGAGGCGCAGCAGCCTGTAGGTCCGCTCCCCCTGCCCCTCGGCCTGGCGCAGCCCGCCTCCGTGTGCGCCGGGTCCGGCCACGCTCCCGGACGCCCCCAGCATACCCGGAGCCAGGACCTCCACCACCAACCTCTTGTGAGATGACGCGCTCTGCATGGGAGTCGGGTATCAATCCGACCCCACGCCTCGATCTTCCTGCCTCCGGCGGCAGGAGATGGCGGCTCCCTTCCCGTACTGTCCCTGGGTCAGTCGGAGGGAGGAGCCGTGCGAGCACACGCAGTGGTCAACCCGCTTGCAGGTCGCGGCCGGGCAGCAAGAGCCTGGCCCCTGGCCCGGAAGGTCCTGGAGGAGGCCGGCTGGACCATCACCGAGACCCGCTCGGAGCGACGCGGCCACGCCGTGGAGCTCGCGGCATCTGCGGAGTGCGATGTGGTGATAGCGGTGGGTGGAGACGGAACCGCCCACGAGGTCGCCAACGGGATACTCCAGGGCGGGCGAGGGGCCGCCTTGGGGGTCGTGCCGATCGGCTCGGGCAACGACTTCGCGCGCGCCCTCGCTCTGCCGCGCGACCCGGCCGAAGCCGCCCGCCTGATTGCGACCGCGCGCCCGCGGCCGATCGATGTCGGCTGGGTGAACGGACGCTACTTCCTAACCATCGCCGGAGCGGGATTCGACGGCGAGGTGGCCTCGCAGGTCAACAGGTGGCCGAAGCTGCTGGGGGGAACTGCAGCCTACCTGCTGGGGATCCTCACGATGCTCGTGGTCTACGAGCCGGTGGACTCAGAGGTAGTCGTTGACGGGGACCTCAACCGTGAGAGGCTGTTCTTGATCGCGGTGGGCAACACCGCGTGGAACGCCGGGGGGATGTGGTTGGTACCCCCGGCCAGCCCTGACGACGGAGTGCTGGACGTGGTGGTGGCTGGGCCGCTGACTCGGTTCGAGACACTCTGCGTGCTGCCCCGGGTCTTCTCGGGGAAACACCTCCTCCACCCGAAGGTCAGGCAGGCAAGAGGCAGTGTCGTCCGGGTCACCTCCGCGATGCCGCTGGCGGTTCAGGCAGACGGCGAGTCCGTGGGGAGGCTGCCGGCTACCTTCACGGTCCATCCCGGCGCTCTGCAGGTCCTCGCTCCCTCCTACTGACCCGGCCTCTGGCCAGGAGGAAGCAGCCCGGCAATGGCCGTCATGAAGCGGCGTCCCCAGGCCTCCAGTTCGAGGCGCCCTATGCGTCCCTCGTGCTTGGGTACATCGATCGGCTCGCCTATTCGGACGGTCACTGGCCGTCTCCGAGGCAGCCAGAAGCCCTTGGGCATGGCTACGTGGGTGCCGATCACCGCCATGGGCAGGACTCGTGCACCTGCCCTCAGCGCGAGCAGCGCGGCGCCCGGCTCGGCGGCCATCAGCCTGCCGTCCGGACTCCGGGTGCCCTCGGGGAACATCAGCACCAGTTGCCCCCCAGAGAGCGCCTCGAGGGCGGTGCGTATCGATCGTCGGTCCGGTTCACCCCTCCTGACCGGGAAGACTCCCAGGCGACGCAGCAGGGCGCCCAGCACGGGGATGCTCAGCAACTCCTGCTTGGCCATGTAGCGCGCCCTCCTCCGGAGGGCCACGCCTGCGATCGGGGGGTCTGCCGCGCTCGCGTGGTTGCATACCGCCAGGACCGGGCCTTCCCCCGGCTCGTTCTCGCGCCCCTCAACCCTGAGACGGAAGTGAGCCCAGAAGACCAGTGTGAACGCGAGCTTGAGCACGCTATACAGCATCCATCCGCTCCTGGACGAGTCGCACGACCGCCTCTATCACCTGGGCCCCACCCTGCCCGGTGGTATCTACCACGACGGCATCCGCGGCCGGACGCAACGGTGACAGATCGCGGGTCCGGTCCCGACTGTCGCGCTCGGTCTCGCTTCGCCTTACTTCGTCAAGTTCGACTGCGACCCCTCGCGCGCGCAGCTCCTCCCACCGGCGCCTGGCCCTGGCCTCCAGCGAGGCCTCCAGGAACACCTTCACGTCAGCGTCGGGGAAGACCACAGTCCCGATGTCGCGGCCCTCCATGACGACGCCGCCGGCGGCGCCCATCGCCCGCTGCCGTGCCACCAGGATCTCTCTCACGCCGGCGACGGCGCTGACGAGCGAAGAGGCGGCGGAGACCTCGGGCGATCGTATCGACGACGTAACGTCCTCCCCATCGACCAGGACCCGGCACTCCTCCCCGACGGCCTCCAATTCGATCGAGAGGTCCCTCGCCAGGTCTGCCAGGCCTTGCGAGTCGTCCAGGTCCACGCCCCACTTCAGTGCCGCCAGGGCCACGGATCGGTACATGGCGCCGGTATCGACATAGAGGAAGCCAAAGCGGCGCGCCACTGCGCGCGCGACCGTGGACTTGCCAGCCGCGGTGGGGCCGTCGATCGCCACGACCGGGCGGTCGCGCCGCGGCCTTGCCCCGCCCCTTGGGCCGGGAGCCTTGCTGGAACCGCAGTCGCTCAAGCCCTCTTCCCCTCCTCCTGCCTGTGGGCCACCACCGGGGCTGCCCTGGCGACCGCCGCCAGCGCTGTGCCTAGGTCCTCTGTGAGACAGGCGCCCTTAGCCACCAACTCCAAAATCCTCTTCCCTGCTAGGCCGGCGGCGAAGTCGCCCCCGGCCGAAGCCCCCACGACCACCACGGGAACGCCGCCGTCAAGCGCGGCCTCGGCAACGTCGAGGTTGCGTAGGTTTCCCGGCCCGATCGGAACAGGCGCCACCAGGACCGCGTCCGCCCCCCTGGCAAGGCGGGAGGCCTCGGCCGCCGCATCGGCGCTGATCGGCGAGAAGGGCGCCTCCTCGACCACCCTCAGGCCGAGGAGACGGGCGGCCTCGTCGTCGGCATCCATGACGTGCACCACGCCCACGCTTACACGGTACCCTGAGCGGACCAGATGGGCGAGCGCGTCGGCCCCTGTCCCGCCACCGCAGATCACGTGCACGCAGGGGCCGGTCTCCGTCGCGACCGCGGGTGCCGCGGCCACCAGGTAGGGGCGTCCCGTGGCGCTGTTCATCCGGACTGCCACGCCGGTGCCGTAGGCCTCCTGGATCAGGCTCGGGGTCAGCACCTGCGATGGAGTACCCTGAGAGATCAGCCGGCCTCTCGAGAGCAGCGCGAGCCCGTCGCAATAGGCGGCGGCCAGGTTCAGATCATGTAGGGCGGCCACCGCAGTAGTGCCCCGGCGGGTAATAGACCTCAGCGTCTCCATGATCTCTACCTGGTGACCGATATCGAGGTGGACAGTGGGCTCATCCAGCAGCAGGATCCTCGGGGACTGGGCCAGCGCCCTGGCGATCATCACCCTGTGGCGCTCCCCGCCACTGAGCTGGGCCACCATGCGATCCGCGAGGCCGCTGGTTCCGGTTCGCGCCAGCGCTTCGTCCACCGCCTCGCGATCCTTCTCCCCAAGGGGGCGGAGTCGCCCGAGATGCGGGCTCCTGCCCCACGCCACTATCTCCTGCACCGTCATGCCGCCCGGCGCCGACGGGTGCTGCGGCAGTGCGGCCATGACCCTCGCCAGCTCGGGAGGCGGTGTCGCATGGGGGATGAAGCCCGCAACCAGGACCGTGCCCGATTCGGGTCCGACCGCGCCCGCCACAGCTCGGAGGAGCGTGGTCTTACCGGCCCCGTTTGGGCCGACCAGTCCGAACAGGGATCCGGGCTCGATAGAGAGCGTAACGCCATCCAGTGCGGTTCTACCCGCGAGGCGGCAGACCAGCCCGGCGATCGATACCAAGGAATCCTGGGGCATTGGCCGCTACCTCGCCTGCCGCAACAGCCGGGCGACCAGCGAGAGCCCCTCGACGACCCTCGGGCCCGGGCGGCTGACAAGCGAGGTCGGAAGCTCGTAGACCCGGCCTGAGCGCACAGCGGGCAGATGTCGCCATCCCGATCGCTCCCTGAGCCGGCTCGCCCCCGGATAGAGCAGCAGGACTACCTCCGGCGAGCTGGCAATCACGCCCTCGGGCTGGACCTGCTTGTAGCCCTGAAGGCCTGAGAAGATGTTCTTGCCGCCTGACCTCGTCACCAAGTCATCGATGAGGGTCCGGCCTCCGGCGGCGATCAACGGCTCGTGCCAGACCTCGATGTAGACGCTGCAAGGCGGCGCCGGTTGGACGGATGCGGCCCGGATGGCGAGAGAAGCCGCCAGCGCCTCCGCCTCTCCAGCCCTTCCGGTCATCTCTCCGACTTCCCTTATCAGTGCCAGCGCCTCGTCGAAGGTGTCGGCATCCACGGCCAGGACCGGAACCCCCGCCGACCTAACCCGGTCGATCTGCTCCTTCTGGATCCCGGCGACGCCTATCACGAGGTCTGGTCGCAGCGCCACGATACGCTCTACTCCAACCACGACCCCCCCCACCCTCGTCCTCCCTTCGAGGCGGCCTGGCGGGAAGTCGTCGGCATCGCTGATCCCAACGATCTCCTCGTCCAGTCCGAGGGCGAACAGCACCTCGGTCACGCTCGGAGCCATAGAGACTATCCTCTGCGGCCTCTCCGAGCGGGCCGGGGCCACTGGTGGCGCCGCTGCGCCGCTTCCACGCCCGCATCCTCCTGCGGCGGCGAGGGAAGCCAGCAGGACCAGGGTGGCGGCCAGTCGGGTCAAGGTGTCGCTCCCCGCCGCGGGCCGCGTCCGCCAGGCTTCCTGGCCGCGATCCTGCCAAGCGACCTGGGTCGTCCCCTCTCCTGGAAGAAACCCTCCTGATGGTCGAGTATCTCCCACCCCGAGAAGAGTCTCATCAACTCGCCTCTTCGGAGCCTGTGGCGTGGGCTGGGGGGGCCGCTGTCAGGCTCCGGCGACCGCAGGTGCGTGTCAACAACGACAACCCCACCGGGCTTGACCGCGGCCTTCAGTGCTCCGAAGATGCCGCGCTTGAGGAAGAAGGCGTTCACCACAACATCATAGCGCTCCTCGGGGATGGGGTATGCGTCGAGATCCGCCTCTATCCACCGAACCGCCAGGCCGAGGCGACGCGCCCGGCGAGCCGCTTCCTCAAGACACGTCGAAGAGATATCGATCGCATCCACGCGATAACCGGCCGCGGCAAGCACCAGGGCGTTGCGTCCCAGGCCCGTGGCCAGGTCCAGGGCTCGGCCCAGGGGTAGCCGGGGGAGCCACCTTTGCAGGATGGCGGACGGCGGCCCGTCATGCGGCCGCTCCCCGGCCTTGTACCTCCTCTCCCACCTCTCGCGGTCCTTCCTCACGGCCGTGGAGCGGCTCCCGGGGTGGCCCCAAACCCGAGGTCGAGGAGACCGGCTGCCTCCTCGAAGACCCGGGGGCTGTTCAGAACCACGACAATCAACTGGCGTCCCTCCCTAGTGGCCGATCCCACGATCGACGGGCCGGAGGCCGCCGTGTACCCGGTCTTTACCCCGTCGGCGCCGGGATAGGTCGAGAGGAGCCTGTTTGTACTGGCAAGCGTCCGGGGCTCCTTGCCCTCTCTGGCGACCACCCAGGCCTGCAGCCGCACCATGCCGGCCAGCGCGGGAACGGCGAGCAGGTGCCTGGCGATCACCGCCAGATCGTAGGCGGTGCTGTGGTGGCCAGGAGCGTGGAGCCCGTGCGGGTTGGAGAACCGGCTTCCGGTAGCGCCCAATCCGGCCGCCCGCGAGTTCATCGCCGCAACGAACGCCCCTACGCTGCCGTGGGAAGCCTCTGCCAGCGCGACCGCGGCGTCGTTGGCGGAGCTCAGCAGGATCCCGGCCAGTAGGTCAGCCACGCTCCATCTCTCACCGGCCGCGAGCCCGAGCGTCGATCCCTCGCGCACCGCCGCGGCGTGAGGCGAGATAGCAACGGCCCGGGCAGGATCCAGCCTCTCGGCAACCAGGATCGCGGTGAGCATCTTCGTGGCAGACGCGGGCGGATGCGGGCGGCGGGCGTTGTGGCTGCTGATTACCCTACCTGTCTTCGCGTCCATGACGACCGTTGCGGCAGGGCGGCTCACCTGGGTCGGAGTCGGCCCTGGGGCGGCCCCGGCAGCGGTCAGCACCACCGCGCAGGCCAGGAGGAACGGTGCCGCGTTCACCCCAACGGTTCGAGGAGCGACTGAACGCCCTTCACACCCATCGCCGGAAGGCCTGAAAGATCGTTCAGCCCGAAGTACCGAAGGAAGGTCTCCGTGGTGCCGAAGAGGACCGGCCGGCCGACGGTCTGGCGCCTGCCCACGACACGGATGAGGCGGCGATCGAGCAGGCGCTCCACGTGCCAGTCGCTGCTAACCCCCCTGATCTGCTCTATCTCGGCCCGGGTCACGGGCTGCCTATACGCCACGATGGCCAGGGTCTCCAGTGCGCCGCGCGAGAGGGGCTCGGCATGCTCGCGTTGCAGGAACAGCCGGACAGCTTCGGCGTGCTCGGGCCTCGTGCCGAGTTGGTAGCCCCCAGCCACAGACTGCACCACCAGCCCGCCCACCCGGCTCTGCAGCAGGACAATCGCCGACCTCACCTCTTGAGCCTCCACGCCGGTGACTTCGGCAAGCCTATCGGCGGGCACCGGACGGTCCGCAACGAAGAGAATGCTCTCCAGCGTCCCTGCCAGCGCCGCTATCTCCTCGCCCCCTGCCTGGATGGGACGCTCAGGGGTTCCGGAGCCTCCGCTGCTGTCCCCTTCCCTCACCGTCTCCCCCGCCCTAGCCGGCCGCCCAGACGAAGATCGGCGAGAAGGCAGACTCCTGGCGGAGCCTCACCTTGTGCTCACCGACCAACTCCAACAGCGCCAGGAAGGTCACAACCACGAACACGACCGTCACGCGGAGAGGGAACAGGTCCGAGAACTCCAGCCCCTCGCCGCTCCGTGCAAGCGCGCGCAAAATGGCGGCCTTTCGGTCGGCCACCCGAACGGGCTCGTCGGCGACCTCAGCCGCCTGCTGGCGGCGCGCACGCTCGAGCACCAGCCCAAAGGCGGCAAAGAGGTCCTCGACCGTCAGCCCTTCCAGCGGCAGTTCGGGCTCCGTAGGGCGGGCCGACCTCGTGAATATGCGCTTCTGCTCATCCTCGTGTGCCCGCAGCGCCGATGCCGCCTCCTTGAAGGCCCTGTACTCCGCGACCTTCTCCTCGACGGTCTCCGGCATGCCGCCCTCCTCCGGCAGGGGGAGCGCCTCGGGAGGCGGGGCCTTTGGCAGCAGCAGCTTTGCCTTCATCTCGACCAGGGCCGCCAGCATCCAGAGGGCCTCCGTCGCTTCTGTCAGGTCCATCGAGTTGCGCATGCGCTCCGTGAACTGACGCGAGAGGTCGGCCAGAGGGATGGTGGAGAGGTCCACCTTGCCCTGGTGCGCGAGGGTCAGCAGGAGGTCGAGCGGCCCCTCGAATCCGGGGACCCGGACGCTGTACCCTGAGGCAGGGGTGCGCGCTGGGTGGCCCGAGCGCTTCTGGTCCGGTTCCTCTACCCGGGGACGGTTCTCGTCGCTGGTTTCCTGAGGGTCAGGGTCCGTCATGCCCTACATGCCGATGCCGGTCGCCCGAATGGCCAGCCAGTTGACCGGAGCCCAGAGGATCGTACCGATTAGGTTGCCCGGCAGCAGGAGCAGCGCGAGGAGCAGAAGCGGCCCGTAGGGAGCGATCCTCTCATAGGCGGCGGCCTGGGACGGGGGCAGGACCCCAGCAAGTATCTTCGATCCGTCCAGGGGAGGAACGGGAAGCAGGTTGAAGACCGCCAGCACGACGTTGATCCTCACAACGAAGTATGCCAGTCCGCCGAGCCAACCGCCGGCCTCGAGCAGGCCGAGCTTGAACCCTAGTCCGATCACGAAAGCCGCGGTCAGATTCGACAGCGGCCCCGCCGCCGCGACCGCAAGCATTCCCCGTCGCCAGTCGCTGAAGTAGCCGGGATTCACCTCCACCGGCCTGGCCCACCCGAACCCCGCGATCAGGAAGAGCAGGGAGCCTATGGGGTCCAGGTGGACTATCGGATTCAGCGTCAGCCGGCCGCGGCGCCGAGGGGTCGGATCGCCCATCCTGTCCGCCACCCAGGCGTGCGCGTACTCGTGAACGGTCACCGCGACCAGGACTGCCGGAATCAGGAGCAGGAGGTACTGCGGGCTAAGGCGGAGCATCTGTGCACTGGCCGGCGGGCACCCGGGCGCAGCTGCCTTCCAGCAGCCGGTCGTGCCTTGTGAGATCGAGGGCGGACTCCCTCTCCACGACCAGTTGCGCAGCGCCTTCGCGGGCGAACACCATCGCCGGCCTGGGGTAGCGATTGTAGTTGCCGGCCATCGAGTAGTTGTACGCGCCGGTCGCGAACACGGCGATCAGGTCCCCTGGGTCTATCTGCGGCAGGCTGGCGTCCCAGATCAGGATGTCCCCGGACTCGCAGCAGCGGCCGGCTACCGTGTAGCGAACCGAACCCGGCTCAGCGGCCCTGGCCGCGGCCACCGCCTCGTAGCGGGCGCCGTACAGGGCCGGGCGAGGGTTCTCGTACATACCCCCATCCACCGAGACGAATGTCCGTATGCCCGGAATCGCCTTGATCGCCCCCGCGGTGTAGACCGTGATTCCCGCATCCCCGACTATCGATCGGCCCGGCTCGAGAAGCAGCCGCGGCAGGGGCAGCTCCCAACTGCCGAGAGCATCCACAACCGACTCGGAGAGCGTTCGCACCAACTCCGACCTGGGCGGAGGATCCTGGTCACAGAGGTACCTTATGCCCAGGCCGCCTCCCAGGTTGAGCTCGGCGAGCTCGAAGCCGTGCGGTCGCATCTCCGCGGCGAAGTCGACCAGCGAGCGGGCGGCCAGCACAAAGGGACCAACGTCGAGGATCTGTGACCCTATGTGGCAGTGAAGGCCGAGCAGGCGTACCCCCGGGGTCGTAAGGGCAGTCACGACCGCTTCCCTCGCCGATCCCCCGAGGATGCCGAAGCCGAACTTCGAGTCCACGCCTCCGGTCTGGATCGCCTTGTGGGTGTGGGGCTCTATTCCGGGAGCAAGGCGCAGCAGTATCTCAGCCTGCCTTCCACGCTCGTGCGCCATCCTGCCGAGCAGCGACAGCTCGTGGGCGTTGTCGACCACGAACCTGCCTACCCCGACCTCGAGCCCAAAGGCCACCTCGTCTGCCGTCTTGTTGCTGCCGTGGAAGTACAGCGCCTCCGGCGGGAGGCCGGCCTTGAGGGCCGTGTGTATCTCCCCGACGCTGACGACGTCAACACCCAGACCCTCTTCCCAGACCACCTGACAGACTGCGGCGACACAGAGAGCCTTAGACGCGTACAGCACCCTGCCTGGGCCGGGATAGTGAGCCCGCAGGGCCTCTCGGTACTCGCGGCAGTTGGACCTTATCCGCGTCTCGTCGAGCGCGTAGAGGGGGGTTCCGAAGCGATCCGCAAGGTCAGCGGCCCGCACCCCACCGACGAGAAGGTGACCCTCTCGATCTACCTCGAACCCGTGAGCGTAGGGGGGCAGCATTGGCCTCAGATGTCGGCTGTGTCGCGGCGAGTGTGCCCGCAAAATCCAAGCCACTCTAGCATGGCGGCCTGGGGGTGTCAATTGAGGCGGCTGGGGTCAGGGCGGCGTCACCCTTCGGAGCGTGACCCTGCGTACGATGAGGTCCCCTCCCCTGTTTCCGGCCGCGTTT
>JBBIJB010000024.1:0-8255 GCA_037446215.1 Armatimonadota bacterium
GATTAGTTGAGCGATAGATAATTGCGCGTCGCCTGTGCCGGGCGGAAGGTCGATAAGGAGGTACTCCAGCCCTTCTCCCCAGTGGACTTCGTTGATGAAGGTGAGCAGGGTCTTGTGCAGCATCGGGCCGCGCCAGATCACGGCCTCGTCCTCGTCCGGGACAAGGAAGCCGATCGACATCACGCGCACCCCGTCGCGCTCGAGCGGGATCAGCATTCGGTCGATCGCAGTGGGCCTGCCGGTCAGCCCGAGCATCCGCGGGATGGAGAACCCGTAGACGTCGGCGTCGATAACGCCGACCTTCCTGCCGTCCATCGCCAGCGCCATGGCGAGGTTCGCGGTGACCGTCGACTTGCCCACCCCCCCCTTGCCGCTCGCCACCACCACGATCTGCGCTCGGGGGTTCTCGGAGAGGAAGGGCGACCGCGCGGGGGAGGGCGGCTCGCCGTCCTTCGAGGGTACGTCCTCCTCACCTGCCCGCCGCCCCTGGTGAAGCCGCTCGACAAGCGCCCGGCGCTGGTCCGAGCTCATCGATCCCATCCTGACGTCTACCGCCTCCACGCCCGGCACGGATAGGAGTCGTTGCTCAACGGACCTGGCTATCGACTCCTTCATCGGACAGCCGCCGATCGTCAGCAGCACCTCCACGGCAACGCTCCCGCCGCAGACGGCCACGTCCTTCACCATCTCGAGGTCAACTATGCTTCGGCCCAGCTCTGGATCGAGGACCCCCCTAAGCGCCTCCACTACCTGCTCGCGGGTGGGTCCGCCTTGATCGTTCGGCATCAGCTCGCTCCTCCTGTCTGTTCTGGCAGCGAGGGCCTCCTGCGGCGCCTCCTGCGACGGCGGCGCTTCTCCACGGGCTGCCCCGTGGCCTGACCAGGTGAGGGAGCAGCGGGCTGCTCCTCTGCCGGCTCACCCTCGGCAGGCTCGCCCTCCCAGTCCGCCTCTCCGGCGCCGTCTGGCTCCCGAGGCCCGTCCTGGACCACGCCCTCGGCTCCGCCGGGCAGAGAGGCACCGGAGGCGGCCTGCCCGCGGCGGGACGGCAGCCGGACGAGGTCGCGTTCGGCCGAGGCCTTCATCTTGGATAGGACGCTCTCGACGTGCCCCGCCAGGATCCGGCGCACCGAGGAGTCCGAGAACAGGGGGATTCCGGCGTCCGCCGAGATCTTGACCTCCAGCTCGGTCTCCCCGTCGGCGTCCCGCAGTACGTAGAACCCGGCCAGGTCTCGCAGGGTCCCCCGGGCCTGCCTGAACTCGATCCGTCCCGGGGGCTTCAGGGAGAACCTCTGCACCGAGGTGATGGGGAGGCCTCCGAAGAACCCCCTGAGCTCCACCACGGTTGAGTTCTGTGATCGGTCGATCAGATCGGCGTAGTACCACAGCCCCGCGAAGCGTGGGTGGGACTCCAAGCGGCTGAGCATCTGCCAAAGCCGGTGGAGGGGAGCCTTGATCAGCCGGTGCCCACCGGCGCTGACGGCCCTCGGCATCAGGCGCCACCCCTCCTGCCCGCGCCGTCGAGCACCTCTTTGGATATGACGACTCTCTGAATCTCGCTCGTCCCCTCCCCGATCTCGCAGAGCTTGATGTCCCGGTAGAACCGCTCCACGGGATAGTCCTTCGTGAAGCCGTAGCCGCCGTGTATCTGGACCGCCTTTGACGCGGCCCGCGCGGCGGCCTCGGAGGCGTAGAGCTTGGCCATCGACGCCTCGGTCCGGAAAGGCTCGTCCCCGTCGGCGAGCCCGGCTGCACGCTCGGTCAGCAGCCACGCGGCGTCGAGCTCCGTGGCCATGTCCGCGAGCATGAACTGAATGGCCTGCAGGTCCGCGATCGTGCCGCCGTAGGCCGGGCGCTCCTGTGCGTAGGCGAGTGCGGCCTCCAGCGCCGCCCGCCCGATCCCCACGGCCATCGCCGCGATCCCGACGCGGCCCCTCTCCAGTATCTGCATCGCCTGCCGGTAGCCCTCCCCGGGAGCCCCAAGGAGTTGATCGTCGCCCGCCTCGCAGTCCACCAGGCGGACCTCAGCGGTGTCGCTGCTCCGAACCCCGAGCTTCTCTTCCTTCCTGCCCACCTCAAGTCCAACGGCGCCGCGCTCGAGCACAAAGGCGCTGATCCCTGCCCTCCCCCGGGCCGGATCGCTCTTCGCCATGACGACGTAGACCCCCCCGACGCTGCCCTGCGTCACGAAGGCCTTCGTCCCATTCAGGACCCACCGGTCTCCCCGGCGCTCGGCCCTCGTCTGGATCGCGGAGGCGTCGCTCCCTGCGCCGGGCTCGGTCAGGCACCATGCGCCCAGCGCCTGGCCCGAGGCGAGCCCTGGAAGGTATCGACGCCGTTGCTCCTCACTCCCGAACGTGGTTATGTGCCTGGAACACAACGAGTTGTGGGATGCCACGGTGAGCGCGACACCGCCGTCGCCCCAGGCCAGCGCCTCGATCACGGTTGCGATCGCCGTCATGTCGAGCTCGGATCCGCCGTACTCAGCCGGTATGGTCATGCCGAGCAGCCCGAGCGAGGCCAGCCCGGGTACGATCTCCGTCGGAAAGCGCCCCTGCCGATCCCACTCCGGCGCGCGGGGCCGGATCTCCTCGCGCGCGAACTCCCTGACCGTCTGGTGGAGCAGGCGCAACTCCTCGCTAGCCAGGACCTGCACGGTGACCCTCCTGCTCTCCTGCGTGATGTGGCGCGACCTGCCGGCTATCCCTTGACGACCCCGAGCGGCCTCATGCGAGCCACCCTGCGGCACAGCCCCGCCGAGTGGCACACGTTCACTACCTCTGCCACGTCCTTGTAGGCTTCGGAGGCCTCTTCGGCGAGCAGGCCCCTCTCCCTGGCCCGCACCACGATCCCTGCCCCGCGCAGCTCGCCCGCGATGTCCCGGCCCGCCAGCCGGCGGATGGCCGCCTTGCGCCCGAGCACACGACCGGCCCCGTGGCAGGTGGAGCCGAACGACTCGCGCATCGCGACCTCTGATCCCACCGCCAGGAATGAGTACCGGCCCATGTCGCCCGGTATGAGGACGGGCTGGCCGATGCGCCTGTACCGCGGGGGCACCTCGGGGTGGCCCGCCGGGAAGGCCCGGGTCGCCCCCTTGCGGTGTACGCAGAGGCGGCGGGATCTGCCGTCCACCTTGTACTCCTCGATCTTCGCGATGTTGTGCGCGACGTCGTAGATCAACTGGATGCCTAGGCTCTCCCAGCTCCCCCCGAACACCCGCTCGAAGCTCTCCCTGACCCAGTGGGTCATGACCTGCCGGTTGGCCCATGCGAAGTTCGCGGCGGCGGACATCGCACCGAAGTAGAGCCGGCCTTCCTCGGACTGCAGGGGAACACAGGCAAGCTGCCTGTCAACCAGATGAATTCCGTGCCTCTTGCCGGCGCGCTCACAGAGACGGAGGTAGTCTGTGCACACCTGGTGTCCGAGTCCCCGAGAGCCCGAGTGCACGAAGACGACCACCTGGCCGGGCGCCTCCACGCCCATCGCCGCGGCTGCCGGGGCATCGAAGACCTCCTCGACGACCTGCACTTCCAGGAAGTGGTTCCCGGAGCCGAGCGTGCCCACCTGTCCCTTGCCGCGCTTCTTGGCATTGTCGCTGACGGCGTCTGGATCGGCCGTGCCCAGAGCCCCGCCGGCCTCGGTTGCCTCTATGTCGTCCGCTGTGCCGTAGCCCTTTCCCACGGCCCACCGGGAGCCCTGAGACAGGACGGCATCCACCTCGGAGGCCGTCACCTTGACGCGCCCGCCCACGCCGACCCCCGAGGGCACCGTGCTGTAGAGCGTGTCCACCAGAGCCTCTATCCTGGGCGCGACATCATGCTCGGCGAGGTCTGTGCGCAGGAGGCGGACGCCGCAGTTGATGTCGTAGCCGACACCGCCCGGCGAGATCACTCCCTCCTCCCCGTCGAAGGCGGCCACGCCTCCTACCGGGAACCCGTACCCCCAGTGGATGTCGGGCATCGCCAGCGAGCGACCCACTATGCCCGGGAGTGTTGCGACGTTGGCCACCTGCTCGATCGCCTGCTCCTCGCCCATCGCCCTCAGCATCGGCTCGTCGGCGTAGATGAGCCCGGGTACGCGCATGCCCGGCTTGTAGGAGTCGGGAAGCTCCCACCGCCAGTCGTCGATCTTCCTAAGGATCCGGGTCCAGGGCGTCGTCACGGGCGCTCACCAGGGGCACAGACCGAAGCGGGCCCCGCATGTACGCCATGGGGGCCCGCCGGATAGCTCCACGCGGCCTCTAGAAGGGAGCCGCCTCCACGGCGCGGATCTCGGGGATCTCCTGCTTGAGCATCCGCTCGACCCCCGCCTTCAGGGTCATCTGGGCGTGCATGCATCCCACGCACGCTCCGGTCAGGCGCACCTGGACGACCCCATCGTCGGCCACGCTCACCAGCTCGATGTTCCCGCCGTCTCCCTGGATGTAGGGCCGGATAGTGTCGAGGACCCGTTCGACCTTATCGCGCAGCGCCTTGCCGCCCTCAACGGGCATTGCCTGATCTGTCATGTCGCTTCTCCAATCATGCGTCTATGGTCCTCCGGTCGGTACCGTCTACTCAATTCTATGCTCATGCCTCCGAGCGCGCAACTCGCGGCGCAGGGTCACGCGGGCCTGGGCCTGTCTCTTGCCGCGTCCACCGCGCACAGGAATCCAAAGGGTTCCCGCCCGGCCCGGAACTGGTGGGCGACCTCCGGAGCGATGTAGACGAAGTCGAGCGGGCGCAGCCTGTAGGTGGCGCCTCCCATCCTCAGCGTGCCCCGCCCCCGCAGGATCAGCACCGCGTGGACGTGGAGATGGCGCTCCAGGGATGAGAAGCCTCCCGGGGCGATCTCGAAGTAGCGGAGATGGAACGAGGACGGCTCGCCTCTACCGCCCAGCATGACGAACCTCTCCACATCCTTCCACGAGGGGACCTTCTCCCGCGACCCCTTGTACGGAATCGCCTCAATCCCCCTCCAGCGCCACCGCTTCGGATCGAAGCGGGCGATGCCGGGTCCCTTTGAGTTACCCCGCCTCAAGCTCCCACCGCCTCCTCTCCCGCAGTTCCCTCTCCCGCGGCGGGCCACGGCCTCACCACCACCTTCAGGGCATCTCCGGCGGCGCGGACCAGCTCGAAGCCCTGCGCGGCCTGGGCGAGCGCCAGTCTGTGGGTGACGAGCCGCTCGACCGGCAGCCCGCCGGCAAGCAGCCGGAGGGCTTCGCGGGTGTCGGTGGGCCCGGCCGAGTAGCTCGGCACGACCGTGATCTCGTCGAAGTAGAGGTCGTGAGGCGACAGGCGCCACGTATCGCCTGGCGGCGTCGGCGTGAACAGGACCAGCGTGCCGCCGGGTGCGAGGGATTGCCGCCCGGCCTCGATCGCCTCGACCGTCCCGGGCCCGACCACCACCACGTCCGCCCCTTCGCCAGCCGTGGCCTCTCGAACGGCTTCGGCCAGGCCGCCCTCGGAGTTCCCGACGAGGAGGTCGGCGTAGCCGCGGGCCATGGAGAGGCGGATCGGCGAGCGATCCGCCCCTACCAGCAGCGATGGAGCCGCGAGCCGCCTCGCGGCCATCAGGTGCAGCAGCCCCATGACACCCAGCCCGATGACGAGCACCCTGTCCCCCTCACGGAGCCGGGCGCGCCGGAGTGACTTCACCACGGTGGCCAGTGGCTCGATGAAGGTGGCCGCCTCGTCGGAGAGGATCTCGGGCACCGGCAGCGCATCCGACTCGACCGCGGCGGACTGGGCGAGGGCGTACGAGGCCAGCCCTCCTGGGATGAGGCGGCGCTCCTTCCATGCGGCGCAGTGAACGTGCTCCCCGCGTCGGCACGCGCGGCAGACCATGCACGGGGCGTGATGGTGGATGAAGAGGCGCTCCCCCACCCCGAACCGCGCACCCTCGCCCGACGCGACGACCACTCCGACGGCCTCGTGCCCGAGGGTTACAGGGGCCTTGCGCGCCACGTACCAGTCCATCACCTCGCCGGGGCAGAGCCCGCACGCGGTGATCCTGAGCACGAGCTCGCCCGTTCCGGGCCCGCGCAGCTCGAACTCCTCGATGCGGATGTCGCCCGGGGAGCGCAGCACCGCCGCATGGGAGAGCAGCGGGGGCACTACAGCCACTCCTTCCCGTCCGGCACCACGGCGTACTTCACGCCGACCCCCTGATCCAGGTCGGAGAAGACCTCGCGTATCGCATCGAGAGGGCGCACCCCTGAGATCAACCCCCTGGGGCTGATCTCGCCGGAGGCCAGGAGCCTGAGCGCCTCCACGACATCCTGGGTCCGGAAGTGGAAGGTGCCGACCAGATCCACCTCGCCGTAGTGCAGCCGCGTGGCGTCGAAGGCGGGCTGGCTTCCCGCCGGCAGGCCGCCGTAGAGGAGCACGCGGCCTCCCGGCGCCGCCCACATCGGAGCCTGGCGCCAGACCTCGGCCGTACCCGTGCACTCTATGATGAGCCCGGGCCCTTCCCCTGTGAGGGCTCGCAGCGCCTCCCCCACGTCCTCCCGCGCCGAGTTGACCAGCCCGTCCGCCCCTGCCCTAAGCGCCAGATCCAGTGAGTCCGGGCGTCGGCCGACGGCCACGGCGCGGTGCCCCCTCCGCTTCGCCAGCGAGAGGTGCAGGAGGCCCGCCGCTCCAAGCCCGACCACCGCGACCACGCTCTCGCGGGCCGGGGAGAGGCGCTCCCAGGCGTGGACGACGCAGGCCAGCGGCTCCAGGAACGCGGCCTCGATGTAGGATAGCCGCTCGGGCTTCCGGAAGAGGTGGCGGCGCACTACGCGCGCGGGCAGGCAGAGGTGGTCGCCGAATGCGCCCAGGGCCATCTCCTGGAGCAGCGTCGCGCAGTGGTTCTCGCGCCCGCCGGCGCAGGGCCCGCACTCCCCGCAGGGGGCGGTGTGGACAAAAGCGACCGGCTGCCCCACCGAGAGCCCCTCGACCCCTTCCCCCACCTCGGCGATCTCACCGCTCGCCTCGTGGCCAAACGGGCCAAAGCCGACGCGGGGGTGGCCGCGCCTGTAGATCTTAAGGTCGGTACCGCATGTGAGCGCCGCGCGCACCCGCACGACGACCTCGCCCGGAGCAGGAGTTGGCATGGGCCTCTCCACCAGATCCAGGTCACGGGACGCGCGCAGGATCGCCTGCCTTGTCAGACCGCCGGCCGGGAGGCCGCTACCGCCCTCCGTCGTCGCCCTCCGTCGGCAGCCGGCGGTTCTCCCACTCGACCATACCGCCGGCCAGGTTGAACGCCATTCCGTACCCCTCCCGCCTCAGCATCTCCACCACGGCGGCGCTGCGGACGCCGGTAGCGCAGTACACCACCGCGGGCCGGTCGGGATCTATCTCGGAGGCGCGCCGCCCGACCTCGCCTTTGGGAATGAGGAGGGCTCCCGGGATGCGCGCGCCCGCCCACTCCCAGGACTCGCGCACGTCCACGAGCTGGGCGCCGCCCTGCACCATCTCGGCCGCAGCCGCGGCATCGACCTCCGGGACACCTGCTGGCGCCCCCTCCACCTCCTCGCCGCCCTCCCTGGTTCGGAGCGGTCTGCCTGGGAGCCCGCAGAACCGGTCGTAGTCTATCAATGCGGTGACCGTCGGGCTATCGCCGCAGGCCGGGCAGGAGGGATTCCGCTCCCACCTGACCGTGTTGAACTCGCAACTGAGGGCATCGTAGAGCAGCAGCCGGTTCGCCAGGGGATCACCCCGCCCTAACAGGACCTTGACCGCCTCGATCGCCTGCAGCGCCCCCAGGAGGCCTGGGATGGGCCCTATCACGCCGGCCTCCGCGCAAGAGGGAACTGTGCCGGGCGTAGGCGGGATCGGGAAGAGGCACCGGTAGCATCCACGGCCGGGCAGGTAGACCGCTGCCTGGCCTTCCCACCTGAGGATGCTGGCATCGACGAGGGGCTTGCGGAGCAGGACGCAGGCATCGCTGACCAGGTAGCGGGTAGGGAAGTTGTCGCTCCCGTTCACCACCAGGTCGAACCCACCGATGATCTCCTCCGCGTTGACGGAGGTGAGGGTGGTCTGGTAGGGCACAACTGTGATCTCGGGGTTGATCTCCTCCAAGGTTCGGGCCGCAGAAGCGGTCTTTGGCATGCCCAGATCCTTCGTTCGGTGCAGGATCTGCCTGTGGAGATTCGAGAGCTCCACGGCGTCGCCGTCGACGATGCCGAGGGTTCCCACACCGCAGGCGGCCAGGTAGAGCGCCGCGGGCGAGCCGAGCCCGCCTGCCCCGACGACCAATACCCTGCTCTCCGCGAGGCGGCGCTGGCCCCC
>JBBIJB010000024.1:8300-30574 GCA_037446215.1 Armatimonadota bacterium
GGGAGTAGCGCTTCATCTGCTCCCTGCTGAGCAGCGGCGCCGCCTGATCCGCCGGGACGTCCCTCATGCTCGCGTCCTGCGGTCGTCTGCCGCGGTGCCTCTCCCAACGGCCCGGGCGGCCACATCAGCGTTGTAGGAGGAGCGTACCAGCGGGCCCGACTCCACGTGCCTGAACCCGCGACCCAGCGCCTCCTCTCGCAGCCATAGGAACTCGTCGGGGGTGTAGTAGCGGGCCACGGGGTGGTTGCCCGGCCCGGGCCGCAGATACTGGCCCACGGTCAGCACATCGCACCGCGCGGCCCGCAGATCGTCCATCGTCTCGAGCAGCTCCTCGGTGGTCTCGCCGAGGCCGACGATCACCCCGCTCTTGGTCAGGGAGGCCGCGCCCCACTCCTTTGCCCGCCCCAGCAGGCGGAGCGACCGGTCGTACTCGCCGCCGCGGCGCACCTCCCCAAAGAGACGGCGTGTGCACTCGATGTTGTGTCCCAGGACCTCAGGGCCTGCTTCGAGCACCGTCTGGAGCGCCGCGGGATCACCCCGGAAGTCAGGCACGAGCACCTCCACCGTGCAACCGGGCAGCCGCAGGCGGATCTGGCGGATCGTCTCAGCGAAGAGCGCGGCGCCCCCGTCTTCCAGGTCGTCCCTGGTCACGGAGGTCACGACGGCGTGGCGCAGCCCCATCGCGGCCGCGGCCTCGGCGACCCGGGCCGGCTCATCTCCGTCGGCCGGATCCGGCCTCCCGTGCGACACCGCGCAGTAGCCGCATCTTCGCGTGCACCTCTGCCCCAGGATGAGGAACGTCGCGGTGCGCCTCTGCCAGCACTCACCCACGTTGGGACAGCGCGCCTCCTCGCAGACGGTGTGCATCTGGAGGCCGCGCATTATCCCCACCAGGTCGGCGTAGTCGGGCCCGCCCGGAAGGCGTACCTTCAACCAGGGAGGACGGCGGACGCCGGCGGGTGCGGCGGGGCGGCCGCTAGGCATGCAGCACTCGGCCCATGGCGTCCAGGGCGGCCTCCTTCAGCGCCTCGGAGAGAGTGGGGTGGGCATACACGGCGCCTCCGAGCTCGGCCACCGTACCCTCGAGGAAGCGGGTGGCCACGCCGGCCGCGAGCAGCTCCGTGGCCGAGGGGCCAAGGATGTGAACGCCGAGCACCTCGCCGGTTGCGGCGTCGCTCACGATCTTCACGAAGCCCTCGCGCTCCCCGTCGATGGTCGCCTTGCTGTTTGCCGCGAACGCGAAGCGGCCGACCTTCACCGCCCGGCCCGCCTCCTCTGCCTGGGTCTCACTCTGCCCCATCGTCGCAACCTGCGGTGTCGAGAAGGTGGGCCTGGGGACCGTCATGTAGTCTATGGGCGGCCCGGCCTCTCCGGCAATCGACTCCACCGCGTGAATCGCCTCGTCCGAGGCGACATGCGCCAGCCGGAACGGCCCACCGATCACATCGCCCACCGCCAGGATCTCGGGGACCGCGGTGCGGAAGCCGGCGTCCACGACTACACCCTGCGGCTTGACCTCCACTCCCGCCTCAGCGAGGCCGAGCCCCTCGGTCTGAGGAGCGCGTCCCACCGCAACCAGGAGGTAGTCGGCGGTGATGCTCTCCGTCTCCCCGCCCTTCTCGAGGGAGATCTGCAGGCCGGCCTTACCGTGGACGGCCGCCTTGACCGTTGTGCCGGTGTGAACGGCGATCCCCCTGCGCTTGTAGATCTTCTCCAGCGCCCGGCCGACCTCGGCGTCTTCCAACGGCAGCAGGGTCGGCAGCAGCTCCACCAGTGTGACCCTGCTTCCCAGGGCCGCGAAGAGCGTCGCGAACTCCACACCGATCGCCCCGCCCCCCAGGATTGCGATGCTCTTCGGAACCTCGCCCAGCGAGAGGGCTCCGGTGCTGTCGATGATCCGCTCGTTGTCTATCTCGACTCCCGGCACGCCCCGAGGGGCCGATCCGGTGGCGATCAGGATGTGCCTCGCCGAGAGCTCCAGGCCGGGGCCCCCGGGCCCCTCGACCGCGACGCGGCCCTTGCCCAGGAGCCGTCCGGTGCCTGAGTGGACGTCTATCTTGTGCTTGCGCATAAGGAGCTGCACGCCCTTACCCAACCCCTCGACCACCGCGCCCTTCCTCTTCTGCAGCTTGGCGAAGTCCACGCTGGCGGGGCCGCACTCTATCCCCAGTGACGAGGCGGACTTCAGCTGCCGCAGCAGGTCAGCGGCGTGAAGCAGTACCTTGGTGGGGACGCAGCCCCAGTTCAGGCAGACCCCGCCCAGTTTCTCGCGCTCGACCAGCGCCGTTCGAAGCCCCAGCTGGGAGGCGCGGATCGCTCCCACGTAGCCTGCCGGTCCTCCACCGACCACCACGAGATCGTATGCTTCGGACACGTCACCCTCCCGAGATGCCGACTCCTCGCTAAGCCGCGGCCCACCGTGCGGCTTGCCCGGGCGCACCGAGAACACGGTACAGTTCTTGGGACGCGCGCTTGCCTCCTCCGGCCTCCCGACTAACCCCTGACACGCAGCCGCATGGTGTGGTAGCCGCTGGAACCGTCGGGAAATGGGGGCGTCTCCTGGGCGGTCTGCAGGATGCCGGCCCCGTCCTTGGCGCGGACTCTGAGCGTGTACTCCCCCGGTCTGGGAGGCTTCCAGCTGGCAGCCCAGAGGACCCACGTGTGGTCGCCCAGCGCCCGCTTCACCTCGGCGGCAAACCAGGTCCGCCCTCCGTCGGCGCTGACCTCTATCTCCCGGATCCCCCTGTCCCCGCCGTAGGCGATACCACCCAGATCGACCGGCCCGGGCCCCACAGGCGATCCCTTGGGCAGACGGAACGAGGAGGAGGTCTTCACGACGGCCTCGTCGCTCCAGCCCGATGCCTGCCAGTAGCCGGTGAACTGGCTCTTGACCGCCTCGGCTCGGACTATCCACTTCACGTTCTTCATCCCGTACAGACCCGGGACCAGCAGCCGGGCGGGGAAGCCGTGCTCCCCGGTCAGCGGCCTGCCGTTCATCTCGAGGGCGAGCAGCGTGTCCGGGTGCATCGCCTCGGCCACCGGAAGCCCTTCGGTGTAGCCGTCGGCGCAGCGCACGGCGAACCTGGTTGCCTCCGGGCTCACCCCGCCGGCCAGGACCACGAGATCGCTAAACCTGACGCCCCGCCAGTGAGCGTTGCCTATCAGGTCTCCGCCCACCGGGTTGTTTATGCACTCCAGCGTGTGGTAGCGTTCTACGGCCCGCATCGCCTTGAGCTGATCGTAGGTGAGCCGCAGCGGCTTCCCCACCAGCCCCGTTATCTCGAGGCTCCATCGGCCCGGTTCCAGCCGGGGGTCCCTTCCCGCGGAGTTCTTGCTTATCGAGAAGAACGTGCCGACGGGCGTCACCTCGAGGGGCAGCCCCCTCATCCGATCGAAGATCGAGGCGGCAGCCGCCATAGCGCCGGCCGCCGCGGACGAGAGCCACTGAAGCAGCGCCGCCACGCCCGTCACCGAGGCAGCGGCGACACCCACGCGGGCAATGAACTCCCTCCGGCGCATCTGATCTCCACCGTCCTTCCTGCGCTGCGCACGGCCCTCGCGCCCGTCAAAGGGCGCGCGCCCCGGCCTTGTGCCGGGGCGCGCGGTGGCTTGCGGCTTCAGCGGCGGCGGCTACTCCTCCGGCGCCTCCCCGGCCTCGCGGCGGCGCGTCTCGATGAGCTCTGTCATCCACCGCGGCTCCTGGAAGACGTAGTCCTTACGAAGCGGGTGCCCGATCCAGTCGTCGGTCATCATTATCCGCCGCAGGTCCGGGTGCCCGACGAAGGCTACCCCGAAGAGGTCGAACGCCTCCCGCTCGTGCCACAGCGCGCCGCTCCATATCCCGGAAACGCTGGGAACGCTGGGCGAATTCCGGTCAACCCTCGCCTTGATCAGCAGCTCGTGGTTCGCCGCCGTCGAGTACAAGTGGTAGACCACCTCGAACTGCCCTGCGTCCGGGCGATCGACCGCAGACACGAACGAGCAGTAGTCCAGGAGAAAGGGCTCCTCATCCCTCAGCGCCCGGCAGATCTCGGGGAGCCTCTCGGCGGGCACGTACGCGCCCGGAGTTAGAAAGGCAGGCGCCTTCTGCTTGTGCGCGCCCTCCTCGCCGCCTTCATGCCCTTCCTCGGGGCCCGGGAGCGGCTCCGCCTCCGGGAACCGGGTCTTCAGTCTCTCGACCAGCTCCCAGCTCATCGACCCCTCCCCATCTTGACCAGCCCGCGCGCCGGCGGCTCCTTAGGCGCCGCGCGGTGCAGATCCTCGAGGTCGTAGAGGAGGCGGGCACGATCGCGCGTGCTCGCCTCGTACTCGGGGATGAAGACGATCGCATCCGTGGGGCATACCTCCACGCATAGGCCGCAGTAGCAGCACTTGTCCATCTCGATGTCGAACCGGGTGAGGACCCGCTCCTTGCCCTTTCCGGTGGACTCTATGTGGATGCACCTGTCCGGGCATACCCGCTCGCACTGGAGACAGATTATGCACTTGTCCTTGCCCGTCTCCGGGTCGAGGGGCAGCGCGAGGAGACCGTGCCACCTGGGCGAAACCTCGAGCTTCTCGAGAGGGTACTTGACCGTGATCTTCCTGTCCAGCAGCACCCGGAACGTCACGCGGAGCCCAAGGTACAGGCCGTTGATGGCGTCCCAGGCGCGCGCGGCAAGCTCTGCCATCCCCACCCCCTACCGATCCACGTCCGAAAGCACGATGTCGACGCTGCCCAGGATGGCCACGAGATCTGCCACCTTCCAGCCTCGCATTATCTCGGTCAGCGCATAGAGGTTGCTAAACGACGGGGCGCGGATCTTGACCCGGTGGGGCTTGTCCGTGCCTTCACTCACCAGGTAGATCCCGAGGTCGCCTCGCGGCGACTCCGTTCGGGCGTAGACCTCTCCCCTGGGGAGCCTGACGTTGACCGGGACCCTCGCGCGCACCTCCCCCTCGGGGAGCCTCTCTATCGCCTGGCGGATGATGCGCACGCTCTGCCGCATCTCCTCCATGCGGACCTGGTAGCGGGCGAAGCAGTCCCCGCCCTCGAACACCGGAACATCGAACTCCACATCGCCATAGGCCTCGTACGGGTGAGCCCTGCGGACGTCGAAGTCGACTCCCGACCCGCGCGCGATAGGTCCGCAGGCACCCATGTTGATCGCGGCATCGCGAGGAAGCACGCCCACGCCCAGCACCCGGGCCCGGAAGATCGGGTTGCCGGTCAGGAGCTCGTGGTACTCCACCATGCGGTCTAGGAGCTCGTCGCAGAACTCCAGCGCGCGATCGGTCCAGCCCTCCGGCAGGTCCGTCAGGACGCCTCCGGGACGGAAGTAGACGTAGTGGAGGCGTCCACCCGTTACCTGCTCCAGCAGGTCCAGGATGCGCTCCCTCTCGCGGAAGCAGTAGATGAAGACCGTCGAGGCTCCCAGGTCTATCCCCCAGGTGCCCAGCCACACCAAGTGGCTGGAGATCCGCTGGAACTCGAGCATGATGGTCCGAATCCACTTCGCGCGAGGAGGAACCTCGATGCCGCCCAGGCGCTCCACGGCCAGGAGGTATGCCTCCTCGTTCGCGAGCGCCGTCAGGTAGTCCATGCCGCGGTCGACCAGGGCCACGTTTTGGAGGTAGGTGCGGTGCTCCATCATCTTCTCGAGGGAGGAGTGCAGGTAACCGATGTCCGGCTTGACCCCCGCGATGTTCTCGCCGTCGATCGTGAGGATGAGGCGCAGCACACCGTGCGTGCTGGGGTGCTGGGGCCCCATGTTGAGCATGAGTTCCTCGGTGTGAAGCCTCACCGCGCACGCCCTACGTGGGCTCGCAGGTGCATCCTACGCCCCTCCGTCCCTCGCGGGCCTCAGAAACCGCTCGCCCTTGATCTTGTCCTGGAGCCTCAGGATGCCCTCGATCAGGGCCTCGGGCCGTGGAGGACAGCCCGGGACGTAGACGTCCACCGGAACTATCTCGTCGATGCCCTTCACTATGGAGTAGTTGTCGTGGTAGAAAGGCCCGCCGCAGGTCGCGCACGAGCCCATCGAGAGGACGTACTTGGGCTCCGGCATCTGCTCCCACAGCCGCCGGACGATAGGGGCCATCTTGATCGAGCACCGACCCGCCGCGATCATCAGGTCGGTCTGGCGGGGGGTAGCCCGGGGCATGACGCCTATGCGGTCGAGATCGAACCGTCCGGCCCACGCCGCCATCATCTCTATCGCGCAGCACGCGAGGCCGAAGGTCAGGGGCCACAGGCTGGCTGCGCGGCTCCAGTTGAGCACGTACTCGACCTTCGTGAGGACGACACTCCCTCCGGGGAGCCGTTCTACCGCACCCACCACCTTGCCTATGGGTGCGCTCCTGGAGGCCGCGTGTATCGGGATCTCGGAATTAGCCATCGAACCCTCCAACCCTGCGCAGGGCCGCAATCCAGGCAATGGTAGCATCGCCTGAAAGGAGCGTCAAACGGCGCGCCGCGGCCCCCGCAGTGACGCTACCGCCTGCGTTACCCGAAGAGGCGGTCCTTCTCCAGCAGCCTCCGGAGGGTGGTGATCTTGCCGACGTGGTAGCCGCGGTGGTGGACCATGAAGGTGAGGGCCTCCCCGACGGAGCCGTACACCTTGCTCCCTTCGAGCGGCTGATCCAAAGGGGCCGTGGCGGCCAGATCGCAGAGCAGCTCGTTCATCGCCGCCAGGAGCGGGCGGATCTCATCCAGCGGCGGGTAGTCGGCCTCTCCTCCGGAGCCCATCGCGAAGAGGGTATCGTAGCTTGCCGGCAGGTCCGCCTGCCGGCCGGCCCGGCGAAGCAGGAGCGCCTCTGTCAGGAGCACGTGGCCGGCCTGCCAGACGATGGGGGTCAGGCCGTGCACGTTGGCAGCCGCCTCCTCCTCTGAGAGGTCGGAGAGGCATCGCGTGATACGCTCGGCGGTCTTAGTGAGAACCCATCTCAATAGCGTGCGTTGATCGCTCATCGCCCTTCATCTCCTCCCGGCATCCGCGGGCCGGACGCCCTCGGCCATCCCTGCGCCAGCCCCGCGCCTGTCCCCTCTCCCTTGGATGAGCGAGCGCGCATACCCTCCTGAGGACCTCAGGAAGGGTGTGGAGCGCGGCACACAGAACCCTGTCAGGGTCAGGAGTAAGCAACCCGCAGAAGGGGCACCCCATGAATCCCGAACCCGACATCGGGGCGCTGCGGTCCCGCGCCCGGCAGTTTCGCAAGAGCATCCTGGAGATCACCACCGAGGCGGCCTCAGGCCACCCCGGAGGTTCGCTCTCCGCGATCGACGTAGTCACCGCGCTCTACTTCCACGCGATGCGACACGACCCGGGCAACCCCAAGTGGGAGGAGCGCGACAGGTTCGTGCTCAGCAAGGGCCACGCCTGCCCGGCCTGGTATGTCGTGCTGGCCGAGTGCGGCTACTTCGACGCGTCGCACCTCCCGTCGCTGCGGCAGCTGGGCAGCCTCCTGCAGGGCCACCCCGACATGAACCGCACTCCGGGGGTGGACATGTCGACGGGATCGCTGGGGATGGGCTTCTCGGCCGCGATCGGGATGGCGCTCGCCGCGAAGCGCGACGGGAAGGACTGCCGGGTCTACGTGATGCTGGGCGACGGCGAGTCCCAGGAGGGGGCGGTGTGGGAAGGCGCCATGTTCGCGGCCCACTACCGCCTGGACAACCTGACCCTGATCGTCGACCGCAACGGCCTCCAGCAGACCGGAAAGACCGAGGAGCGAATCTGCCTCGACCCGCTGGCCGAGAAGTGGCACGCCTTCGGCTGGGAGGTGGCGGAGATAGACGGGCACGACATGGGCGAGATAGTGGCCGCCCTGGACAGGGCGCGTGCCGGGGTGGGGCGCCCGCAGGTGATAGTGGCTCGCACCGTAAAGGGGAAGGGCGTGTCGTTCATCGAGGGCGTGGTGGGCTTCCACGGCAAGGCGTTGAGCAGGGACGAACTGGCGCGGGCGCTGGCCGAGCTCGACGCCGAGACGCAGGGAGGGCGCTGACGATCATGGGTGGGCCCAACAGGAGCTCCGCAGGGAGCAAGGCAACGCGCGACGCCTACGGCGAGACGCTGGTGGAGGTCGCCAGGGAGGACCCGAGGGTATACGCGCTCACGGGCGACCTCCGCGACTCCAACCGCCTCGAGGCCTTCGCGGAGGAGTTCCCGGAGCGGTTCATCGAGTGCGGGATCGCAGAGCAGAACATGATAGGCGTGGCCGCAGGCCTGGCCGCCTCGGGCAAGATCCCCTTCGCCAGCTCGTTCGCGGCCTTCTCGCCAGGCCGGTGCTACGACCAGATAAGGGTCCTGGTTGCGCAGACGGGCCTCGGTGTCAAGCTGGTCAGCACGCACGGCGGCATCACCGTGGGCGAGGACGGGATGAGCGCCCAGGCGGTCGAGGAGCTCGCGATGATGCGCGCGCTCGCCGGGATGACAGTCGTAGTACCGGCCGACGCCGTCGAGACGGCAAAGGCGATACGGGCGGTGGCCGGCCACCCCGGCCCGGTCTACGTGAGGCTTGGGAGGAGCGGGGTCCCGGTGCTGTTCGGCGACGACTACCGTTTCGAGATCGGGGTCGCCGCCTCGCTGCGTGAGGGCGGGGACGTCGTGATAGCCGCGTGCGGGATCATGGTCGCAGAAGCCCTCAAGGCCGCGGAGGCGCTCGGCGCGGAGGGCATCGAGGCGGGCGTCCTCAACGTCTCGACCCTGAAGCCGCTGGACGAGGAGACGATCGTCGCGGCCGCGCGCAGGAGCGGGGCGCTGGTCACCGCCGAGGAGCACACGATCTACGGTGGGCTGGGCGGGGCGGTCTGCGAGGTCGTGGCAGCGCACCACCCCGTCCCGGTCGAGAGGGTGGGCATCAAGGACACCTTCGGCGAGTCGGGCCAGCCCGGGCAGTTGATGGAGAAGTACGGGCTGACGGCACGTGAGATCGAGGCGGCGGCCCGCCGCGCGGTGGAGCGCAAGAGGGCGGGCTAGCGCCCGCGGTTGCAGGGCGGAGCCTCGCCGAGGCGAGGCGAGGCGCTACCCGGCGGGATCCTCGGTGGAGACCCTGCGGGGAACGCGCCCGGTGCCGGCATCCTCCAGCCCCTGCTCCAGGGTGACCCACGGCAGCGTAGCGCACTTGACGCGCACCGGGAACTTGCTGACGCCCCGCAGCGCGACGATGTCGCCTAGCTCCTCCGAGGGCTCCTTGCCGTGCATCATAAGCTTGAACTGAGCGGCAAGCTCGCGAACCTCGTCCACGCTCTTGCCCTTGACCAACTCCGTCATCATCGAGGTCGAGGCCTGGCTGATCGAGCAGCCGCGCCCCTCGAACCGCGCCTCCTCGACCTTACCCTCGCGCACACGTAGGTAGAGCGTCAGCTCGTCGCCGCACAGCGGGTTGACACCCTCCACCGCGACGTCCGCCGGCTGAAGGACCCCGCGGTTGCGGGGGTGAGAGTAGTGATCGAGTATCACGTCTCGGTAGAGGTCTTCGATCCCCACGATCCCCTCCCGGCCCTCTAGTCGGACCCGGCCCCGCGGCCGAAGACCCTCCGGACCTTCAGCAGGCCCTCGATCAGGGCGTCGGCGTCCTCGCGGGTGTTGTACAGGTAGAAGCTCGCCCGAGCGGAGGCCGAGATCCCGAACCTCCGGTGCAGGGGCTGCGTGCAGTGGTGGCCTGCCCGTACCGCGATCCCCTCGGCGTCCAGCACCTGGGCGATGTCATGCGGGTGCGCCACGTCCATGGTGAAGCTGACGGCACCTCCCCGCTCCTGTGCCTCGAGCGGGCCGTAGACCGTCACCCCCGGAACGTCGCGCAGTCGTGAGAGCGCATACGCAGTCAGGTCGCGCTCGTGGGCGGCGATCGCGTCGAGACCGACCCGCTGCAGGTAGTCCACAGCCGCTCCGAGCGCGATGCAGTCGCCTATGTTGGGCGTTCCCGCCTCGAACCTGTGGGGAGGGCCCTTGAAGGTCGACGAGTCGAGCCCCACGCTGACGATCATCTCGCCGCCGCCGTGGTAGGGAGGCATCGACTCCAGCAGGTCGTAGCGCGCCCAGAGTCCGCCCGTGCCTGTGGGCCCCAGCATCTTGTGGCCGGAGAAGGCGAGGAAGTCCGCCCCCAGGCCTGGGGCGTCCACTCCCTGGTGGGGCACGCTCTGTGCCGCGTCGACCAGGACCAGGGCGCCGACGGCGTGCGCCGCGTCCGCTATCTCCCGCACGGGGTTGACGGTGCCCAGCACGTTCGACTGGTGTGTGAGCGCGACCAGCTTCGTGCCTTCGGTCAGCAACCGATCCAGTGAGCCGAGATCGAGACGACCCGCATCGGTGACGGGCATGTACCTGAGCCTCGCTCCCCGCTCCGCGGCCAGCAGCTGCCAGGGCACTATGTTGCTGTGGTGCTCCATTTCCGTCAGAACGATCTCGTCGCCCGGCCCGACATTGGCGCGGCCCCATGCCGAGGCAACCAGGTTGATCGCCTCGGTCGTCCCGCGCGTGAAGACCACCTCCGCGGGCTCGGAGCCGCCCAGGAATCCGGCGAGCTTGGCGCGGGCCCCCTCGTAGCGGGCCGTCGCCTCCTCGGCGATGCGGTAGATCCCCCTGTGCACGTTGGCGTTGAAGTCGTGGTAGAACTCGAGCAGCGCCTCCAGGACCGGAGTAGGCTTCTGGGAGGTCGCGGCGCTGTCCAGGTAGACTAGCGGCCTCTCCCCCTCCCTGCCCCTGAGCAGGGGGAAGTCGCCTTTGATGCGCGCGCCAAGCTCCATAGACCGCGCTCCTGCCTCAGCTCCTGTGGGGCATGCCCTGCCCCGGCGCAGGCGTCGGCGAGACGAAGACCTCCTCGCCCTCCACCTTCACCTGGTAGGTGCTGACCGGCCGGGCCGCGGGCAGCGAGAGCACGCGCCCCGTGGGGATGTGGAACCTGGATCCATGCCTGGGACATACGATCAGATCGCCCGTGACGGGTCCCTCCGAGAGCGACTGGACCTCGTGGGAGCAGGTGTCGTCGATCGCGTAGAATGTGCCCGAGAGGTTCACGATCGCGATCCTACGCCCTCCCAACACCACCTGCTTGGCTGCGCCCGGTGGAATCTCGGCCGTGCTGGCGGCCCTCACGAACTCGTCCATCTCAGATCATCTTCTCCGCTATGCGTGCCCGCAGGTACGCCCTCAGGCGACCCTCCGGGATCCGGTCCAGGATGTCCGCAAAGAACCCTTCCACGATCATGAACGCAGCCCTCTTGCGCCTTATGCCGCGGCTCATCAGGTAGAGGATCTGCTCCTCGTCGAGGCGGCTGGTGGCGGAGCCGTGGCTGCACCGCAGGTCGTTGGCCATTATCTCGAGCATAGGCGTGCTTTCGGTCCGCGCGCCCTCGGAGAGGATCAGGTTCCGGTTGGATTGGAAGGCATCGGTCCCCTGCGCGCCCTCCTCCACGCGGATCAGCCCGGAGAACAGGCCCCTCGCCGAGTCCTTCACGGCGCCCTTGTACGACAGGTCGCTCCTGGTGCTCCTCGCGCCATGGTGCTGCAACGTGTGCAGCTCCACGTGCTGCGCGCCGCTTCCGAAGTAGACGCCCAGCATCTCCGCCGACGCGCCCGGGCCCAGCAGCCTGGATTCGATCTCGGACTTCGCGACACCCCCGCCGAGTGTGGCCACCAGGCTGGAGAAGGAGGCGTCGCGCCCTATCCCTGCACGGATCCGGCTGCCTACCTCCCACAGGGGCTGGCCCCACTCCTGCACGACCGCGTGGCGAACCCGGGCACCGGGTCGGGCGACTATCTCGGTGTCCCCCGAGATCAGCCCGCGCCGGCCGGCGGCTACAGAGGTGCACAACTCGACGAGTGTGACGCCGCTGCCCTCCTCTGCGACGAGAAGCGTGCGCGGGAACGCCGCGATACCCGCGGCCCCCAGCCACCGGTGAGAGAGCAGCGGCAGCGCCACCTCGACTCCGCTCGGCACGTAGAGGAACGTTCCCCCTGACCAGAGCGCGGCCCGCAGGGCTTCGAACCTGTGCGTAGGAGACCGGTCGAAGGCGCCCAGGAGGTGTTCGCTCACCAGATCTTGGTGCGTCTTGAGGGCCTCCGACAGCCCGCAGAGGATCACGCCCCGGCCGGATGCGGGGGCTTCTAGTTCGGCGAGCGGCTCTTTCCCGTTCATGTGCACGATGAGGCCTGCGCGCGCCTCCGGGTCCCTGAGCAGAGGCCCGAGATGCTGCGGAGGGTCCGGCAGAGCCGTGCCGTCTGGAAGGGCGAGGGCCCCCAGATCCAGGCCGCCCAGGTCGGTGCGGCGCCACCGCTCAGGGTGGGTCACCGACGGCGGAGGGAGCCTCTCGAAGGCTTCCCATGCCTCGAGCCGCGACTCCAGCGCCCACGAGGGCTCGCCCAGCCGGGAGCTCAGCTCCTCGACCGAGGCGCGGCTGAGCCCGACGCCCGCCCTAGCCAACCGAGCCCTCCATCTCGAGGGCGACCAGGCGGTTGAGCTCCACCGCGTACTCGAGGGGGAGCTCCTTGACGACCGGCTCGATGAACCCCCTCACGATCATGTTCATCGCCTCGTCGCCCTTGATGCCGCGGCTCATTAGGTAGAAGAGCTGCTCGTCGCTGACCTTCGAGACCGTGGCCTCGTGAGTGACCGAGACGTCCTGCTCGTCGATCTCCATCCGCGGATAGGTGTCCGACCTGCTGTGCTCATCCAGGATCAGCGCGTCGCAGCGCACGGCGCAGCTGCTCCCCCTGGCCTCTGGGTAGATCTTCACCAGGCCGCGGTACCCTGCGCGGCCGCCGTCCTTGGCGATCGACTTGCTCACGACGGTCGAGCGGGTGTGAGGCGCGGCGTGGATGACCTTGGTGCCCGGATCCTGGTGCTGGCCGCTTCCCGCGAAGGCCACCGAGAGTATCTCCGCGCGGGCGCCGGGCTCCATCATGTAGACCGAGGGATACTTCATCGTCACCTTAGAGCCCAGGTTGCCGTCTACCCACTCCATCGTCGCGTCGCGGTAGGCGACCGCCCTCTTGGTCACCAGGTTGTAGACGTTCTTCGACCAGTTCTGGATGGTGGTGTAGCGGCAGCGCGCGCCCTCCTTGACGATGATCTCCACTACGGCGCTGTGGAGCGAGTCGGTGGTGTAGACGGGCGCCGTGCAGCCCTCCACGTAGTGGACGTACGATCCGGGCTCGCAGACGATCAGCGTCCTCTCGAACTGACCGGCCTTCTCCGCGTTGATGCGGAAGTACGCCTGCAGAGGTATGTCCACCTTGACCCCGGCGGGCACATACACGAAGGAGCCCCCCGACCAGACAGCGCTGTTGAGGGCGGCGAGCTTGTTGTCCTCGGGGGGAACGACCGTTCCGAAGTACTCACGCACGACGTCGGGGTGCTGGCGCAGCGCCGAGTCGGTGTCCAGGAAGATCACGCCGAGCTTCTCCCACTCCTCCTTGAGGTTGTGGTAGACGGACTCGCTCTCGTACTGGGCACCCACCCCCGCCAGGAACTTCTTCTCCGCCTCCGGGATTCCGAGCCGGTCGAAGGTGCGCTTAATCTCCTCGGGCACCTCCTCCCACGTGTGCCCCTTCCTGTCGGTCGGCTTGAGGTAGTAGTAGATGTCGTTGAAGTCGATCTGGCCGAGATCGGCGCCCCATCGCGGCGTCGGGCGCTTCTGGAAGTGATCGAGCGAGTGAAGCCGGAGCGCCCTCATCCAGTCGGGCTCGCCCTTCATCGCCGAGATCATCTCGACGATCTCGCGATCCAGTCCCTTGCGGGCCTTGTAGGCGTAGTTCTCGGGATCGCGAAAGCCCCACTTGTAGCTGTCCAGGTCTATCCCGAGAGGGTTGGACGGTGCCATCTGCCGGTCTCCAGGCGGTCTCTCGCGTCGAAGGTCTCGGCCGTCGCTAGTGGGTTACCCAGAACACCTTGCCCGCGCGTCGCACGGCCCCATCCTGCCTGACCTCGGCCGCGACGACCTCGAACTGCTGCCGGATCCCCTCGTAGCCCTGACGCTCCAGCTCGTCCGCCAGCTCCGGGCCTCCCGAAACGACTATCCGGCCGTCGTACAGGATGTGCACTTGCCCGGGAGGAATGAACTGGAGGATCCGCGAGTAGTGGGTGATCAGGAGCATCCCCATCTGGCCCGAGGCCTCCCCGTACATCTGCATCACGCCGTCCGCGACGACCTTGAGCGAGTCGATGTCGAGCCCGGAGTCGGTCTCGTCCATGATGGCGACGGTCGGCTCGAGCAGGGCCATCTGCAGGATCTCGGCCCGCTTCTTCTCGCCCCCCGAGAACCCCTCGTTGAGGTAACGGCCGACCACCGCAGGGTCCATCCTCAGCATCTCCATCCTCGCCCTGAGGAGCTTCTGGAACTCGGCCGCGGGCATTAGCTCCTGCTCGTAGCCCCTTCGGGCCGAGACGGCGGTGCGCAGGAAGTTCGCCATCGACACACCCGGAACGCTCACCGGGTACTGGAACGCGATGAAGAGGCCGCGGCGGGCCCGCTCGTCGGGGGCCATGGCCAGCAGGTCCTCGCCCCGGTAGAGGACCTCTCCCCCGATAACCTGGTAGAAGGGGTTGCCCATCAGCACGTTGGCCAGGGTGCTCTTCCCGGACCCGTTCGGGCCCATGATGGCGTGTATCTCCCCGGCTTCCATGGCCAGGTTCAGCCCCTTGAGGATTACCTTGTCCGCGACCTGCACGCGCAGATCACGGATCTCCAGCTCAGCCATGCCCGCCTCCTGTGGCCTTGCGCGGGGGTCCTTCCACGTCGCGGACTCTCGAGGTCGTATTCTAGATCAAAATGGTCAACATTTCAACGCGCGCCCAGGCGGCGCAGGCGGCCGGGTGCCCTCGCGATTGGAGGCGCGGCGCCGACTGCCGCGCTCAGGAAGAGAGGGAAGCGGATCGAACCCGTCGCTCGAGCGCGGCCCGGGCATCGTGAGGCAGAAACGCTGCCCTAGCGCCGTTTGCCGCGACCTCGAGGACCTCTGCGGCCCCGAGGCCTTGGGCCCTGGCCATCAGGCGGAGCTCCCTGGATAGCGTGGTGCCGAGCAGTACAGGATCGTCGCTGTTTATGGTGACCCGGACTCCGTGATCCAGGAAGGCGCGGAGCGGGTGTGCCTCCAGCGACGGGATGAGTCCGAGCCGCAGGTTGCTGCTTGGGCAGACCTCCACCGTGACGCCCCGCTCCCGCAGGCAGTCCAGCAGGGAGGGATCTTCCAAGGCCCGGATCCCGTGCCCTATGCGCATAGCCCCAAGCTGGTAGATCGCCGTCCACACGCCCGCGGCGCCCGAGAACTCGCCCGCGTGGACGGTAATGCCCATGCCGCAGTCGCGAGCCGCCGCCGCGACCCGCGAGAAGAGCGCCGGCGGGTAGTTCCCCTCGTCCCCGGCCAGGTCGATGCCAACGAGGCCGCAGTCCGGACAGCGCAGGGCCTCGCCGACGAGCCGCTCTGCCTGCTCCGGCCCGCGCTCGCGCACGACGGTGACGATCACCCCGCAGGAGACCCCGAGGCCTTCGACCGAGGATGCGCCCTCCGCCATCGCTTCGAGCATCCCCCTGACCCCAAGCAGCTCGAACCCCCGCTTGCCGCCGACGCGGATCTCCACGTGACAGACCGACTGGTCGGCGGCTTCCGAGATCAGTTCGGCGGTTATGGCCGCGATGTTGGCCCTCGTGTAGACGGCGTCGGCGATCCTCACGCTCCGACTCGCGTACCGGAGGCGCCTGAGCCGGTCGTACCCTGAGAACAGCGATGGGTCAGCCACCAGGTGGGCCCCTTCTTCGGGCACCGGCCCGTCGTCACGCCTCTCCAGCAGGCGCCTGAGCCTGAGAGAGGTTTCCAGGTGTTGGTGGAGTTCGACCTTGGGTAGCGATTCGATGAACGGCTGCGTTGCGCGCACCACCACGGCCCCCCGCGAGTGGTGCAATTATATCCCGGCCCGTGGCGGGTCGCAATCGAGGGAATATAGTATATGAGTGTACGCAGTTCTGCGCCGCGACGCGGTCTGGGAGTGATCGGAGATGGCAAAGCGCGCCGCCCGCAAGGCCGGCCGGGGTGCGAGAGAGGCGCCCGGCGCAGCATCCCTACGGGAGACGCAGCCCGATCTGGACTCCGCCCTCCATTGGTACAGGAAGATGGTCACGGCGCGTCTCTTCGAGGAGGAGGCAGAACGCGCGTTCCGGCGTGGCAGGATAGGCGGCTATCTGCACGTCTACTCCGGGCAGGAAGCTGTGGCTGCCGGGTTTCTGGCGGAGATGCGGGAGGACGACATCTTCTTCACCTCCTACCGGGACCACGCCCATGCGCTGTTCCGCGGCTCCTCTTTAGGAGAGACGATGGCAGAGCTGTTCGGAAGGGTGGACGGGCTGGCAAGAGGCAAGGGCGGCTCGATGCACCTCTTCGACGTGTCCAGGGGCTTCTACGGCGGGTACGCCATAGTGGGAGGCCACATACCGCTCGCGGTCGGAGCCGCCTACGCCCTGCGGTACAAGGGCGGCGACCAGGTGTGCCTCTGCTTCCTCGGGGATGGCGCGATGAACTCGGGCGCGTTCCACGAGTCGCTGAACATGGCGGGGCTCTGGGGCGCGGCGGGGGCGTGCCCCCTGGTGGTCATAGTTGAGAACAACCTCTACGCGATGGGCACCCCTCTCGAGGGGTCTTCGGCGGTCACCGATATCCCGGCCCGGCTCTCCTCCTACGCGATTGAGTGCCGGCAGATCGATGGGATGGACTTCCTCGCCGTCCGCCAGGCGGCCTCTCGACTGATCACGGAAGCGCGGGACTCCGGGAGGCCGGTAGCTGCCGAGGCCCGGACCTACAGGTTCTCCGGGCACGGCGCAGCAGACGTCTTCCAGCCCTACCGCAGCAAGGAGGAGGTCTCGGACGCGCGCAGGCGCGACCCGATCTCGGTGCTGGAGGATAGGCTGCGGGAGGCCGGACTGCTCGACGACTCCGGGATCGAGGCGATCCGCAGGGAAGCCGAGGAAGCGGTCGCCAAAGCGGCGCAGTTCGCCGAAGAGAGCGCGCCGCCGCCACCACAGGAGCTCCACAGGCACGTCTACGGAGAGGGGGTCTAGGTCGTGGCCGGGATCTCCTACCGGGATGCCATCCGCACGACGCTGATCGAGGAGATGGACAAGGACCCCTCGGTGGTCCTCATGGGTGAGGACATCGGGCTCTACCAGGGGACGTTCCGGATCACCGCGGACCTCCTCGAGCGCTTCGGCAGGCAGCGGGTCATAGACACGCCGATATCCGAGCTTGGCTTCGTGGGCGCCGCGATCGGCATGGCGATGCTGGGCCTCCGCCCTGTCGTCGAGGTCATGACTTGGAACTTCTCCCTCCTGGCGCTCGACCAGATCGTCAACAACGCCGCCAAGGTCCGCTACTTCTCCGGAGGACAGGTGGACGTGCCCCTGGTGATAAGGGGTCCCAACGGCGCCGGCGTTCAGCTCTCTGCCCAGCACTCCCAGAGCCTGGAGGCTCTCTACGCCCACTTCCCGGGGCTGCGGGTGGTGGCGCCGGCCACTCCGGCGGAGGCGACAGGGCTGCTGCGTACCGCCATAAGGGGAAAGGACCCCGTTATCTACCTCGAGAACGCCGCCCTCTACAGCATGAAGGGCGAGGTGCCGGAGTCCGACCACACGATACCGTTTGGATCGGCCGAGGTGGTGAGGCGTGGGAGCGACCTCACCGTCGTCGCCTACAGCAGGATGGTCCACCTCGCACTCGACGCCGCGCGGCGCCTCGCCGACGAAGGAGTGGAAGCCGAGGTGATCAGCCTGAGGTCGCTGCGCCCCCTCGATGAGCGGACGATCGTGGAGTCGGCGGCTAGGACTCACCGGGCGGTAGTGGTCCAGGAGCAGTGGCGCCCGTACGGGGCCGCGGCCGAGATCGCGGCAGTAATAGCCGAGGGCGCGTTCGACCTCTTGGACGCGCCGGTGGCACGAGTGACGGGAGCAGACGTTCCGATGCCCTATGCGAGGAACCTCGAGCTTTTGGCGCTGCCGACCTCCGACGCAGTAGTCGAGGCGGCAAGGGGCGTCCTCTACCGGAAGTAGGCCCGCGGGCCCGGGCACGCATACCAGAGTCGGAGGCGAAGGCCATGGCCGAGGTGATAATGCCGAAGATGGGTGACGCCATGACCGAGGGCCGGGTCCTGCGCTGGCTCAAGCAGCCAGGGGATGCGGTCGCCAGGGGCGAGCCGATCGCGGAGATCGAAACCGACAAGGTGAACATCGAGATAGAGGCCGAGTGGGACGGAACCCTGGCGAAGATAGTCGTGTCCGAGGGAGAGACGGCCGAGGTGGGCGCCACTATCGCCCTGATCGCACGCCCGGGCGAGGCTCCCAGGGAGGAGGCCGTTGAGATCGCGCCCCCGGCGAAACCGGAAGAAGGACCTGAGGAGGGCGCAGTCCGAGCGTCGCCCCTCGCCAGGCGGCTGGCGCGGGAGCGAGGCCTCTCGCTTCGGGCGATCGAGGGGACCGGGCCGGGCGGCAGGATCACCAGGTCCGATGTCGAGGCCGCGGGAGAGGACACCGCCCGGCAGCCCGAAACCGCTGTCCGGGCCCCACGCGGGAAGGCGGTAGACCAGCCTCTCTCACGGATGCGCCAGACGATAGCCCGTCGAATGACGGAGAGCAAGCAGCAGGCGCCTCACTTCTACCTGACCGTTTCGATCGTGATGGACGCGGCCTTGGAGCTTCGCGACAGGCTCAACGCCGATCTTGCCGACGAGGAGAGGGTTTCCGTGAACGACCTCGTCGTCCGGGCCTCGGCCCTCGCACTGGCGGCACACCCACAGATCAACGCCTCGCTCGAGGGCTCATCGGTGCGGCTCCACGGCGACGTCAACATATCCGTGGCTGTCGCCCTGCCCGAGGGGCTGATAGTACCCACGCTTTACGGGTGTGACCGCAAGCCGCTGCTGCAGATAGCGCGGGAGTCGCGGGCCCTGGTGGAGCGGGCCCGCGGGGGTCGCCTGAAGCCGGAGGATCTCACCGGAGGGACGTTCACCGTCAGCAACCTGGGGATGTACGACGTCGAGACGTTCATCGCCATACTCAACCCGCCCCAGGCGGCGATCCTGGCCGTCGGAGCGGCCGCGCAAAGGGCGGTCGTCAGGGGGGGCGAGATCGTTGCCGGTGCGGTGATGCAGGCGACCCTCTCCGCCGATCACCGCGTTACGGACGGCGCCCAGGCCGCGGCCTTCCTGCGGGATGTGAAGCGGCTGCTAGAGAACCCGATCTGGCTAGTAGCGGAGCGCGGCGGGGACGGCTAGAAGACCCGCGGCGCGGGCCTGCGAGCGCCTAGTGGACCCGGGTCTCGGCGGCTCCCCCCGGGACCTCGCAGTACCAGGCCGCGAGCTTCGCGAAGGCGATCAGCTGCGGCAGCCCGCCGCGCACGGCACTCAGGATGCGCTCGGCGGAGTGCACGCCCGCAGACGCCAGGAGCTGCCAGCGCATCTCCACCTGTGACGCCAGGTGCAGCGCCAGGTCCATCGGGACGAGGCCCGCGTCGGCGATGGGCAGGAAGACCTCCCAGCGGCGCGCGGGGCGCTCCATGTCGAAGATGTTGAGCATCGCCTTGGCGATCCCGGTGGCCGCGCCCGCGGCGTTGCTGAACCACCCGATCGCCTGGCCAATCCTCTCGGGATCGCGCGCGACCGGCTCCATGTCCCTTGTGGCAACCTCGAGAACGGCGGCGGACGCCATGATGCGGCTGAGCCGCCATCCGATGCGGATGGGGTCCAGATACCTGGGCGGTTGCGGAAGGACGTAGCCGGAGGTGGCTGTCACTGCCAGCCCAAGAGATCGGGCCTGCGTTATGGCCTCCCTGGACTCCTCCAGCAGGGTCGCGCGCTCCGCCTCTATGCGCGCCTTGGATGCCTCGACAAAGGCCCTCCGGCAGGCCGGATCGCTCTCAATCAACAGCGACCCACCCTCGAGGATCTCATGGATCACAGGGAGGATGTGGGTGTTGAGCGCGAAGGGCATCAGTATGCCGGGCTCCCCGCCCAGGGGGCTCTCGTCGGAGAGATGCTCCATGTAGTCGCGGATGTCGTCCTCGGAGGCCTTCTCCGGGAAGACCAGCCCGACCTCGATGTCGGTGTCCGGGAAGCTCGGGCCGTTCCCATACCTGCCGTACAGGTAGACCGCAGCGACCTCGCTGGGCCCGGCGAAGTACTCCCTGAGGGCCGCTATCGCCCGCACGACACTCCCCCCATCCTAGCGACTCTTCCGCCCCGACCCAATGCTACCCAACCGATCGCGACTCGGGAAGCCCCGGGATCACCCATCCGACCGCCTCCTCGATCACGCGCGCCACGGCCAGGACGAGGCCTTCGCTGAACTCCCTGCCGGCGAGCTGCACGGCCACGGGCAGTCCGGCCGAGGTGGCCCCGGCCGGCACCACTACGGCGGGAAGCCCTGCCAGGTTGTAGATCCGTGAGAACCGGCCCAGTCTGCTGCGGATCTCGGGCCAGCCTTCGCCGTCCGGATCTACCTCAGAGATCAGAGGGGCGCCGCCTGGCAGCGCGGGCCCGAGCAGCACGTCGCACTCCCCTAGGATGTCGGCCAGCTCGGCTCGGACGGCCCTCGCCACCTCTTCCGCGCGGGCCAGCTCATCGGCCGTGAGCCCGGCCCCTCTCTCCAGCAGGGTCCTGACATCGCGACCGTAGTAGCTCTCCTTGCCCGGATACGCGGCCCGGTGGAAGGCCGCCGCCTCCGCCAGCAGGAGTGCCACCTGTGCCTGCCCTGCTGCCTCTGCCGTACGCAGGGTGACCGGCCTGACGGTCAGGCCGGCCCTCTCGCAGGCCAGCGCGGCCACTTCCACCGCGGAGGACACGGCCGGGTCCAGGTCGGCCTCAAACAGCGGGCCTACAAGGCGGCCGACACGCGCGCGCGGCCGGCGAGCCAGGACCGCGGCCTGGTAGGCGTCGACGGGCCGGCGGCCGCTCGCCGGGTCTTGTGGGTCGAACCCCGCGATCGCCTCGAGCATGAGTGCAACGTCCTCGACCGTCCTGGCTATGGGGCCGACCGTGTCGAAGGACGAAGCGAGGGGAAGGACTCCGGCTCTGCTGACCCTGCCGAATGTGGGCTTGAGGCCGACGACACCACACAGGGCCGCGGGGATGCGAATCGATCCACCGGTGTCGGTGCCCAGGGCGCCCGCGGCCACTCCCGCCGCGACGGCGACCGCGGAACCGCCGCTCGATCCTCCCGCAACGCGGCTCACGTCCCAGGGATTGCGAGGGGTGCGCCCGTGCGGGTTGACGCTGGTCATCCCCAGGGCGAACTCGTGCAGCGTGGCGGTCCCCAGGACGATCGCCCCGGCGGACTCCAGGCGGGCGACCACCTGCGCGCTCACGGCCGACGGTGCCTCCTGCAGGAACGAAGTCCCCGCAGTCATCGCGACCCCTTCCACCGCGATGATGTCCTTGATCGCAACCGGCACGCCGTGGATAGGGCCCCGGGCTCTCCCTTCTCCCAGTTCCGCGTCACGCGCGCGCGCGGCGGCTAGTGCCCTGTCGGCCAGCAGGCTCACGTATGCGCAGACCTCGGGATCTACCGCCTCGATCCGCCGCAGGTAGGCCGACACCACCTCCACGCAGGTCAGCTCACCCTGCCCTATCTGCCGCGCCAGGGCGGACGCCGACTGGGAGGTTATCTCACACACTCCGTCTACCCGGTGGGCGCCTCGAGGTCGAAGGCCTTGTGGACCGCACGGACTGCCCGCTCTACGTCTGACGCGGCGATCACACATGAGATCTTTATCTCCGAGGTACTGATCATCTGGATGGCGATCCCTTCCCCGGCCAGGACGCCGAACACCGTGGCGGCTACGCCCGGGTTGCTGATCATCCCCGCTCCAACGACCGAGATCTTCGCGACGTCATCCCCCGCGACGACCTCGCCGCACCCGATCTGCCGGCCAACGGCGGCAGCCAGCTCCAGGGCGGCGGCCGCATCGGCCTTGGTCACGGTGAAGGAGATGTCCGACCTCTCACTGTGGCCGGCCGCGTGCACTATAACATCCACGTTGACATGGCGCTCGGCCAGCGCCGAGAACAGCCTGTGGACCGCGCGGGGATCGTCGGGCAGGTCCCGGATCGTGATCCTCGCCACGTTCCTGTCGTGTGCGACACCTGTGACCAGACGCACGCGCTCCACCTCAGGTACCTCCTCCACCACCGTCCCCGGCTCCTGGTCCCAGGTCGAGCGGACGTGCAGCCGGACCCCGTAGGACTTCGCGTACTCCACCGATCTAGTCTGCAGCACAACCGCGCCGCCGCTGGCCATCTCGAGCATCTCATCGTAGGAG
>JBBIJB010000025.1:0-8902 GCA_037446215.1 Armatimonadota bacterium
TCGATCACTCCGGCTGCCGGGTCTTCATAGTCGAGGGAGAGGAGCAGCTCGACAAGGCGCTCGAGATCCGCGGCCAGCTGCCCAACCTGAAGCACATCGTAGTAATGGACCCCGAGGGCCTGCGCGCCTTCCGCGACCAGCAGGTCCTGATGTGGGATCAGTTCCTCGCGGTAGGGAAGGACTACGCCCGACGTGAGCCCTCCGCGGTGGACGAGCGGATGGCGGCGATCCGCCCCGAGGAGATGGCGGCGCTGATCTACACCTCCGGCACCACCGGCCCGCCCAAGGGCGCCATCCTGACCCACCGCAACATCACCTGGACCACAGAGGTGATAGACAAGGCCAACCCGGTCTATCCCGAGGACGAGCTCCTCTCGTACCTTCCCCTCTCGCACATCGCCGAGAGGCAGTTCTCGGTGTTCCTGCCGATCCGCTGGGGATACGCGGTCAACTTCACAGAGAACGTGGACACGGTGATGCAGAACCTGGCCGAGGTCCGGCCCACGGTGATGTTCGGCGTCCCCAGGATCTGGGAGAAGGTCTTCTCAGGGGTCACGCTGCGGGTCAAGGAGAACGACCTGCTCAAGCGCTCGATGTACTGGCTGGCGATCGGGCTCTCCCGGGAGGCGGTCAGGCGCCGATTCTCGGGCCGCCCCGTCCCGGCCTGGATGCGCGCGGCGTCGCGCGCGGCCGACGTGATGGTGCTGGCTCCGCTGCGCCACCGGCTGGGCCTGAACCGCGTCCGCCTTGCCTACTCCGCTGGTGCGCCGATCTCGCCCGACCTCATCGAGTACTTCTGGTCGATGGGGGTGCCGCTCCGCGAGATCTACGGCCAGACCGAGGACTGCGGACCGACCACGATGCACCAGGGCGATGCGGTGCGGTTGGGCACCGTGGGCCACCCCATCCCCGGAGTGGATGTCAGGATAGCGGAGGACGGAGAGGTCCTCGTCCGCGGGGAGAACGTCTTCGCCGGGTACTTCCGCGAGCCGGAGGCGACCGCCGCGGTGCTGAGGGACGGCTGGCTCCACTCAGGCGACGTCGGCGAGATCGACCCCGACGGGCACCTGCGGATCACCGACCGGAAGAAGGACCTGTTCGTCAGCTCTGCCGGCAAGAACATCGCGCCACAGTACATCGAGAACAAGCTGAAGGCCAGCCCCTACCTGAACGACGCCATCGTGATCGGCGACCGCCGGCGCTACATAGTGGCGCTTCTGGTGATAGACGAGGAGAACGTGACGAAGTGGGCGCAGGACCGGCGGCTCCCCTTCACCACCTACGCCGACCTGGCGTGCAACCCCGACGTGCGCGCCCTGATAGATGAGGAGGTGGCCGCGGTCAACAGGACGCTCTCCTCTCCGGAGCAGGTGCGCCGCTTCACGATCCTCCAGAAGCGGCTCTACGCGGAGGACGGCGAGGTCACGGCCACGCTCAAGGTGAAGCGGAAGGCGATAATGGAGAAGTACGGGGAGGTCGTCGAGGAGCTCTACCGGGGGTAAAGAGGGTACTTCCTTCCCCAACGCACGCAAGCGCTGCACCCCACCGCGAAGATCACGGACAGGGCGGCCAAGGAATGATGCCCGGGGACTTGCGGTAGAAGTGTCTGGGTGAGAAGGAGGCATTCAACAAAGGGGGGGACGGCGTCGGTGAATCTGATCGTGCTCATGATCGACACCCTGCGTCAGGACCACATAGGCGTGTATCATCGAGGGAAGCCGCCCTTTGAGGATGTGCCGGCTGCCCGGACTCCTGCTATTGATGCGTTTGCAGGCAGCTCTATCGTGTTCACCAATGCTTACCCGGAGGGTCTTCCAACGATCCCTGTTCGCTACACACTGATGACGGGTCAGTGTTCCCTGCCGTTTCGTCCCTGGGCGCCGCTCCAGGCAGGGGAATTGACCATGGCACAGGTCCTGAGGAGCGAGGGCTATGTGTGCGGCCTGGTCTCAGACTGCTACCATTACCGCGCACCGGGCATGAACTACCATACCGGCTTTCACGCGTATCGCTGGATCAGAGGCCAGGAGTATGATCCATGGGAGTCAGCCCCTTCGAAGCGCTCGGTTGAAGCTTACGTTAACGGCAACTACACGGAAGAGTGGCGTCAGCGGGTCGCCCAGTTCCTGGCGAACACCGATGCCCTCGAGTCTGAGGAGGATAGGTTCCCGTCTCAGGTGGTCGATGAGGCAATCGAGTGGCTTCGCAGGAACCGAGTGCACAAGAAGATCTTCCTCTGGGTGGACTGTTTCGACCCTCACGAGCCGTGGGACCCCCCGGCCCGGTTCGATACATACACGGATAAGCGGTACTCAGGGCCCCGCCTGATAATGCCGATGGGAGGGTTCAGCAATCGCTGGGCCTCACCGGATGAGGCCCGATTCATTCGCGGACTCTATGCGGGGGAGGTCGCTTTTGTGGATTCCTGCATGGGGCGACTGCTCGCGGCGCTAGAAGAGATGGGTTACCTCGACGATTCGATCGTCGTCATCCTCTCGGATCACGGCCACCCCCTCAACGACCACGGCAAGTTCTTGAAGGGGGCGGACCGGATGTATGGTGAGCTCCTGAACGTGCCGTTCATAGTCAGGCTGCCCGGCGGCAAGGGGGCTGGGGGCCGCCATGACGCGCTGATCCAGTTCCAGGACTTGCTGCCTACCCTCTTCGACATCATGGGGCTTGGCGCGAACGCTGATGCCATGCATGGAAGAAGCTTCCGGGGTGTCATTGAGGGACGAACCAGCGAGCATCGCAGCGCGACAGTGACCGGATACTTCGAAGGCATCGACCGCTGCATCCGAACCAAGGAGTGGAGTTACATCGAGCGGCCGGCAGGGCAGCAGGATGAATTGTACAACCTAAGGGAAGACCCTCGGGAGCGGACCAACCTCATCGAGAGTCATCCCGAGGAAGCCGAGAGGCTGGCACGCGCGTTCGGCCGGTACTATCGACCCAGGCGCAAGCCGCGCAGTGAGATTCAGGGGAAGTACGAGTTGGCCGGATCGGGTCTGGAGGAACCCACCCTCGGCTAGCGTCCTTACCCTCACTGGGGAATGAAGGCAGCCAACTGCACGGCGGTGTCGGTAGTGATCTGCCCTGCGCCCGCGGCCAGCAACTGGAGCAAGAGGTCACGGCCTCCCGGGTCCGAGGCGTTCAGGGTCCAGACGTCCACAGTCGCTCCCGGCCGCTGCTCCTGGATGAATGCTATTGGGTTGAGGCCGTCGGAGAGCGCCCTGAGGACGAACTCCTTTCGAAGGTAGAACTCCACTGCCTGAGGCACGGCTTGGATCAAGACCTCCAGGCGATCCCGTAGATAGGCTTCCACCGGCAGCAGGCGCCTGTAGCCTAGTGGGTGGTCGTCTAGATAGCCATAGGCGTTCAATCTGTGGGGCAGGTTCGCCAAGATCTCAGTTGGCAGGTCGTAGGATCCGTCTACGGCCACATCCAAGTAGCAGGCCGGGTCTACGCCTACGTACAGTGACGGATCCAACCGCCTGAGGAGCCGCAGGTTCCAATCGGCAAGGCATCCCACAACCACCCGCAGGTGCCTATTCGCCCTTAGGGGCTCCATGGCTCGGATCAGCGCCATCCCCTGCTCGGGCCCGAGAGGCAGTAACTCCTTGAGATCCACCTGCACCTTCGCCGGTCTGCGCGCGCAGGCGAGTATGCTGACCGCATCTTCCAGAAGGACCACCCGCTCGTCGCTGCCGCGCAGGCAGATGCTGCGCAACATGGCCGCGTCCGCTTGTTCCAGCAGTCCGACTCCTGTGGTTTCTCGGTCGAGTCGGGGGTCGTGGAGCAACGCAAAGCCCCCGTCCGATCTCATGCCCACATCGAACTCGATGACCTCAGCCCCACCCTCGAGCACAGAGAGGAGCGCAGCGCGAGAGTTCGGCGGGTGGTTGTGGCTGCCGCTGAGCAGCCGGTGGTACTTGAGCAGTACTGACCGGCCCTGGAAATTGAGTCTGCCCGGTAGAGCGCTCAACTCCTCCCCCCCCCGTATCCCGGCAGGCGCACGCCTGATCGGTCAAAGAAGTGCAGGCGATGGCCCTCCCAGTCGAGTCCCACCTTCTCCCCCGCTCTCGGCGCCGCCTCCACGGGCAGAAGGGCTTTGAACATCAGGCTCGCGGAGACCTCAACGGTGAGTAGGGCCTCGCGTCCCTGCGACTCCACTACAAGTGCTCTGCCTGGCACCTCATCCCCGATCCGCACGTGCTCGGGTCTGATTCCGAGCCACCCCTTGCCCGCGTAGCCGCATCCTGGGGCTTCTATCTCCACGCCGTCCCCATGGAACCGACCATCGACGAACTCGCCCCCGATCAAGTTCATGGAAGGATACCCCACGAATTCGGCCACAAACGTGTTTGCGGGCCGGTGGTAGAGCTCCTCCGGAGACGCGAACTGCTGCACCTCCCCCATGGAGAAGACCGCTACCCGGTCGGACATGGCGAGGGCCTCGGCCTGATCGTGGGTTACCATGACGCTCGTCACGCCCAACCCCTGCTGCAAGCGGCGTATCTCCGCCCGGGCCTGAAGGCGGATCTGCGCGTCGAGATTCGACAGCGGCTCGTCGAGGAGCAGCACCTTTGGTTCCTTGACCAGCGCGCGCGCGAGGGCCGCTCGTTGCTGCTGGCCGCCTGAAACTTGACCAGGGTGGCGCTCAAGGATCTGCCCGATCCCCAACATCTCGGCCACCTGGCGGACGCGTCTGTCCAGGTCCTCTCTCCCCATCCGCTTGAGTCGTAGGGGAAAGGCCACGTTCTCGTATAGGGTCAGATGCGGGTAGAGGGCATAGGACTGGAAGACCATTCCCACATCGCGGTCTCGAGGGTGCAGCGCGTCCATGCGCCTGTCATCGAAGTGGATCTCGCCGGTGGTAGGCCGGTAGATCCCCGCTATCAGCAGGAGCGTCGTCGTCTTTCCGCATCCCGACGGACCCAGGAACGATACGAGTTCTCCTGCTCGGATTCCAAGGGTCAGTTCCCTCAGGGCCACTACACGCCCGAAGTGCTTGCTGAGGTTGTGCAACCCTAGGCCTACACCCCTCATGCCTTCAAACCCCCGCCGTATATGTTCAGAAGAAACCGCTGCCCAACCATGAACAGCAACAGGATGGGAAGCGTGTAGAACAGCCCTACGGCCGCAAGCATGCCGTAGTCCACGAATGCCTCCTCCCTGAAGCTCTGAAGGAAGATCGCCAGGGTCCAGTTCTGGCCGGAGACGATCAGCGTGAAGGGAAGGATGAACTCGCTCCAGCTCGAGATGAACGCGAACGTTCCCAGGGCCAGCAGCCCCGGGCGCACCATGGGAAGGGCAACACGCCAGAACAGCTGCCATCGCGACGCGCCGTCGGCGAGCGCCGCCATCTCCATCTCCCACGAGAGGTTGTCAAAGAAGCCCTTCATCAACCAGACTCCCAGTGGGAGCTCCAGGGCGACCTTAACCATGATCACCCCCAGCAATGTGTCAAACAGGCCCAATGTGCGCAGGATGTAGTAGATGGCAATGATCAGGCTGATGGCGGGGAAGGCGTGCAGGACCAGGATCAGGCCCAGCAACACCCCCCGGCCCGGAAAGAGCAGCCTCGATATCGCGTATGCCGCCATCGAGGCGACGATCACCTTGAGTGAGGCCACAGAGCCGGCGAAGACCAGCGAGTTCTTCAGCGCCACCCAGATTGAGGGGCGTTCCTCCACCGCCCCCATCCAGAGGAATCGCCAGTTCTTGAGGCTCAGGCTTCCGGCGGGCACCAAGCCATGCACGCGCTCGAATAGGGCCGCGAGGACGAGCCACACATACCCCACGAGTATGGGCAACGTGATCAGTATCAGGGCTGCCAGGACCAGGCGCCACCACCGGGGCAAGAGAGGCATCAGACGACCTCGATCTTGGGCTTGGCAACAAGCGCCCTGAAGTTGAACACCCTGAGGTAGATCACTGCCATGACCGTCCCGATGACGACAAGAACCGCCGCCATCGCCGCGCCAAGGCCGAACTGGACGTTCCCGAAGTAGCTGCCGAATGCCAGAAGGTAGGCGTACAGCGACCAGACGGTGGTCTTGTAGAACCCTGGTCCGCCGCCGGTCAGCAGCAGGATGTACTCGAACGACGTGAGCAGGGAGAGGGTTTGGTAGGCGGTGACAAACAGTATCGGCCATCGCAGCATCGGCAGGACGACCCGCCGGATGCACTGCCAAGTGCTGGCGCCGTCCACCGCCGACGCATAGAACATTTCGTTAGGGATCGACCGAATCGCGGACGTGAAGATCAGCATCCCAAATGAAGCGCCAATCATGCCGTTAGCTGCTATCACGGTTGCCCATGGTGCCGCGTTGATCCAATGCTGTGAGATGCCCGTTATGTTGCTGAGCAGGCCGAAGGGCGCCTCCCGCATCAGCCCCTGCCATATGAAGGCATAGGCAACCACCGGCGTCATCCTGGGTAGAAGCCAGAGCGCCCGGAACAGGTCGCCCCACCGATGAGGGACCAAGGATGTGAGGATGGCCACAACCAGGGCCATCCCCACATTGAACAGCACGAGTGTCAGGACGACGTAGAAGATCGTGTTGACGAAGATGCGGCCAAGGAATGCATCCTGAAGGAGGTCTCGGTAGTTCTCCAAGCCCGACCAGCCGGGGTTGCGAAATGTGACAACCGACAGGTCGGTCATAGAGAGATAGACCGTCAGCACTGCCGGCGCCAGAAAGAATACGGCGATCAGCAGCGTTGCGGGCAGCACGAAGGGAACCACGCCGCGCACTTTGGCAGGCTCCTGCTGCGCCGCTACTCTATGATCACTTGGTCTTTAAGCAGCCGCTGCAACTCGGCGGCGACGACGGCCACCGCCCTGTCCGGTGTCAGCTCTCCCGATATGACGGCCGAAACGCCCCTGAAGAAGCTCTCCTGCCACTTGGGCAGTTCAGGGTGAGGAGGCTGGAAGCTGGTGAACACGAGCATGTAGCTCATGTCCTGAATGAATGCGCCGTAAGGGTCCGTGTCCTTGAACGGTATCGGGCTGCGCAGTATCGACGGTCGGGCGCTTGCCACGGCGTGGCGGATGTATATGTCGGGCACGCTCGCGTAGGCGATCAGCCTCGCCGCCAGCTCCTTGTTTGGGGAGTAGGCGGCAATCATGTAGGCCTGCGGGTTGGATAGCGTTATGGGCCTGCCGCCCCTGCGGGTCGGGGGCTGCAGAGCGTAGTCGAAGTTCTCGAAGAGCCACCTCTCTCCGCCCTTCGCGGTCAAGTACTGGCTAGCCCACTCGGCCCAGTTCCAGCTGCCCCCGGAGAAGAAGAGCACCTTGCCGTCGGTTATTGTTTGATGGAAGCGGGGCCAACTGCCGTCCATGCGGTCCTTCTCCAGGACCCCTACATCTACCGCACGCCGCAGCCATGTATAATAGCGCAGCGCAGCGTCACGGTTGAAGACGAGCTTCCCGGTGTCGGGGTCGCTGTCCCGACCGCCGAAAGCCCGGTACCACATGTTGAAGTCGGGCCCCACCCGCGGGCGCAGGTAGTAACCCTTGCCCGGCTCGACGACCTTCTTCGTTACGGCTTCTTGCGCCACGGCCAGCATGTCGTCCCATGTGAACTCCCCGCGACGGATGCGGTCGGGCAGGGTCGCAATCGTCCCGTCGTCCCACCCCAAACGCTTGAGCAGCGTCTTGTTGAAGTAGAGAGGCCTGGCCTCGACATCCTGTGGGACCCCCCAGGTCTTGCCCTGGTGTCTCACCGACTGCCACAGGGAGGGCACGACGTCGGCGAACTGCTTGTGTTTAGGCACGAACTCATCCATCGGGGCCAGGAATCCGGCCGCCGCCCAGGTCACACTAAGGACGGCTGAGGCCTGAACTATGTCGGGTCCCTTCTTTGACTCAAAGGCCAGCAGCACGCGCCTGAGGTAGGCATCCCAAGTGGTCGTATCGAACGAGCCCTCCACCCTTATCCGGAATGCCGCCCCCTCCCTTGCAAGGTCGGCATTCAGCCTATCGGCAGCCAGGAGCAGGTTCGTGAATCGCGGGCGAGACGGTTCGTCGGGCCCGACTGTCCACGCCGTCAGCGTGATCGTTCGCGGCGCCTGCGCGTGCCCCGGCGCCAATTGGAAACCAAGCACCAATACCGCGATCAACAAGCATGCCAGACCCCTTGCCCTCATGCCGAGCCTCCTCTCTTACTACCGGACGCTTCAGCCAAGGCCAGCTCTCCTGCATCGGAGGGCCGCGGTGCGCCCGGCGGGCACCTATTCTTGAGTTGTGCGCGGGACTCCTCTGAGCCGTGAAGAGGCGCTCCTAGGCCCAGCGCCTCCTGACCTTGTAGCGGCGGAACCCCTTCACAGATTCCTCGCGCACGACCCCCAGGTACAGCTCCTGGACGTTGGGGTTCGACTCCAGCCGGTCGCTCGTGCCCTCGAGCACGATCCGCCCGCTCTCCAGCACGTACCCGTAGTCGGCGACCCCCAGCGCCTTGCGCGCGTTCTGCTCGATCAGCAGGATGGCGGTTCCCGAGGCGTGTATGGAGCGGATGATGCCGAACATCTCCTCCACTATCCGGGGCGCCAGCCCGAGCGAGGGCTCGTCAAGCAACAGCAGCTTAGGCCTGCACATCAGCGCCCGCGCGATGGCCAGCATCTGCTGCTCCCCTCCCGACAGCGTTCCGGCGAGCTGCCTCTTCCGCTCGCTCAGGATGGGGAACTGCTCCTCCATCGCGGCGATGTCGCGCGCGACGCCTCCGCCCCGCCTCGTGTAGGCTCCGAGCCGTAGGTTCTCCCTCACCGTGAGCTCGGGGAAGATCCCCCGGCCCTCGGGTATGTAGGCGACGCCGAGGGCCGCTACGTCCTCGGGGTCCCACCCGTTCACGCGCCGCCCCATCACCTCGACGGTGCCCTTGTCGGGCTGGTCCGGGAT
>JBBIJB010000025.1:8912-11516 GCA_037446215.1 Armatimonadota bacterium
GTAGCCCATTATCGTCTTCAGCAGCGTGCTCTTGCCCGCGCCGTTGCTGCCGAGCATCGCCACGACCTGGCCCGGGAGGACCTCCAGGGAGACGCCGCGCAGGACGGTGAGCCTGCCGTAGTAGGAGGTCTCCACATTCGAGAGCCGCAGCAGCGGGCCGTCCATCAGGCCGTCTCTCCCAGGTAGGCGCTTATGACCTGCGGGTCGCGCTGGACCGCGTCCGGCGTCCCCTGCGCTATCTTGACGCCGTGGTCGAGCACCGCGATCCAGTCCGATATCCCCATGACGATCTTGAGGTCGTGCTCTACCAGCAGGACCGTGACGCCCCACTCCTCGCGGATGTCCTTGATCCGGAAGACCAGGTCGGCCTTCTCCTCCGCGGTCATGCCCGACGACGGCTCGTCGAGCAGCAGTAGGATGGGGTCGGTGGCGAGCGCCCTGGCTATCTCGACCAGGCGCTGCTGGCCCATGGGGAGGTCGCCGACCCTGCGCCCCCTCGTCGCCTGGAGGTCCAGCAGGTCGAGGATCTCCTCGACCCTCCTGCGGTGCCGCACCTCCTCCCGCCGCCACCGCGGGGTGGAGAGGGAGGCGTCGAACAGCGAGGTCCGCATGTGCATGTGCCGCCCAAGCATCACGTTGTCCAGCACCGTGCTGTGGCGGAACAGCTCTATGTTCTGGAACGTCCTGGCGATCCCACTGCGTGCCACGGCATCGGGGCGGCGCGACAGAGGGCGGTCCTGGAAGTGCAGCGTTCCGGAGGCGGGCCTGTAGACCCCGCAGATGCAGTTGAACAGCGTGGTCTTGCCGGCGCCGTTCGGCCCTATCACCGAGACGAGCTCGCGCGGCCGGATGGCGAGATCGACCTGGTCGAGCGCGACGATCCCTCCGAAGGCGATCGACAGCCCCGAGATCTGCAGAAGCGGATCTGCCAGCGTTGCTTGAGTCCTCATCGAAGGAGGGCGGGAACCGGGCCGAGCGGCCCGGTTCCCGCTGCCGTCAACTCTTCCCTAGAACTTCCTCGCATAGGTGTACCAGTCCGTCAGCTTCGTGTACTGGCCTCTCTCGGACTTGACCATGAACAGCCGGTTGATCCCCTGCCGGCTATCCTTGGTGAAGGTCACGCCCCTTATGACCTCGCCGTCCCAGTTCCTTATCGTCTCCATCGCCTCGACGATCCGCTCCTTGGTCAGGTTGGGCCCGGCCCGGCGGATGCCCTCGAGGAACGGCTCGATGAACGAGACGCCCGCGAGCGCGTTGAACGGGCTGCGGGCGAGCGCCGGGTTCACCCTCGTGATCGCCGCCAGCACCGCGTCGGTCTTGGGGTCCATCCCCGGGACCGGCATGTATGACGCCAGGTAGACGTCGTTCCACGCCTCGCCCGCCAGCGCGAACATCACCGGATCGAGCAGCGTGAAGGTGGAGACGAGCGTCGGCCGGTAGCCCAGCTTGAGTATGTCGCGGACGATCAGCGCGCCGTGGCGGGGGGTCGCGTAGAGTATCAGGGTGTCGGCGCCCGACTCCTTGAGCTTGAGCGCTTGGGCCGCCACCTCCGCGTCGGTGGGCTCGTACGACACCTGGCCCACCAGCTTCGCGCCCTTGGCCCGGAACATGTGGACGCCCCGCTTGACGCCGAGCAGTCCCTGCTGGCCGTAGAGGTCGTTCTGGTAGAAGACCGCGACCTTCTTCGCCTTGAGGTTCTCCACCGAGTACTTGGTCAGGTAGATGCCCTCGTCCACGTAGCCCGGGTAGGTGACGAACAGGTAGCGGTTGCGCTCCTTCATCCCCGCCCAGATGTCCGCGCCGCAGGCGGGGGTGATCCACATCGTCTTGCTCTCTACCATGAAGTCGCGCACCGCGAAGCAGTTGGCCGTTCCGATCGAGGAGATCACCCCGAGCACGCCGTCCCTCTCCACCAGCTCGCGCACGTTGGCGATGGCGCGCGGCGGCAGGTAGGCGTCGTCGCGGATCAGGAACCTGAACTTCCGGCCGTTGATCCCGCCCTGGTCGTTGATTATCCGGAGCCAGGCGTCGACCCCGCCCCCCACGCCGACGCCCCATAGGGCGGCCGGGCCCGACATCGGCATCGAGGTGCCCAGCACGATCTCGGTCGGTGTGATGCCCCTCTCTGCGGGCTGTCCGGCGACCGTCACCGCCAGCCCCAGTACGGCGACGACCGCGAGCACGTATCTGGAAACCGTCCTCATGTGCTCCTCCCCCTTCTTCGGTGTCGTCCTATCGGACATGAACTCCCAACTGCCGATCCGGAAGCCCGACGAAGCCCTCACTGGGCTAGACCCTCCTGTGGAACTCCCGCCCCAGCAGCCCCTCGGGGCGGACCAGCAGCACCAGGATGATGATGACGAACGTCAGCGTCGTCTTGAACTTGAACGAGACGTACCCCGCGAAGACGCTTTCGGCAACCCCCAGGAGGAATCCCCCGGTCACGGCGCCCGGGAGGCTGTCCATCCCTCCCACGACCGCGGCCGCAAACCCCTTCAGGAACGGGTCCAGCATCATGAAGGGGTCGAGGTAGACCACCGGCGCCAGCAGTATCCCGGCCGCCCCTCCCAGCGCGGCCGCGAGCCCCCAGGTGAGCGCGAATAT
>JBBIJB010000025.1:11526-30251 GCA_037446215.1 Armatimonadota bacterium
CGAGCCGGGATCCCCAGCGCCTGGGCCGCCGACACGTCCTGCGCCACGGCGCGCATGGCCAGCCCGATCTTGGTCCGTTGGACCAGCAGGTAGAGGACGGTCACCAGGAAGATCCCGGCCGCGATCGTCCCCAGGCTCATCTGGCTGATGACGACCCCCCCGACCTTGTAGACCCGCGTGTCGGAGAGGGGGAAGGGAAAGACGTGCGTGTCCGTGCCCCAGACGATCTGCACCAGGCCGGTCAGGACCAGGGCGAACCCTATGGTCACCACCAGCTTGCCCAGCAGCGTGCTCTCCTTGGCCGGCCTGAGTATGAGGAAGAAGAACGACGCCCCTACCACGGCGATCGCCAGCAGGCCGCCGGCCACGGCCGCGGGGAAGGGGATCTTCATCCACAGGAGCGTCAGCGCGATAAACGCCGCCAGGGTAGCCATGTCGCCGTGGGCGAAGTTCAGGACGCGGGAGCTGCGGTAGAGCAGCACGATCCCCAGTGCCACCAGCGCGTAGAGGCTGCCGGTCGCAAGCCCGCCCACGAAGTACTGCGCAAGGTTCGTCACAGCGGCCACATCTTCACGTACCTCTTGATGCGGAGCCATCTGCCGTAGAGACCCATCGGCTCAACTGCCATCATCAGGATGACCGTCGTCCCGAATATCAGGGGCAGCCACTGCTTGAACGCGCTCAGGTAGTGCGGCAGCACGGTCAGTATCAGGGCGCCGATGATCGCGCCCGAGATCGTCCCGAGCCCGCCGACGACTATCATCGCCAGGTACATTATCGATTCCATGATGGTGAACGACTGGGGCTCCAGGTGGCGGAGCGCCTGCGCGGTTATGGCCCCTGCCACGCCCGCGTAGGCGGCGCTGATCGCGAAGGCGAGGGTCTTGTACCAGGTCAGGTTGACGCCGGTCACCTCGGCCGCGATGTCGCTGTCGCGTATCGCGGCCAGCGCGCGGCCGACGTGCGACCGCGCGAGGTTGTAGCCGATCCAGGAGAGGAAGACCGCCGTCCCGGTCGCCACGAAGTAGAGCTGCTGGGTGGCGCTCAACCCCGGTATCCCGAGCGAGAGCTGCGGTATGGGAAGGCCGGTCCGCCCCCCGGAGAGGGCGGTCCAGTTGGTGAGCACCTGGTAGACGGCGATTCCGAAGCCGAGGGTGGCGATGGTCAGGTAAGGGCCGGTCAGGCGCAGCGCCGGCAGCCCGACCAGGAACCCGAACCCGGCGCTGACCGCCGCCGCGCCCAGCAGCGAGAGTCCCCATGGGGCGCCGAGCTTGACCACCAGGAGCCCTGAGGTGTAGGCGCCTATGGCCACGAACCCTGCGTGGCCCAGCGAGATCAGCCCCGTGTACCCGACGAGCAGGTTGAGGCCCACGGCCACGATGACGTGCGAGGCCGCGAGGATCGCTATGAAGAGGAGGTACCCGAGTCCTACTCTGGGCAGCAGGAAAGGCAGCAGCGCGAGCCCCGCCATCATAGTCAGGACCGCCACCCACCCGGAGAGCCCCTTGACCAGGTAGATGTCGTCCTCGTAGCGCTCAACAAGGTCGCGCCCCACGATGACCTACTAGTTTCGCCCCCGCGTCATCCCTGCCCTTCTTTGGGGAAGACCGCGGCGCACGCGCAGGAGATCGCCCGCCGGCGGCATACTCTGTTTGAAGGGTCCCGCATCGGCGCAACGGGGAGGTCTCGGGTGATCGTCAACCATCTAAGGATCATGGTAGGGGGCATGCAGCTCCGCGACGGCGTCGGCACCGTCACCGACTTCCTGGGGCGGATATTCGTCCGCGCCGGGCTCCACGTGCTCGCGCTCGAGCGCAACTACGCCTCCACCATCTACGGGGCGCACCAGTTCGACCCGATGGTGGTAACCGGGGAGCCGGCCCTCTCCTACGGCGACGACCTCTCGGATATCCTGGTTGCCCTGGAGTTCGACTCAACCCAGGACTCCCCGGTCCAACCCAACCGCGACACGATCCTGCGCCACGGCGCCAACGTGAAGGACGGAGGCGTGCTGCTCTACGACAGTTCCACCGGGCCTGTCGACGTCTCCGACCTGGAGGAGAGGGGCGTCAAGGTGTTTCCCCTTCCGGCGCGCCAGCTCGCCCAGGCAGAGCTGAAGCTCGAGGTGGTCAAGAACACGATAGTGACGGGCGCGCTCTTGCGGCTGCTGGAGTTCGACCCGGACGACGCCTACTTCCGCGCCTACCTGGAGGAGCGTTTCGCGGACAAGGGCAGGGAGGTAGTGGAGCTGAACCTCCGGGCAGCCCGCCTTGGGCGGTCGGTCATCGAGAAGGTGCTGGCGGAGCAGGGGTGGGATGGAGTGGGCTATCGACTGGAGCCGAAGGAGGATCCCTCCCCACACCTCCTCCTGACGGGCAACGACGCCGTCTCGATGGGCTCGATCATGGCGGGGTGCAGGTTCTACGCCGCCTACCCGATCACGCCGGCCTCCTCGATCCTCGACTTCATGGAGGAGCACATGCCCCGCTACGGCGGCAGGGTGCTCCAGGGCCAGAACGAGCGGGAGTCGATCCGGGCCGCGCTCGGCGCGAGCGTGGCAGGGGTGCGGGCCGCGGTGGGATCGTCCGGCCCAGGCATCGCGCTGAAGGTGGAGGAGTTCGGCGTGTCGGGCGCGGCCGAGGTGCCGTTGGTCATCATCGACACCCAGCGTGCCGGCCCGTCCACCGGCATGCCGACCAGGAGCGAGCAGGGCGACCTTGGGATGGCGCTCTTCGCGGGGCAGGGCGACATGCCCAGGATAGTGCTGGCCGCGGGCACCGTGGAGGAGTGCTTCACCCTCGCGTTCGAGGCGTTCGACTTGGCCGACAAGTACCAGTGCCCGGTCTTCCTCCTGAGCGACCTGAACCTCACCGACGGCCGCAAGGACGTCCCGGAGGCGTTCTTCACCGAGAGTGCCAGGCCGGTGGTACGCCACGGCTTGCTCAGGGAGCAGGACCTCTCACAGGGCCGCTACCGGAGGTACGCCAACACCGAGTCGGGCATCTCCCCGCGCAGCATCCCGGGAACGCCCGGCGGCATCTTCAAGATGAGCGGCACGGAGCACGACGAGTCCGGCCTGATAATCAGCGACCCCTCCAAGCGGAAGGTGATCATGGACAAGAGGATGCGCAAGATGGAGAGCTACCTGCGCGACGATGCCAAGCCCCCGCAGGTGCACGGCTCTCCGGACGGCGTGCCCCTGCTGATAGGTTGGGGGTCAACCAAGCCGGTCCTGCTCGACGCTCAGGCCAGGCTGGCGGCGGAGGGGCGCGAGGCGTGCGTGCTCCACTTCACGCACCTGTGGCCGTTCCCCGTCGATCAGGTCGGGCCGCTGCTGGAGAAGGGGTCGGCGCTGATCGTGATAGAGCAGAACTACTCGGGCCAACTCGCGGATCTCATCCGGCAGCAGTGCCTGGTTGAGGTCGGCCGCGTCCTGAAGTACGACAGCCGGCCCTTCTACACCTCGGAGGTGGCCGGGGCGGTCCGGCAGATCCTGGACGGCGCGGCCGCCGAGGTCCGGTTGGGCGAGCGCTCGCCCGCGGCCCCGGCCGAGCCGGCCCGAGAGAGAGCTCCGGAGGAGGACTAGCAGATGGCGAAGGCAGGCGCTAAGCCCCTTGGGATCTGGGACCAGAACGCCACACCCAAGCACAGGATCCAGTGGTGTCCGGGCTGCGGCGACTTCGGAGTCCTGGCGGCCCTCCGGATGGCGTACGTCAATCTTGACCTGGAGCCCCACAACCTCCTGATGGTGGGGGGGATCGGCTGCTCCGGCCAGGCCCGCAACTACCTCAACGGCTACGCCTTCCACGGCACCCACGGGGGCCCGCTAGCCTACGCCCTCGGGGTGAAGATGGCGAATCCGGAGCTGACGGTGGTGGCGGTCGCCGGGGACGGCGACACGCTCGCGATAGGGATGGAGAACTTCATCCACACCTGCCGGCGCGACCCGCAGGTGACGCTGATAATAATGAACAACGGCGTCTACGGCCTGACCAAGGGACAGAAGTCCCCGACCGCGGGGTTTGGGAAGACGTTCAAGGAGTACAGCGAGGAGGAGCCCGTCTTCGTTGACCCGCTGCGGCTGGCGATGGCCTCCGGGGCCACCTTCGTCTCGCAGACCTTCTCAGGGGACCCGAAGCACTGCGCCGAGGTGTTCGCGGAGGCGATCCGCCATCCGGGCTTCGCGCTCGTCAACGACTTCTCGCCCTGCGTCACCTACAACAAGTTCAACTCGAGCGACTGGTTCAAGGCCCACGTCGAGCGCGTCCCAGAGGGCCACGATCCCTCGGGGATGTCGGCGGCATGGGCGCTGATGGACGACTTCGATGAGCGGGGTAAGCTGCCCCTGGGCGTCGTCTACCGGAATCCCAGGCCCAGGCGGGCCTTTCCACGGCTGCCGGTGTGGGAGGAGGAGCTGGAGGGGCTCGACCCCCAGCCCATGTTCCGGCCGTTCCGCTAGCCCGGTCCGCGCCCTCCCCGGTCCTCCTCGGCCAGGACGCGGCGCAGGGTCTTACCTATCGCCGACTTGGGCAGCGTGTCGCGGAACTCTATCGCCTTTGGCACCTTGAACGGCGCCAGGTTCGCCCGGCAGTAGTCGAGCAGCTCGTCCGCGGTCGCCGCGGCTCCTTCCTTGAGCACAACGAAACCCTTCCCGACCTCTCCCCTGTGGGGGTCCGGTACAGAGATCAGGGCGGCCTCCTGCACCGCGGGATGAGAGAAGAGCACCTCCTCGACCTCGCGCGGGTAGACGTTGAAGCCGCCGGTGATCAGCATCTCCTTCTTGCGGTCGACGATGTAGAAGAAGCCGTCCTCGTCCATCCTGGCCACGTCGCCGGTGTAGAGCCAGCCGCCTCGAATCGCCCCGGCCGTCTCCTCGGGCCGGTTCCAGTAGCCGGCCATGACCTGAGGTCCGCGAACCACCAGCTCTCCGATCTCTCCCGCGGGCAGGTTCTCGTTTCCTGTCTCCAGGTCCACGATTCGCGCGTCGGTGTCCGGGACCGGGATGCCTATGCTGCCCGACTTGCGCAGCCCCACCAGCGGGGTAACATGGGTCACGGGGGATGACTCGGTCAGCCCGTAGCCCTCGACGAGGCTCCCCCCGGTGACCCTCTCGAACCGCGCCTGGACCTCGGCCGGCAGCGCGGCGGCCCCGCTTATGCACGCCAGCACCGACCTCAGGTCGTACCTGCCCGCAGAGGGGTGGCTGACCAGCGCGTTGTACATCGTCGGCACGCCCGGCAGCTGCTCCGGCTTGTAGCGGTCTATCGTTTTGAGAACCGCCTCTGTATCGAACCGGGGCAGGAGTATCATCCGGCTGCCCAGCAGTACCCCGCTGTTCATCACCACCGTCATCCCGTAGGAGTGGAACAGCGGCACCACGCCGAGCGCCGTTATCTGGTCCGGCGTCGGGCTCACGTACCAATAGGCGCACTGGTGGGCGTTGGCCGTCAGGTTGCCGTGGGTCAGCATCGCACCCTTGGGCGTTCCGGTGGTTCCCCCGGTGTAGAGCAGCACCGCGACGTCTGCGGGCTTCTGCGCCGCCGACTCCCCCAGCGGCGGGGAGGCCAGGAGGCCCGCGAAGCTGTGGGTGGCATCGTCGAGAACTACCTGCGGCCACTCGTTCAGGCGGCGCGCGCGCAGCGGGTAGAGCAGCCGGAGCAGCGGCGGGAAGAACTCGTTTATCCGTGTGACCACCACGTGCTTCAGGTCGCTGTGGGCACGGGCAGGGGCGACGCGGTTGAGGAACAGGTCGAGCGTGATCGAGATACGGGCCCCGCAGTCGGCCATCTGCCCGGCTATCTCCCGCTCGACGTACAGCGGGTTGAACGGGATGACCACGCCCCCGGCCTTGAGCGTGCCGTAGTAGGCGATCAGGAACTGCGGGCAGTTGGGGAGGTGCAGCGCCACACGGCCGCCGGGTTCCAGCCCCAGCTTACGCAGGCCCCCCGCGAACCTGTCGACCATCGACTGCAGCTCTTGGTAGGAGATGTCCCTGCCGAAGAAGGTCACCGCCCGCCGGTGAGGATACCTGCGGGCGGTGGCCTCCAGCATCTGGTGGAGCGGCCTGTTCGGGTAGTCGATTGTCTGCGGAACGCCCGGTTCGTAGTGCCTGAGCCAGAACCTTGCCTCCAACACCGACGGATCGGCCATCTCCAACTCCTCCAGCGACTCCCGTCTCGCGGGCCCTGTCCCGCCGCCCCCTACGCCATGTACTTGCCGGCGTCGACGACCGCGGCCGCGATCCGCCTCCCCAGCGCGATCGAGTCTACTGCCGGGATCTTGAGGAAGCGCCGCAGGCCGGCCATCATCGTCCGCAGGGTGTCCCCGTCCTCGGTGCCCGCCAGCGTGCGCCGCGCGCAGCCCTCTATCCGGGGCATGGCCCAGTCCATGAAGTACCGGACATAGGCGGCCTGCAGGTCGGCCTTTGCGCCCTCACGACCGGCGGACTTGGCCGCGCGCAGCACGACGCTCTCGCAGGCGAACAGGTCGATCGCCATGTCTGCGATGGATCCCAGGATCTCCTGCTGGTTCTCCAGGTCCGCCAGGTGCTTCTGTATCGCCGCTCCGGAGGCGAACAGGGCGGCCCTCCTTGCGGCATCGACCAGCTTCCGCTCCTCTCCGAGCGGCCCTGCTACGGCGCCGTCCCCGCCGACGGTGGCGGAGAGCATCTCGCCGGCCACCTTCTGGGCCGCCGCGAACAGGCCCAGCCGTCCCTTTTGCGCCCTGCGGAGCAGCATCGCGGGTATCAGCAGGCGGTTGATCTCGTTGGTTCCCTCGAATATCCGGTTGATCCGCGCGTCGCGATAGGCCCTGGCAGCCGGGTACTCCTCGACGTAGCCGTACCCGCCGAAGATCTGCACCATCTCGTCCACGACGAAGTCGAGCACCTCGGAGGCGAAGACCTTGTTTATCGAGCACTCGATCGCGTACTCCTCGAGCGCCGCGACTACCTGACGGCTGTCCTTGTACTCGGCGCCCAGCGCCTCGCTGATCAGCCCGGCGGTCCTGTAGAGCATGCTCTCCGCGGCGTAGGTCGCCGTCGCCATCCTGGCGAGCTTCTCCTGAATCATGCCGAACTCGACGAGGGGCTTGCCGAACTGCTTGCGCTCGGCGGCATAGGCGATGGCCTCGCGCAGCGCGCTGCGTGAGGCGCCTACGCAGCCGGCGGCCAGCCCGAACCGGCCGACGTTGAGGATGTTGAACGCCACCTTGTGTCCCTGGCCGATCTCGCCCAGCACGTTTTCCGCCGGGACCTTAGCGTTGTCGAAGATGATGGAGGCGGTGGAGGTGCCCCGTATCCCCAGCTTGTGCTCTTCGGGCCCCACGCTGACCCCCGGGGTGCCGCGCTCGACTATGAAGCAGGTGTGGTGTTCGCCGTCCACCTTCGCGTAGGTGAGGTAGAGGTCCGCGAAGGCCGCGTTCGTTATGAACTGCTTCGTGCCGTTGAGGACGTAGTGGCTTCCGTCCGGGCTCAGCACCGCCTTCGTCCGTATCGCCATGGCGTCGGAGCCGGCGGTCGGCTCGGTGAGGGCGTAGCTGCTCACCAGCTCGCCGGAGGACAGCCCGGGGAGGTACTTCTGCTTCTGCTCGTCGGTGCCGAAGAAGACGATTGGCAGCGTGCCGATGCCGACGTGCGCGTTGACGGTGACCGAGAACGACCCCGCCGGCCCGATGGCTTCTTTGATCACGATGCCGCTGACCTTGTCCAGCCCGCTGCCGCCGAACTCCTCGGGCACGTCCGCGCTCAGCAGGCCGAGGTCCCCGAACTTGCGGAGGAGCTTGACGTTCAGCTCCCAGTCGTGTCCCTCAAGGGCGTCGGCCTGGGGGCGTATCTCCTGCTCCACGAACTGCTCTACCGTGCGCTGGACCATCCTCTGGTCGTCGCTGAGGTCCTCGGGGGTGAAGACGGCCTCCGGGGCAGTCGGCCCCACGATGAAGCCGCCGCCCGGAATGGTGACCTGCCCTGGCTTCGTGTCCATCGAGCGCTCCTCCCTGTGATTCGGTCCCAGAGTCTGCCTCGCCGTTGCCGGGCTACGCGAGCTCGAAGACGCCCGCGGCCCCCATTCCTCCTCCGATGCACATCGTCACTACCCCGTAGCGCTCCTTGCGCCTGCGCATCTCCGAGAGCAGCGTGGCCGTCAGCTTGGCTCCTGTGCAGCCCAGCGGATGGCCCAGAGCGACGGCGCCGCCGTTGACGTTGACCTTGTCCGGATCGAGCTTGGCGAGACGGATCACCGCCAGCGCCTGCGCGGCGAAGGCCTCGTTGAGCTCGATCAGCCCCACCTCTTCCAGCCTGATCCCGGCCAGCGCCAGCGCCTTCGGGATCGCCTCGACCGGTCCGATCCCCATGACCTCGGGCTCCACGCCCGCGACCGCAAAAGAGCGAAACACCGCGAGCGGAGCGAGGCCCAGCTTCCCGGCCCTCTCCGAGGACATGACGACCGCCGCGGCTGCCCCGTCGCTGGTCTGCGAGGAGTTGCCCGCGGTAATCACCCCGTCCCTCGCGAAGGCAGGCCTGAGCTTGGCCAGCGCCTCCACCGTGGTGTCCCGCCTTACTCCCTCGTCCTGCGTGAGCGTGATCTCCTCGCGCCTGGGCGTGCCGCCGTCGCCCTCCCACCGGGCGGTGGCGACCGGCACTATCTCCTCGCCGAACCGCCCCTCGACCTGCGCGGCGGCGGCGTTCGCGTGGCTGCGCACCGACCAGGCGTCCATCTCCTCGCGCGAGACCCCGTAGCGCTTGGCCACGAGCTCCGCGGTCAGGCCCATCGAGAGGTAGACCTCCGGCCACTGCTCGGTGAAGTGCGGGTTGGGCGCGTACTTGTGCCCGGTCATAGGCACCATGCTCATGCTCTCGGTGCCCCCCGCCACCACCACCTCGTGCTGGCCGGTCAGGATCTGCTGGGCGGCGATCGCGATCGCCTGGAGCCCCGACGAGCAGTACCTGTTGACCGTCATGCCGGACGTCGTGACCGGCAGTCCCGCGCGCAGCGCGATCACCCGCGCCACGTTCATGCCCTGCTCCGCCTCGGGGAAGGCGCAGCCTATGATGCAGTCCTCCACCTCGGGCGGATCCAGCCCCTCGGCCCTCCTGACCGCCTCCTTCACCGCCACGGCGGCCAACTCGTCGGGCCGGGTGTCCTTGAACGCCCCTCGCGGGGCCTTTCCCACCGCGGTGCGAACCGCTGAGACAATCACGGCATCCCGCATCTTGTGCTCCTCCCGATGATCCTCTCGTCCCTCGTCCGGGCCCGGCGTTAGTTGCGCAGCGGCTTTCCGGTCTGCAGCATGTGCCGGATCCGGTCCTGCGTGGCGGCCGTTCCGAGCAGGCTCAGGAACGCCTCGCGCTCCAGATCGAGCAGGTGCTCCTCGGAGACCTTCGTACCCTCGGCGACGTCACCGCCGCACATGATGTATCCGATCTTCTTGGAGACCACGACGTCGTGCTCGGTGATGTGTCCTCCGGTACGCATTATGTACAGCAAAGACTCGATCGCCGAGTACCCTCGGGTGCCCGCGACCCGGATCGGCGCCTGCGGCAGCGGCCTGTAGTTGTCGCGCACCAGTGCGAGCGCCGCGGCCTTCGCGTCGGAGATCAGGAGGTCGCCGTTGACCGATACCCCGTCCTGGGGCCGGATGTACCCCAGGCCCCTCGCCTCCTCGGCCGAGGTCGCCACCTTTGCCATCGCTATGTTCTCGAACGCCCACCGCAGCACCGGCAGCAGATCGGCCTGGGAGTCGTCCGGGAGGCGTGCGGCCACACGCTTCACCATCTCCATCGTGCCGCCTCCCGCCGGTATGACCCCGACCCCCGCCTCGACCAGGCCCATGTAGGTCTCGGCCGCGGCCTGCACGCGGGGGCAGGCCAGGCAGATCTCGACCCCTCCGCCCAGCGTCCGGCCGAACGGGGCCGCGACCACCGGGACCGGCGAGCGGCGCATCTCCATTGTCATCCGCTGGAACTGCCGGACCACGAAGTCCAGCTCGTCCCAGTTGCCTTCCTGGGCCTCGAGCAGGATCAGCATCAGGTTGGCGCCGGCGCAGAAGTCGGAGCCCTGGTTCCCGATCACCAGGCCGTCGAACTCCTTCTTGATCCTCTCGAGCGACCGGAGCGACATCTGGATGGTGTCCTCACCGATCACGTTGAGCTTGGTGTGGAACTCCAGGCAGGCGATCCCGTCGCCCAGGTCGATCAGGCTGGAGCCCGGGTTGGAGTCGACGGTGCGGCCGGCGGCCTTCAGCCGGGACAGGACGATCTGCCCCTCTATCCCGGGCTCGGGCCGGTACTGCTTCGAGGCCGCGTCGAAGTAGGCGCGGCCTTCCGGTTCTTCCTTGTAGAACTTGCCCTCGCCGCTCTCCCTGGCGGCGACCACGACCTCGGGGAGCTCCGCGCCCCCGAACAACAGCTTCCCGGCGTCGGCGCCCAGCGAGTCGAGCTGCTCGAACGGTCCCTTCGACCAGCCGAACCCCCAGCACATGGCGCGATCGATGTTCACTATATCGTCGCTGATCTCGGGGATGCGGCGCGCCGAGTAGAGGAGGACGCTTCCGACCAGCCGGCGCATGAACTCCCCGTACTTGTCGCCCATGGCCAGCAGGGCGGCGAACTGGCGGTCGGGATCCGAGATGGACTTCACGCCCTCCAGCGCCGCGGTCGAGAGCTTCTTCCTCTTCCGGTATTCGAGCGTCTTGTGGTCGAGGGTGAGGATCTCGCCGTCCTCGCGCTTGTAGAAGCCGCCCTTGCTCTTCTCGCCCAGCCACCCCTTCTCCAGCATCTGCTTGAGGAAGGCCGGCGGGAGATAGACCTCGCGCTCGTCGTCATCGGGGAGGTTGCGGTGGGCGTTGGCGGCCACGTGCAGCGCGGTGTCCAGCCCCACCAGGTCCACCGTCCTGAAGGTGGCGCTCCTGGGCCGGCCCAACAGCGGCCCGGTCAGCTCGTCCACCTCGTCTATCTCGAGGCCCATCTCCACCATCAGGTGGATGGTCTTCAGCAGCCCGTAGATACCTATCCGGTTGCCTATGAAGTTCGGGGTGTCCTTGGCGTAGACGATCCCCTTGCCGAGCATCTGCTCTCCCCAGCGCACGACCGCCCGCGTTACCCACTCCTGGGTGTCGGGCGTGGGGATGATCTCGAGCAGCTTCATGTAGCGCGGGGGGTTGAAGAAGTGGGTGCCGACGAAGTGCGCCCGGAATTCGGGGGAGGCGCGCTCGGCGATCGCGGCCACCGGCAGCCCCGAGGTGTTGGTGCTCACCACCGCGCCCGGCTTCCAGTGCTGCTCTACCCTAGCGAGCAGGTCGTGCTTGATCGCAAGGTCCTCGATGATCGCCTCGACTATCCAGTCCACGCCGGAGAGCTTGTCCAGGTCGTCCTCGAAGTTGCCGACCGTGATCAGCCCGGCGCGGGAGGGCGAGTAGAAGGAGGCCGGCTGCGACTTGAGCGCGCGCTCTAGCCCCGTGCGGGCGAAGCGGTTGCGCACCAGGGGCGAGTCGAGGCCGAGGCCGCGCTTCCTCTCCTCCGCGTTCGGCTCCTTGGGAACGATGTCGAGCAGTACCGTGGGCACCCCCACGTTGGCGAGGTGTGCCGCGATGGTGGCGCCCATGACGCCGGCGCCGAGCACGGCGGCACGCGTTAGGTGTGGTATCCGTTGCCTATCAGAGGGGGAGTTTGGGGTCATTACGCGGGTCACCCTCCTTGCCTAAGGTGACTTGCAAAAGAGCTTTCGTCGGCCCTTGTCGGTTCTCCTAGCGCGTGCGCGACGCGACTACTCCCCGGGCGCCAGCAGCAGCCGTCCCTGCGCGGCCTGCTCGATCTTCTGCCGTGAGAACAGCAAGGGCACGTACTCGCCTCGAGCCCAGGGGCCCGCGAAGTCCTTGTAGTGGCGGTGGAACGGCAGGCCGCTCTGGCCCGTCGTGTGGATCACGACTGAGCGGTCCCAGTCGGACGGGTCCAGTATCTGCCGGTAGGACGCGACGATCACCTGGCGGAACGGCTCCTCGGGGTTGAAGGCGGTGTTGTTGACCGTGAAGGCGTCTCCGCCTACCTCGGGGGGCGTGACGTTGAAGATCCAGGCCAGGGCCTTGATCCGTCCGATCGGATGGACGAATACCGGCTGGTGCAGGCGGCCCCAGCGCCACCTGTCGCGGTTCCTTCCCATGCGGCGTTCCAGCGTCCGGACCGCGTCGCGCATCGCCGCCTCGACGACGCGGTCTCGGCTTCCCCGCCACCAGCCGGAGCCCGGGTCGCGCAGCAGGGCGATCGTCGCCTGCACGGTGTTGTCGTACTGGCGCAGATACCTGCCGAAGACGGCCTCGTCGAGCGGGTCACGGAACAGCTCCCGCACCAGCGAGTCGAGGAACGCCTGGTAGACCGCGGCGGGCCGGCTCCCCGCCGCCATCACGCCGTCCCATCCCAGCATCTCCTCGAACAGCCCCCGCAGCGCGGGATCCAGCACGCGCGCGCCGCGTAGCGCCTCCACCACGGCCCTCCCCGGCAGCGAGAGGACGTCCATCTGGACCCGCTTGAGCGACTCGACCGTGTGCCTGCCTTCGGCGAGCAGTTCCCCTATCCGCCTGGCCCGAAAGCCCGCATCCCAGTCCCGGCCGAGGAAGTGGGGGTAGGAAGGGGGCGCGATCCTGTTGTTGGCCGTGGCTATGTGGCCGCTGCGCCCGTGCCGGCTGGGAAGCTCCTCGAACGGGATGGTCCCGATCCAATCGCCCTCTCCGGTCCATCCGGGCACCGGCAGGCCTCCCGGCAGGCCCGCGGTCGCCTTGCGCACAGGGATCTTGCCCGGGAGTTGGTAGCCGATCTCGCCGTTGCGGTGCGCGAAGACGAAGTTCTGGGCCGGCGCGTCCCACGATCGCAGGGCCGCCCTGAACTCCTCCCATGAGCTTGCCCTATTGATACCATCAACGGCCTCGATGATCGTCGTGGAGTCCAGCGCCGTCCAGCGGAGCGCCAAGGTGGCGTGCAGCCCGCGCACAACGGGGTTGAGGACCGGGCCGTTGCGGGTGATCCGGACCAGCTCCACGACCGGATCAGGCCGGCCCCTGACCTGTATCGCCTCCCGTGCCACGGTCGCCCGGATCCACCTTCCGTCGTAGAGGTATCGCGTCGGGTCGTTGGGATGGAACCGCTCCACGACCAGATCCTGGACATCGGGGTTGGCGTTGGTGACGCCCCAGGCGATGTCGCGGTTGTGGCCGACTATTACGCCGGGGACGCCGGGGAAGGTCGCGCCCACAACGTCGAAGGGCCCGCCTGAGAGGTGCATGAGGTGCCAGACCGAGGGCGTCTGCGCCTCGAGGTGCGGGTCGTTCGCCAGCAGCACGCTTCCCGCCTCGGTGCGGTCGCCCGCCACGACCCAGTTGTTGCTTCCAAGCCCCGGCATCCCGGGCATTGCCGTAATGCCGGCGGGGTCTGGTCTTGCCGCGCCGGCCAGGCCACCCGCCGCCGGCAGCGGGGACATGGCTCCCGCACCCGCTGTCAGCCCGGCAGCTGTTCGCGTCACCGCACTCCCCTTGCCCGTCCCCCTCGCGCCCGGCACGATGATGGGCGCATCGGATGGGTAGGGCGGCATCAAGCGCTCGAGCGCGCCCTCCCCGAACCGCTCGATCAACTGCTGGCGCAGGATCTCCTCCCGCCAGTCCCCGCCCAGGACCCACGCCATCAGCTTGCCGTAGGCCAGGGTGTCCGTGGGGGTCCACTGCTCCGGCCGGAAGCGAAGCAGGATGAACTCGAGGGGCAGCCGCCCTCCCGCGTGCGCGAGGTAGGCATTCACCCCGGCCGTGTAGGCCTCGAGGATCTCCCGGGCCCGCGGGCTCAGGGCACCCAGGTGCGCCTCCGCCGAGCGGCGCAGCCCGATAGTGCGCAGGAACCGGTCGGTCGGCAGCGCCGCCTCCCCGAAGATCTCCGCGAGCCGCCCGCTGGCCGTCCGCCTGTTCAGCTCCATCTGCCACAGCCGGTCCTGCGCGTGGACGAATCCCTGCGCGAAGAACAGCGCGCGTTCGGACCTCGCGAACAGGTGGGGAATGCCCCAGCGGTCCCTGATCACCTCCACGGGATCGCCCAGCCCAGGGGCGCGTATCGTCCCCGAGATCTGCGGGAAGGGCCTTCGGGCGAGGTAGAGCCCTCCGCCTGCCGCGCCTACCACCAGCAGGGCCACAACCACCACGACGACGAGCAGCACGCGGCGCATCCAGGGCCTCCTTCGCACTGCGTCTTCGAGATCGGCTCGTGCAATCTTCGCCCCTGCGCCCACCCGTCCTTCAACAGCGGGCCTCCTCACCGGGGCTGGCGGTAGCCCTACCGGAAACCCTAATATAGAAGGGCGTTTTGCCCGGGCACGATCCGGATCCGGGGAGGCAGATGGAGCTCCGCGAAGCCCTCGCCACCGGTAAGGCAAGGGCCGCCATCCTCTACGTGGCGACCGGCATCGCCATCCTTGGCATGAAGGTGGCCGCCTACGCTGTCACAGGCTCCGTGGCGCTGCTCTCGGACGCCGCTGAGTCCGTGGTGAACGTCTTCGCGGCCAGCGTGGCGCTGGCCAGCATAGTCGTGGCCACGTTCCCTCCGGACAGGCGCCACCAGTACGGCCACTCCAAGGCCGAGCACATGAGCAGCGCCACGGAGGCCGCGCTTATCGCCTCGGCCGGCTTCTGGATAGTGATGACCGGGGGCAGGCGGCTGCTGCAGCCGCAGCCCCTGGAGCAGCCGGCGCTCGGGCTGCTCCTCCTGGCCGTGGCCACGCTCGCCAACCTGGCGGTAGCCCTGGCCCTCTTCAGGGCGGCGCGCTCGGGCCGTTCCGCGGCGCTGGACGCCTCGGCCCGGCACCTGATGTCGGACGTCGTCACCTCCTGCGGGGTGTTCGCAGGGGTGACCGTCGTCGTGGTGACCGGCCGGCTGTGGCTGGACGCGGCGGTGGCCATGGTCGTGGGCGCCTACGTGCTGTGGATGGGTCTGGCCCTGCTGCGTCGGTCGGTCAGCAGCCTGATGGACGCCAGCCTCCCCCCGGAGGAGGAGCAGGTGGTCCGCACCGTCCTCGAGGCACACCGCAGGGAGATCGTGAACTACCATGCGCTGCGCACCAGGCGGTCCGGGTCCGAGCGCTTCCTCGACCTGCACCTCGTTCTGCACCGCGACCTCACGGTGGGAGAAGCGCACGACCTGACCGACCGCCTCGAGGAGTCCATAGAGGAAGCCCTACCCAGAGTTGACGTGACGATACACGTGGAGCCCTGCGAAGCCGGCTGCCGGTTGTGCGCGGGGAGAAGATCCTGACGCAGGATGGGAGGCGGGAGATGATAGCGCGAATCATCGTCGGCGGAGGCATTGTGGAGGCGAAGGTTGAGGGCGAGTGGATCCAGACCGTGGGAGGCGATCGGATTCGGGTAACCGAGGCGCAGTTCGCCCCGCCCTGCCAGCCCACGAAGGTGATCTGCGTCGGGTTCAACTACCGCGACCACGCCGCGGAGCTGGGCGTCGAGCCGCCCAGGGAGCCGCTGTTGTTCCTGAAGCCGCCGAGCTCCGTGGTCGGGCACGGAGTTCCCGTCCCCTACCCCCGCCACACCTCCAGGTTCGAGTACGAGGCGGAGTTGGCCGTGGTGATCGGCCGCCGGGCCCGCCGCGTCCTTGCGGCCGAGGCGCTCGATTACGTGGCCGGGTACACCTGCTTCAACGACCTGACCGCCCGCGACGTGCAGGAGGTAGAGAAGCAGTGGTTTCGCGCGAAGGCGTTCGACGCCTCTGCCCCGCTCGGTCCATGGATCGTCAGCGGCCTCGACACCTCGAACCTGGGTGTGTTCACGCGGGTCAACGGCGAGGTCCGCCAGGCCGGAAGCACCAGCGACATGGTGTTCGACGTGCCCACGCTGATCGAGGTCATCTCGTCGTTTGCCACGCTCGAGCCGGGTGACGTGATAGCCACCGGGACGCCCCGGGGAATAGGCCGCCTGTCGGTCGGCGACGTGGTCGAGATAGAGATCGAGGGGATCGGCGTCCTTCGCAACACGGTGGTGGCCGACTCCGACGGCTAGGACTGCGGTGGGGGCGGCCCCGGGGACCCGCCCGGGTCAACCTAGTGGATGGTCTCCTTGAAGTCGCCGGGCTTCACGCGCTCGAGGAACTTCTTGAACTCAGCCACCTCGGCCTCTTTCGAGGTCCCCTCGCCCCCCTCGCCTTCCTCGACTACCTGGCGCAGAGGGATGGCCTGGGCCGCCACCTTCTCGCCGACGAAGATCGGCGCATCGGCCCGCAGCGCAAGCGCGATGGCATCGCTGGGCCTCGAGTCCACTACCACGGAGTCGCCGTCGCGCACCAGGTGGATCTCCGCGAAGTAGGTGGCGTCTCGGATGTCGCTGACGACCACCCGGGTGACCTTGACCGAGAGCTGCTCGAGGGCCGCCTGGAGGAGGTCGTGGGTCATCGGCCGCGGCGGCTGGACGCTCTGGAGGCGCATGGCGATCGCGAGCGCCTCCGCCTGGCCGATCCAGATCGGGAGCATGACCTGCTCCTCCTCGTCGACCAGGAGCACCACCGGATTGTTCGCCTGGTCTAGAGCGACCCGGCGGACCTTCATGCGCCGCACCGGCTCTCCTCCATGAAGCGCGCGAAGCCAGGGAGTTCCCGTCCATTATACCACCGGGTGGCGGCCCCCCCGGAGCGGCCCCGCGCGCTACGGAGCGGCTGTGATCACCACCGGCGCACGGCACAGCGGCCTTCCAGAGGCGTCCTTCGGCGTGATCCTGATCGTGCGGGCCGCGGAGTCGACGTCGACCTTGGCGTAGGCGTAGCGGTCGAGCACCGCGCAGGAGAGGCCCACCCCGCCCTGCGGTATCGGGGTAGTCAGGAAGGCCGCGAGGAACGGCACGGTCACCCGGCCCGCCATCGAGGCGACCGACTCCGAGTAGAGCGTCGCGGCTATGGGGCCGGCAACTACCTCCTTCATGCCGGTGGTCGCGAAGGGCGGGGTGAAGGTGGAGAGACGGACGTCGTTGACCAGCGTGGCGTGCGTATCGCTGCTGAGCCACACCACGTTCTTGATGTTGCTCCTCACGATGAACCCGAGGATCTCCGCGCGCTCCGCGGCGTAGCCCTCCCACCGGTCGTACGGCATCGCGAAGAACTCCTGGATTGGTGTCTGGCTGAACACCAGCTTCCAGGTGGCGGTGCTCCTGGCCAACCCCTCCATCAGCCAGCGCTTCTGGGCGTGGCCGAGCAGCGTGCGGTTGGGATCGAACAGCGCGTCGATGCAGCCGGGAGGCACCGGCAGCCGCATCTGGGGTACCACCGGCGCAAAGGCCGCCCTGATCGCGGCCGGCGCCGTCGGCGCCAGGTCCGGTATCCTGCTCCCCGGAGGGTTGTCGCAGACAGGGGTCTTGCTTACCTGGCGGCTCCTGTAGGACCTGCCGTCCAGCACGAACATCTCGACATCCCGGCCCCACCTGAAGCTGCGGTAGCGTCGGCCCGTGGGGTGGTCGTAGAGCGGCATGTACTCGTGGAACGCCCGAATCCCCCTCGCGAACAGGGCGCCGTCCACCGTCTCGATGTCGAAGTCGTTCTCCACCTCGTGGTCGTCCGTAGTGGCGACGATCGGCACGCCGGCGAGCAGCGTACGGAACTCCCGGATGCGCCGTGACTCCCTGTACTTCTCGCGGTAGCCCTCCAGGGTTGTCGCCGGCGTCCTCATGAGCGACGAGTCCGCGTAGATCGTGTCTCCGAGGTGCACGAACAGATCCGGCCCCTCCGCCGCGACCGCGTCCAGCAGCCCGAAGGTGAGGGCAGGCGCACCGTCCACGTGCGTCCAGTCCGAGCACGCGGAGTAGGCGAGGGAGAGGTTCGCCGGCGTCTGCTCCGAGGGCGGCGTAGCGAAGGTGCCCCTCTCGGAGAAGGCACTGCCCATCCTGAAGCGGTAGAAGTGGCGCTTCCCGGGCGCGAGGCCCCCGGCCACGATCTTCACGGTCATGTCGCGGTCGGCCGAGGGGACCACGGTGCGGGTGAACGCCATCGACCCGAAGGCCGGGTCGATGGAGACCTCGAGGGTGACGGGGGCCGCCTTGGAGGCCCGCGTCCAAAGGACCGCGGAGGAGTCGCGTACGTCGCCTGACGCGATGCCGTATGGGAACACCAGGGCTACCTGCGAGACGGCGGGAACGGGCAGCGCCACCAGCGCTGCGACGATCAAGACCAGAGCGGCTCTATGCACGTCGGTTCCTCCTGCCAGCCGGTGTGGGCTGCTAGGTGATTCGCGCAGCCGCGCCGAAACCCTGTGCGTGGCCCGGAGAATGGCCTCTTTGGAGGGGGTGACGCGGTGTACTACGTGCTGGCCATAGTCGCGCTCGTGGCGCTCTTCCTGGTGTACATATACAACAAGCTCGTCGTCTTCCGGAACCGCATCGACAACGCCTGGTCCCAGATCGACGTTCAGTTGCGGCGGCGATACGACCTGATCCCGAACCTGGTGGAAACCGTCAAGGGCTACGCGACCCACGAGAGGGAGGTCTTCGAGCGCGTCACCGAGGCGCGCGCCCGGGCGATCGCCGCGGGCTCGGTCGGCGAGCAGGGTCAGGCCGAGAACCTCCTGAGCGGCGCGCTGCGCAGCCTGTTCGCGGTGGCCGAGAACTACCCGCAGTTGAGGGCGAGCGAGAACTTCATGCATCTCCAGGAGGAGCTGAGCGGGACCGAGAGCAAGATCGCCTTCGCCCGTCAGTTCTACAACGACACGGTGCTGCGC
>JBBIJB010000026.1:0-29606 GCA_037446215.1 Armatimonadota bacterium
TTCGACACGGTGGCGGAGGCGGTCCTCCAGAACGGGGCAACGTCGTCGTGCATCTTCGTGCCGGCCCTCCTCGCGAAAGACGCGGCCCTGGAGGCGATCGCCTCGAGGTTGGACCCGGTGGTGATCATCACGGAGCACATACCGGTGCTGGACTCGATCGAGATAGTCAGCGCGGCCCAGGCGGCGGGGGTGCGCGTGATCGGTCCGAACGGACCGGGGGTCGCCTCGCCGGGCAGGTGCAAGATCGGCATCATGCCCAACGACCTCTTCAAGGAGGGTCCCGTCGGGCTGGTGTCGAGGAGCGGCACGCTCACCTACGAGATCGTGGCAGGGCTCACGCGGGCGGGGATCGGCCAGAGCACGGCGCTGGGGCTGGGAGGCGACCCGGTCGTCGGGGTAAGCTTCCAGGAGGCGGTCAGGATGTTCGCGGAGGATCCGCAGACCGAGGTGATCGTGCTGGTCGGCGAGATCGGGGGCGCAGCCGAAGAGGAGGCCGCCAGGTTCATCGGAGAGTCGGTGCGCAAGCCGGTAGTAGGTTACATAGCGGGGAGGACCGCGCCCCCGGGCAAGCGGATGGGGCACGCCGGTGCCGTCATCTCCGGGAGCGAAGGGACCGCGGAGGCCAAGACCTCCGCGCTACAGGCGGCGGGTGTCACCGTCGCGGAGCTGCCGGGGCGCGTCGCGGGCCTGGTGCAACAGGTGCTCTAGCCGGTGCTTGAGAATAGGAGAGCCGGGCGGTACCGACGCGGTACCGGGAAGGAGACCGGGGTGCTGGGACGATTTGTTCTGCGGTGGCTCTTCAACGCGGTTGCGATCTACGTCACGACGCAGATCGTGTCCGGCATAAGGGTGCCCGACACGCCAAGCATACTGCTCTCGGCGCTGGCGCTCGGGCTTATCAACGCCTCCATCCGCTGGGCGCTCCTGATCCTGACCCTGCCCCTGAACGTGCTGACGCTTGGGCTGTTCACGCTGGTGGTCAACGCGCTGATGCTCTACGTGGTGGCCGCGGTCACGCCGATGGAGATAGACTCATTCTTCTCGGCGTTCTTCGGGGCGCTGCTGATCGCCATCATCAGCACCGGCCTCAGCCACCTCGCGCGGCGGTAGCGGCATGGCTGCGGGGGCCCGGGAGAGGCATCCGCGCCGGGGCGAGGGCTGGTTCCAGTTCGTCATAATCACCGGGCTTTCCGGCGCCGGGAAGTCCAGCGTCATGAAGGTCTTCGAGGACCTTGGCTTCTTCTGCGTCGACAACCTCCCCCCGGCGCTGCTTCCCAGGTTTGCCGACCTCTGCCTGCACTCAGAGGGAAGGGTCCGCCGCGTGGCCGTGGTGATCGACATACGCGGGGGGGAGTTCTTCGACGAGCTGTTCTCGGCGCTGCAGGAGGTGGCGGCGAGGGGGCTCAGCCCGGACATCCTGTTCCTGGAGGCCGCCGACGAAGTTCTGGTCAGGCGGTTCAAGGAGACCCGCCGCAGGCATCCCCTCTCCGGGACGGGTCGGGTGCTCAGCGGGATCAAGGCCGAGCGCCGCCGGCTGGAGGCCGTCCGGGGCCGCGCCCACAAGATCATCGACACCTCCGGCCTGACGGTGCGTGAGCTCCGCGATGAGATCGCCTCGGCCTACCTACAGACCCCGACGCCCAGGAAGCGGCTGGAGGTCAGCGTCGTGACCTTCGGTTTCAAGTACGGAATACCGATAGACGCAGACATGCTCTTCGACGTGAGGTTCCTGCCCAACCCGCACTACGTGGCGTCCCTGAAGCCGCTGCCCGGCAGCCATCCCAGCGTGAGGAAGTTCGTCATGGAGAGCGCGGAGACACGGGAGTTCCTGGGACGCCTATACGACCTGTTCGACTACCTGCTCCCCAAGTTCGTGGCCGAGGGAAAGGGCCACCTGACAATCGGAATCGGTTGCACCGGAGGGCGCCATCGCTCCGTCGTACTGGGTGAGGCCCTCGGCAGGCGGCTGCGACGCGACGGCTACCTCGTTCGGGTGCGCCACCGCGACACGCGCAGGGAGGAGCACGAGGGCGGGGCCAAGCCGTGATCGGGAGGTGGGGGGCACGGGCCAAGTGGCTGACCCCCGGCCTGGGCATCAAGCGGTGGCTCCTGCTGATGGCCGCGGGCGGGCTCCTCTTCAGCGCCGGGATCTCGCTCCTCGTGAGCGTGCGGTTCCTCACGGAGTTCGACACGGCGGTCTTCCGCCTGGAAGGCTGGATCAGGAGGATCACCGGCACCGAGATCTCCCCGGCGCTGGTGGGACTGGCCGCGGCCTCGCTGGGAGCGCTCGTGGTTGCGCTTGGGCTGCGCGGAGCCTTTCGATCGATCGAGCGTGTCCTCTTCCCCGGTGGCGCGCAGACCCTGTTCGAGGCGCTGCGCAGGCAGCGGCTGCGCGGCCTCAGGATCGTCGCGCTCGGCGGCGGCACCGGGCTAGCCACGCTGCTCCGGGGGCTCAAGCTCCGCTCCTCCAACCTCACCGCCGTGGTGACGGTGTTCGACGACGGCGGCTCATCGGGCCGGCTGCGGCGCGAGCTCGGCGTGCTCCCGCCCGGGGACATACGGAACTGCCTCGTGGCGCTGGCGGAGTCCGAGCCCCTCATGACCCGCCTGTTCGAGCACAGGTTCGACGGGGGCGCGCTGGCCGGGCATGCCTTCGGCAACCTGTTCATAGCCAGCCTCACCGGGGTGACCGGAGACCTCGAGAGCGCCGTTCGGGAGGCGAGCAAGGTCCTCAACATACGAGGGCGGGTGCTGCCGACCACCCACGGTGACGTGGTGCTGGCGGCGGAGATGGCGGACGGCCGCACGGTCGAGGGGGAGTCCGCGATCACGGCGGCGGGGGGAGAGATCAGGCGCGTCTACCTGCGGCCCGGGGATGCCGCCCCGCTCCCGGAGGCGCTACGCGCCATCACTAGAGCCCACCTGATCCTGCTGGGCCCGGGCAGCCTCTACACCAGCGTCATCCCCAACCTTCTCGTTGGAGGCGTGGCAGAGGCGATCCGCGCCTCAGGGGCCGTCCGCATCTACGTGTGCAACGTCATGACTCAGCCCGGCGAGACCGACGGCTACACCGCGGCGGACCACGCCCGCGCGATCATAGAGCATGCGGGTCCCGGCCTCTTCACGCACGTCATAGTGAACACCCAGACCCCCCAGAGCCACGCCCTGCTGGAGCGTTACCGCTTCCAGGGGAGCGCGCCGGTCGTGCCCGCCCTCGCGGAGTTGGAGGCGATGGGGCTGACGCCGGTGGGGCTGCCGATGATGAGCGAGGATGAGATGCTCCGCCACGACCCGGTCAGGCTCGCCGCCGGCGTGCTGGCCATCGCCCGGAAGGTCTATCCCGGGTCGCTTCGGGTCCGCCGGTGGGGCGCGAGCGCCCTGCGCGGCGGGGCCATGCGCACCGCCGGCCTCGCGGCCCGCCGGATGAGGGTGGTGCGCAGATCGCGGCCGGGGCCGGGGTCGGCCGCCTGATTCGGATCCAGCAGGAGGAGCGCTTAGGACATGGACGAGAGAGTGCCGCCGGCAGAGCCCTATCGAGCGAAGGTCGTCGAGCGGATCCGCCGGCCGACGCGCGAGGAGCGCGAGCGGGCCATCCGCGAGGCCGCCTACAACCTGTTCTTCCTCCGGTCCGAGGATGTCTACATCGATCTGCTCACCGACAGCGGCACCTCGGCGATGAGCGACCGTCAGTGGGGCGCGATGATGGTGGGGGACGAGGCCTACGCCGGCGGCAGGAGCTTTGAGGCGTTCCGGGGTGCCGTCGCCGAGGTCCTCGGGTTTCCCCACGTCATACCGACGCACCAGGGTCGGGCCGCGGAGCACGTGCTGTTCACCACGCTTGCCAGGCCGGGCCAGCACGTGATAGGAAACGTCCACTTCGACACCACGCGCGCTCACATCGAGCACCGCGGAGCGGTGGCGCTGGACTACGCCGTCGAGACGATCTACGATCCGACGGACCCCGCCCCGTTCAAGGGCAACCTGGACGTGGAACGCGCGGACGCCTTCATCCGCAGGGTGGGGGTGGAGTCGGTCGCGCTGATCCTGGTGACGGTCACCTGCAACAGCGGCGGCGGGCAGCCCGTTTCCATGGAGAACCTCAGCGCGGCCCGTTCGCTGGCGGACCGGTGGGGGCTGCCCTTGTTCCTTGACGCCTGCCGCTTCGCGGAGAACGCCTACCTGGTACAGCGCCGCGAGCCGGGATACGAAGGGAGGAGCGTCGCCTCGATCGCGCGGGAGATGTGCGGCCTCGCCGACGGCGTCACGTTCAGCGCCAAGAAGGACGGCCTGGCCAACATCGGGGGCTTCGTCGCGTTCCGGGATGCCGAGCTCTACAGGCAGGCCTCTGTCTGGGCGATCCTGTTCGAGGGGTTCGTGACCTACGGAGGGCTGGCGGGCCGCGACCTCGAGGCGATTGCCGTGGGGCTTCGTGAGGTCCTGGACGAGCGGTACCTCGAGTGGCGGGTGGGCCAGGTGGCCCGGCTGGGAGCCGCGCTTCGCGAGAGAGGGGTTCCTATCGTGGAGCCGGTGGGGGGGCATGCCGTCTTCCTGGACGCGAAGCGCTTCCTGCCGGAGGTGCCCCAGGCCGCCTTCCCTTCGCAGGCGCTGGCCTGCGCCCTCTACGTCGAGGGAGGGGTGAGGGGCGTCGAGGTGGGAGGCGTGATGGCCGGGCGCGACCCCAAGACGGGACAGGAGAGGCCCCCGCGCCTGGAACTGGTGCGGCTGGCGGTCCCACGCCGCGTCTACAGCGACGCGCACATGGCCGTCGTCGCCCACTCGGCCGGCTCCGCCCTGGCGAGGCGCGGGGAGATCGGCGGCCTTCGCTTCATCTACGAGCCGCCCGTGCTGCGCCACTTCACCGCGCGTTTCGAGCCGCTGTCAGCCTCGCGGGCGCGCGCGGCCCAGGAACCTTGACACCCGGTGGAGAACTGGATACCCTGGCCTAGGCTTGCGGACGAGGCGGACTCCGGGCGACTCCGGCGCTCCTTCGCCCGCGGCTCTGCCCTCCCGTTCATCCGGGAGCATCCAAGGAAGGTCACGGGTCGGATCCCCAGGGCCCGGTTCCCACAGGGGCCTGAACGCTTTGGAATAGGCGGATGCTGCTAGTAGACTGGCTGTATGTGGCGGTGTTTGTCGTAGGGGGGCTGCTGCTGTCGGCGGCACCGCTCCTCTTCGTCTGGGCCCTGGCCCCGCGCGTAGCCTACCCCCAGAAGCGCGACACCTACGAGTCCGGCGTGGTGCCCTTCGGGCAGGCGTGGTCGCAGTTCAACGTTCGCTACTACCTGTTCTCACTCGTGTTCGTGATCTTCTCGGTAGAGGTGATCTACCTCTATCCATGGGCGATCGTCTTCGGCAAGCTCGGGAAGTTCGCGTTCGTCGAGATGGTGATCTTCCTGGTAGTCCTGCTCGTCGGCCTGGCCTACGCCTGGAGGAAGGGGGCGCTCGAGTGGGTCTAGCGATCCACGGGAGCCCGGAAGCGGAGGCCGCGCCTTGAACTGGTGGATCGAGCTCGCCAAGGCGGTGGCGCTCGTCGTCGGCGTCTTCTCCTCGCTGGCCGTCGTGGCGGCGATGTTCGGCGTCCTGCTGGAGCGCAAGGTCGGCGGCTGGATCCAGGCGCGTCTCGGCCCCAAGCACATAGGTCCCCAGGGGCTGCTGCAGACGCTCGCGGACACGCTCAAGCTGATACAGAAGGAGCACATTGCACCCAAGGCGGTCGACGGGGCGGTCTTCAGCGTCGCGCCGCTGATAGTCTCCACCGCCGGGCTGATGAGTTGGATCGTGATCCCCGTGGGAATCCTCGGGGGGACGGTCCTTGTCGTCCGCGACCTCAACATCGGGATAGTCTTCTTCGCCGCCGTCTCCTCCCTGACGGTGATCGGGATACTGGCGGGCGGCTGGGCCTCAAACAACAAGTACGCCCTCCTGGGCGGGCTGCGCTCCGCCGCACAGATGGTCAGCTACGAGCTGCCGCTCGGGATGGCCCTCATCGCGGTCGCGATGGAGGCCGGCACCCTCTCGACGGTCGGGATCGTCGCGGCCCAGGAGGGCTGGCTCGGCTCGTTCGCCTTCAGGCAGTTCCCGGCGTTCGTGATATTCCTCGTGGCCGCCACCGCGGAGGTCAACCGGGTTCCCTTCGACCTCCCGGAGGCCGAGAGCGAGCTCGTCGCCGGATACTCCTCCGAGTACACGGGGATGCGCTTTGCCCTTTTCCAGCTCGGCGAGTACTCCGAGATGTTCGCGATGGCGGCGCTGACCACCACGCTCTTCCTGGGCGGCTGGAAGGGCCCGCTGCTGCCGCCCGTGGTCTGGTTCCTGCTGAAGATGTACCTGGTAATCTTCTTCATGATGTGGGTGCGGTGGACCTTCCCGCGCCTTAGGATAGACCAGCTGCTGAACTTGAGCTGGAAGCTTCTATTCCCGGCAGGGTTGATCTGGATCATGATCACCGGCTACAGGATAACGTTCTAATCCGATGGGCGAGCTGGCGGCGTTCATCATCCTCTCGGTCGTGACGCTGGTCTCGGCGGTGGTGGTCGTGACCTCCGGGAACATAGTCCGTAGCGCCCTCTCCCTGGTGCCTTGCTTCCTGGGGATCGCCGGCCTGTTCGTCCTGCTCCAGGCCGAGTTCGTGGCGGGGATCCAGGTACTGATATACGCGGGCGGGATAACCGTCCTGATCCTCTTCGTCATCATGCTCACCGAGGGCGGGACCGGGATGAGGTTCCGGCAGGTCAACGAGCAGGTCCCCCTGGGCGTGCTCGCCAGCGCGGCCCTTGCCGTCCTCCTCGTGGTGACCCTGGTGGGGACGCGCTGGCCCCAGGGCAGCGGCTCGCTTCCGGGTAACACCGCCGCCGCGATAGGCTCGGCGTTCCTCACCAACATGGTGCTCGTCTTCGAGATCACCAGCCTGGTGCTGCTCGTGGCGCTGGTTGGGGCGATCGTCATCGCGCGGCGCGAACGCTAGAGCCAGGAGGCCTATCGATCTTGGAGCTGGGACTAGCGCACTTCCTCACGACGAGCGCCCTGCTCTTCTGCCTAGGCCTCTACGCGCTGCTGACCCGCCGCAACGCGGTGGCGATCCTGATGGGCATCGAGCTGATGCTGAACGCGGCCAACATCAACCTGGTGGCCTTCAACCGGTACGTGGCGCCCGCCGCGCTCAACGGGCAGATCTTCGCGCTGGTGGTGATCACGCTCGCCGCGTGCGAGGCCGGGGTCGGTCTGGCGCTCGTGATCTCCGCGTACCGGAGGCTCCGGACGATCCGGGTGGACGAGATCAACGTGCTGAAGTGGTAGCCGATGCGTGACCTGATCTGGCTGATACCCCTCTTTCCGCTGCTGGCGTTCTGCGCCATAGTTGCCTTCGGCAGGCGGCTGCCCGGCGCGAGCAGCTACGTCGCCGTCGCCGGGATAGGCGCCTCGGCGCTCGTCTCGATCGGGCTCTTCCTGGAGATGCTGGGAGGGGGCCCGCCGGCTCAGCTCTCACTTCGCTGGATGATACTGGGCGAGTGGCCGCTCGATCTCGGCTTCCGCGTCGACCAGCTGAGCGCCCTGATGCTGCTGGTGGTCACGGTCGTCGGCTCGATGATCTTCGTCTACTCGATCGGCTACATGCACGGGGACCCGCGGTTCCCCCGGTTCTTCGCCTACCTCTCGCTCTTCGCGGCATCGATGCTGCTGCTGGTGCTCGCCGACAACCTGCTGCTCCTCTACGCGGGGTGGGAGCTCGTCGGGCTGTGCTCGTACCTGCTGATCGGCTTCTACTTCGAGCGGCCCTCCGCCGCGCGGGCCTCGATGAAGGCGTTCATCACTACCCGGGTGGGCGACTTCTTCATGTTCCTCGGGATTCTGCTAATCTTCCTCCACCTCGGGACGTTCCAGTTCGAGGAGATCTTCGCCCGCGTCAGGGAAGGGGCGCTCTCTGGGGCAACGCTGGGAGGCGTCCCGCTGCTCACGCTGGTGGCGGTCCTGCTGTTCGGGGGCGCGGTCGGCAAGTCGGCCCAGGTCCCACTGCATACCTGGCTACCTGACGCGATGGAGGGCCCTACCCCGGTCTCCGCGCTGATCCATGCCGCCACGATGGTGGCCGCAGGCGTCTACATGGTCGCGCGGACCTACACCCTCTTCTTCGAGTCCGGCGGACAGACGGCGCTGCACGTTGTCGCCTACGTCGGGGGAGTCACGGCGCTGATGGCGGCGACGATCGCGGTGGTGCAGGACGACATCAAGCGGGTGCTCGCCTACTCAACGATCAGCCAGCTGGGGCTGATGATGCTGGGTCTGGGGATGCTTGGTTACACGGCCGGGATGTTCCACCTGATGACCCACGCCTTCTTCAAGGCCCTGCTGTTCCTCGGCGCGGGCAGCGTCATCCACGCGGTTCACACTAACAGCATCAAGGAGATGGGCGGGCTCGCGCGGGTGATGCCCTCCACCTACTGGACCTTCCTCATAGGCGCGCTTGCTCTGGCCGGTGTTCCTCCGTTCGCCGGGTTCTGGAGCAAGGACGAGATCCTCCTGGAGACGTTTCACCACAGCCCGGTGCTGTTCGCGGTGGCGGCGCTCACCTCGTTCCTGACCGCGTTCTACATGTTCCGGGTGGTCTTCTACACCTTCGGGGGAACGCTTCGAAAGCACGACGCCCACCCCCACGAGAGCCCGCCGGTGATGACCCGGCCGCTGTGGGTCCTGGCGTTCTTCGCCGTCTTCGTGGGGCTGGTCGGCGCGCCCGCCTTCGGGGCGCCGATAAAGCACTTCATAGAGTTCGAGGGCATCAAGCACGTGCCGTTCAGCGCGGGACTGGCGCTCCTGTCCACGGGGATCGCGGGGGCCGGGATCTTCCTTGCGGCCCTCGTCTACCACTGGAAGGTCATTCCGGCCTCGGGCCTCAGGCGCGCGGCCGGTCCCCTCTACGCCCTAGTCGAGGGCAAGTACTTCTTCGACGAGGTCTATGCCGTTGCGGTCGTCCGGCCGACGCTGTGGGTGGCGGGTTCGCTGCGGAAGTTCGATATCTACGTGGTCGACGGGATCGTGAACCTGGCCGGGGTCGCCGGGCTGCGTGTTGCCCGCCTCTACCGTGTATTCGACCTCTACGTCGTCGACGGTGTAGTGAACCTGGTCGGGTGGATGGCCAAGGCGATGGGCGGGGTGCTGCGCTACGTTCAGACGGGCCGCGTGGAGAACTACCTGCTGGCCATAGCCCTCGGCGTGATCGTGCTCGCCGCGGCGGGCCTCCTCAGATAGCAGGGGGCTTTGCGGGCCGGCAAGGGTAACGGGGTGACCGGAAGGAAGGGACCTGAATGGAGAGCTACCTGCTGACGATCACCGTCTTCCTGCCGCTGGCAGGCGGGCTCCTCATACTGCTCACACCGAAGGGCAGGGAGGAGACGATGAGGTGGGTGGCCCTCGCCACCTCGGGGCTGGCATTCCTGGCCTCACTCTGGCTGCTCGGCCCGTTCGATCTCGGCGCCGCGGGCATGCAGCTCCAGGAGCGCTACGCCTGGATCCCCACGATCGGCGTCAACTACCACCTCGGCATAGATGGGCTGAGCCTGCCCCTGTTCATCCTGACCGCGCTGCTCTCGGTGCTCTCGGTCGTCTACTCGTGGAAGGTCGACCAGCGGGTCAAGGAGTACCTGTTCCTGTTCCTGCTGCTCGAGACAGGCATGCTCGGCGTCTTCGTGGCGCTTGATTTCTTCCTGTTCTACGTCTTCTGGGAAGTGACGCTGGTCCCGATGTACTTCCTGATAGGGATCTGGGGCGGGCCGCGCCGGGAGTACGCCGCGATCAAGTTCTTCCTTTATACGGTCGTGGGCACGCTCGCGATGCTCCTTGGGATACTGCTGCTCTACTTCAACGCCGATCCCCGCACCTTCGGGATCCTCGAGCTGATCGAGCAGCAGCCGCTGGCCCGGGCGCCGATGCTCGCAGCGCTCGCATTCTGGGGCTTCTTCCTCTCCTTCGCGATAAAGGTCCCGATGTGGCCGTTCCACACGTGGCTCCCGGACGCCCACGTCGAGGCGCCGACGGCCGGCAGCGTGATCCTAGCCGGGGTGCTGCTGAAGATGGGCACCTACGGGTTCGTGCGGATCAGCCTCCCGATGTTCCCGGAGACGTTCAAGGCGTATGCGCTCGTCATCGCAATACTGGCGCTCATAGGTATCGTCTACGGGGCGCTGGTGGCGATGGCGCAGCCCGACCTGAAGAAGCTGGTCGCCTACTCGAGCGTGAACCACATGGGCTACGTCATGCTCGGTGTGGCCGCCGCCGCCGCCGCGGTCGGCGTGCCCGAGAAGGCCAGGGCGGCGACGATCGCGCTCAACGGGGCGGTCTTCGAGATGGTGGCCCACGGGGTGATCACGGGGGCGCTGTTCCTGATAGTAGGCGTCATATACGACTACAGGGCGCACGTGCGCGGCGTGGACGACTTCGGAGGCCTGGGTGCCCGGTTGCCGCTCTACACGGGCGTGACGAGCGTGGCGATGCTCGCCTCGCTCGGGCTGCCGGGGCTGATGGGGTTCGTGGCCGAGTTCCTGATATTCGTGGGCGCGTTCGGCGTCTTCCCGGAGCTCACCGCCGTGGCCGTGACCGGCATCCTCTTCTCGGCGGCGATGTTCCTGTGGACGATCCAGAGGATATTCCTCGGAACGCCGAACCCCCGGTGGGCAGACCTGCCCGACCTCGATCGGAGGGAGGCGATCTCGCTCGCGCCCCTGGTGGCCATCATCGTCTTCTTCGGGGTCTATCCGAGGCCGCTGCTCGACCTCATCAACACGGCCATGACCAGCCTCATGGTCGCGATCAGGTAGGGGCCCAAGATGCCGATGCCTCCAGGGGATCTCTGGTCGCTGGCGCCGGAGTTCTGGCTCGCGGCGCTGGGGATAGGTCTGCTCGTGCTGGACCTGTTCGTGCCGGAGGGCAGGAAGAGGATCGTCGGGTGGGTCGCGATCGCCGGCCTGGCATTGGGGTTGCTGCCGATCGCCGGGATGCTCGGCGGACCGGCGCGGACGGTCCTGTTCGGCGCCTACGCGGTGGACGGTTTCGCCGTGGTCTTCAAGCTGGTCATCGTCGCCGCGACCATCCTGGTCATCCTCTCCGCCCTGGACAGCCTGTCCGGCCGCACCGGCTTCGAGGGAGAGCTCTACGCCCTGCTGACGCTCTCCTCGCTGGGGCTGGTCATGATGGCGGCCAGCGCGGACCTGATCGTGCTGGCGCTCTCGATCGAGTTCGTGAGCCTCTCCTCCTACGTGCTGGCCGGCTACTTCAAGGAGGACCGCAAGAGCGCCGAGGCCGGCATCAAGTACTTCCTGTTCGGCGCGGGCGCCTCCGCGGTCATGCTCTACGGCTTCTCTATCGTCTACGGCCTGACCGGGCACACGAGCCTCTACGCGATCGCCCTCCAGGTGCGCGACGCTCCTCAGCCCGCCCTGGTGCTGGCCCTCGTGATGGTGCTGGCAGGACTCGGGTTCAAGGTGTCGATGGTGCCGTTCCACCAGTGGACGCCGGACGTCTACGAGGGCGCGCCTACCTCGGTTGCCGCCTACCTCTCGGTGGCCTCCAAGGCCGCGGGGTTTGCCGCGCTGGTTAGGGTCCTGGTGGTGGCCTTCGCGCCGAGCTCCGTCGAGTTGGTCGCGCTGGTGGCGGGCCTTGCCGCGGTAACGATGACCGTCGGGAACCTGATCGCCCTGCCCCAGACCAACATCAAGCGGATGCTTGCCTACTCCAGCGTCGCCCACGCCGGCTTCCTGTTGATGGGTGTGGCCGCATTCAACGCGGAGTTCGGAACGCCCGGGCTGGTTGTCTACGTGATCGCCTACGCCTTCACCAACCTGGGAGCGTTCCTCGTGGCGGTGGCGGTGGAGGGACGGCTGGGTACCACGGAGCTGTCGGGATACGCGGGGCTCGCGCAGCGCTCGCCGGCGCTGGCCGCGGCGATGGCGCTGTTCATGCTCTCCCTGATCGGCATACCCCCGACCGCCGGCTTCTTCGGGAAGTTCTACATCTTCGCGGGCGCGATCCAGGCCGGCCTGCTGTGGCTCGCGGTGGCAGGCGTGGTGAACAGCGTGGTGGCCCTCTACTACTACGCCAACGTCATCCGGCTCATGTACCTCGTCGCCCCGGAGTCGCCCCTCCCCCTGGCGGAGCCGACCGCGCTTCGGCTGGCACTGGGGATATCGGCCCTCGGAACGCTGGCGATAGGCCTGTTCCCCCAGCCGTTCGTGGCCCTGGCCGGAGCTGCCGCGCTGCTGCTGCGGTTCTAACGACACAGGTCGTCAGCGATGGATCAGGGGGCGCAAATCCGCGCAGGTACTGCGTTCCCCGCGCATTGACGGGTGTTGGGGGCTCTGCTATTCTCGAATTTGGACCATGCCCCCAGACGCCGCGTCCTGGGGGTTTCTTTGCTGGAGCAGATCAAGGGGCCGTGTGAGATGGGCGCTCCAAAGCACGCAGGGGACAGCAGCGAGACGCACCACAATCCTCTACGCCTGATAGCGGAGAAGGAGCGGGAGCTCGACGCCCTTGCCTCGGCCTCCCGCGCCGAGGCGGAGGCGATAGCGGTTCAGGCCCGCACGGAGGCCGAGGCGCTCCTCCGCGGGGCCCGCGAGCAGGCAGCCCGCCTCGGACGCGAGCACGAGGCGCTCCTGGCGGAGGAGGCCGCACGCCTGGGCGGCGAGGCCGAGGACGGCGCGAGGGCCCAGGTCGAAGAGCTCCGCAGGCGTGCCGTCGGCCGGATCGAGGCGGCGGTCCGCCGCGTCGTCGAGAGGATCACCGAGGGCGGCGTCTGATGATCGTTGAGATGCGCCGGATGCTCATAGTGGGCCCCAGGCGGCTGCTGGACGAGGTCGTCGAGGCGGTGCAAGGCGCCGGCGCAGTGCACGTAGACCAGGTGGAGCCGGGCGAGGCCGCCGCTCCGGCCGTAGAGCCGGAGGGCGGGCACTCAGAGGCGCTGGCCGCCCTCGAACGCACGCTGGTTCGCGTGGAGTGGCTGCTGGGAGTGATCTCCCGAGCGGCCCCCGCCTTGGGCGGTGCGGCTGCCTCCCCTGATCCGGGAGATGACCGCGCCATCGAGGCGCGCCTTGAGGCGATCGAGTCCGAGGCGACCGCCCTGACCAGGCGGCGGCTCGAACTCGAGGAGGAGCTCGAGCTGATACGCACCTACGAGGGGGCGGTCCGCGCGCTCGGCCCCCTCATCTCGGCGCTCTCCGGGAGCCGCTCTCTCGAGAGCGTGGGCTTCCTGCTGCGCGGTGCCGACCTCACGGCGGTCACGGCGCTGCGCGGGCAGCTCGAGGGGTTGACGGAGGGGCGCGTCGAGGTAGCGGGACGCCTGGTCGATGGGGAGCGGACGGGCGTCGTCGTTGCCTTCCTACGCCGCGACGCGGAGGCCGTCAGGGGGTTCCTGTCGCGGGCGGGGATAGTCGAGCTCAGGCTGCCGGAGCGATACGCCGCGGGGGGGCCCGCGGAAACGGTGAGGCAGATGGAGAGGCGGCGGGCCGAGCTGCCCGCCGAGATAGCGGCCGTCGGGTCGGAAATGACCGCCCTCGCTTCCAGGCACGGCCAGGAGGTGCGCGAGGCGCACGGTCAGATACAGGACAGGCTCGGCAGGCTGAGGGCGGTTTCTCTGCTCGCGCGGTCGCGCTACGCCTTCATACTGCGCGGGTGGGTGCCGGCGGCGCAGGTGGAGGAGGTTAGGTCTACCCTGCGATCACGCTTCGGGGAAGATGTCGTCGTGGAGGATACGCCCGCCGATCCTCACCACGCCGAGGCAGTGCCGGTCCTGCTGGACAACCCGGGCCCGGTGCGGCCCTTCCAGAGGATGCTCGCGCTCTTTAGGCCTCCCCGCTACGGGACGCTCGACCCCACGGTATACCTGGCGATCTTCTTTCCCCTCTTCGTGGGCGTGGTGATCGGCGACGTGGCGTACGGCGCGCTGCTGTTCGCGCTGGGGTGGTGGATGCGCGGGAAGTCCGCCAGGGGCGAGCCCTGGGAGATCTCCCTCTTCGGCATGAAGCTGGGCATAACGATCCCGCCGGGGACGCTCGCCGACGCCTCCTGGATCATCCGCGTCCTCTCGGTGTGGACGATGCTGTTCGGCGTCGTCTACCTGGAGATCTTCGGCAACCTGATCGAGCACCACCTCGGGCTTCACCCGGTATTCAACCGCGTTCAGCTGGCCGCCGCCTTTCTCGGTGTCGCCATCGCCCTGGGGATCGTTCAGGTGATGCTCGGGTACCTGCTGCACCTGGGCCAGGCGCTCCGCCACCGACACCCGTTCCACGCCCTGGAGTCGCTCGCGATGATTAGCGGTGTGCTGGCCCTCTTCGCCCTGCTGGGCACCCGCGGGGAGGTCCTGCCGCCCGGCTTCTTCGGGTTGGGGCTGCTGCTTGGCGCGCTCTTCCTGGCTCTGGTGGCGGTGGGGGTCGTGCTGAACAGATTTGCGCTGATGTGGCTGCTGGAGGCGATCTCCGGCGTGGGCAGCGTGCTCTCCTACGCTCGTCTCTTCGGAGTGGGGCTGGCAGCGGCAGCCCTGGCCAACGCCTCCAACGAGCTCGGCGCCGCGTTCGGCCCGATGTGGGTCGGGATCGTCATGGGCATCGTGATCCAAATGGTCTTCTTCCTGTTCACCATAGCCGGCCACATAATCCAGCCCGCGCGTTTGAACTGGGTGGAGTTCCTCACCAAGGTGAAGTACCACGACGAGACCGGAAACTCGTACCGGCCGTTGCAGAAGACGGGAGGTGGCTAGAGTGAAGAGAATGCTGTTCGTGCTGGGTGTCCTGGCGGTCGCGTGCCTGGTCGTCGCGCCTATCGCGCTGGCGGCGGAGGCGCCCGAACAGGCCGGGAAGCAGCTGACCCTGGCCCATGGGCTGCTCGGCCTGGCCGCGGCGCTCTCGGTGGCGTTCGGAGCCATCGGCACCGCCTGGGCCCAGTCGCACATCGGAGCCGCGGCGGCGGGCGCGATCGCCGAGAGGCCGGAGATCGGTGGGCAGATGCTGATCTTCCTGGTCCTGCCCGAGACCATGATCATCCTGGGCTTCGTCATCGCGTTCTTCCTCGTGGGCAAGATCTAGGCGGCGAGGCGACCATGAGCACGGAGTTGGTTCGCCTTCTCGAGCGCGAGGCCGCGGCGGAGCGCGAGAGAGTGATCGCCGAGGCCCGCGCGGAGGCGGAGGCCGTCCTCTCAAACGCGCGTACAGAGGCAGAGGAGCACCTGGAGCGCCAGCGACTCAGGCTCGAGTCGGAGCGGTCCGCGGCCGTCGTGAGGGCGCGGAGCACGGCGAACCTAAGGCACTCCGCCTTGGTCCTCCGCGCCAAGGAGGAAGAGATCGCCCGGGTCTTCGCCCGAGCGGAGGCAGAGCTTGCCAGCTTCGTCGGCGACTCCCGACGCTACCCTTCCGTCCTGCGACGCTTCTTGGAGGAGGGTTTGGGCACGATCGATGGGCGGGCCGTGGTCACCGTGAATCCCGCCGACCGATCCGTCGCCGAGGCCCTGATCGCCGAGATCGGCCGCGAGGCGGAGCTGCGGGTCGATCCCTCCGTGAAGGGAGGAGTCCTGGTCGCCACCCAGGACGGGCGGTTCGTTGTGACCAATACGCTCGCCTCACGGCTGGCCCGGGCGCGTGCCGCGCTCGCCGCCGAGGTGGCAGAGATCCTCTGGGAGTAGGTCCGGGGAGCGATGCCTGACTTTCCCTACATCAACGCCAGGGTGCGGGCGATGCACAGCAGGATGCTGCGCCCGGACCAGGTCGACGAGCTGCTGGGCACCTCCTCGCTCGCCGCCTACCTCCAGGCGCTGTCGCTCACGCCCTACGGGGGCGAGCTGCAGGAGTCGCTATCTCGCTTCGAGGGTGTGCGGGCCGTGGATGATGCACTCGCCCGCGACCTGCAGCGCGCCTCCCGCGCGATACTAGGATACGCCGACGGCCTTCCCCGGCGCCTTATCGAGGTCGTCCTCATGCGCTGGGACCTCGTCAACCTCAACGCGATCGTCGGCGGCAAGCACATGGCCCGGCCGCCCGAGGAGATCTCCGCCGCCCTGCTGCCGGCCGGCCTGCTGGGCAGAACGGTGCTTGAAGAGATGGCCGCGGCGCCCGATGCCAAACGTGTCGTCGGAGTCCTTGCGGCAGTCGACCACCCGCTGGCCGGGCGCGTCGCAGAAGGGTTCCTGGAGTACACCGCCTCCCACGACGCCCTCGCCCTCCAGGCGCGGATCACCCGCGCCTACGCGGGCCTGGTGATCGAGAGAACCCGCGGCCGCAACCGTAGCGCAAGGCTGCTCCGCGGGCTCCTGCAGGCCGAGTTGGACTCCGGCAATGCCAAGACCGCCCTGAGGCTCGCGAGGATGCCAGAGGTGGATACCTCCGTGCGCCGCAGGATGTACGTTCCCGGCGGGGAGCTGCTGGACGAGGAGTTGTTCATAACGCTCTCTTTCCCTGCGACGCAGGCGCAGGCGTGGAGGGAACTGCGCTCCGGGGGGTTCCCGGTGCGAGACCTGCCCGAGGATCTGGTCAGGTTCGAGCGGGAGCTCGATCTCCGCCTCGCCAGACTCCACGCCGCGGAGTACAGGGGCGACCCGCTGGGGATCGGGATAGTGCTGGGGTACCTGGCGAAGAAGTCGGCCGAGGTAGTGAACCTGAGGCTGATCGCGCGGGGGAGGCTTCTCGGGATGCCGCGAGAGATGCTGGCGGCGGAGATGATGCGTGTATAGGATCGGGGTCATCACCGACCACGAGTCCGCGACCGGGTTCAGGCTGGCAGGCGTGGAGGTTCGCGAAGCGAGCAGCGCGGCGGAGGCCGTGGAGCACCTGCGGCACTTCGTGGTGCTGGACTACGGAGTCGTGGCCATGAGCGAGGCTCTCATGGAGGGCACGGCGGAGGAGAGGGAGCGGCTGCTGCGCGGCCGCGATCTCCCCATCATTGTGCCGTTCCCGGCGCCGCAGGCCGAGATCGAGGACGGAGAGGCGTACGTCGCGCGTCTCGTGAAGGAGCACATCGGGTTCTACGTAAAGCTTCGGTAGAGGCCCGGGCAGAGATTTCGGGGGAGCTGTGATGCCGACCGAGGGAACGATAGTAAAGATCGCCGGACCGGCTGTGATAGCGAGGAAGATCACGGGGGCCAGGATGTACGACCTGGTCCGTGTGGGGCACGAGGGGCTGCTGGGCGAGATCATCAGGCTGGACGGCGAGGAGGCCTTCGTGCAGGTCTACGAGGATACCTCGGGGCTGATGGTGGGCGAGCCCGTCACCAGCACCGGGACCCCCCTCGGCGTCGACCTGGGGCCGGGCCTGCTTACGGGGATATTCGACGGTATCCAGCGCCCGCTCGAGGGGATCCGCCGGCAGAAGGGCGACTTCATAGCGCGCGGAGCAGTGACCGCGGCGCTGGACCGCACCCGCCGCTGGGCGTTCGAGCCGCTCTTGGCCCCGGGCGCGAAGGTCGGGCCGGGCGACGCCATCGGTACCGTCCAGGAGTTCGGCTTCCGGCACAGCATCATGGTCCCGCCCACGTCCGCGGGAGGCGAGATCGCCCAGATAGCCGCAGGTGAGTTCACAGTGGAGGACGTCGTCGCCCGCATGACGGACGGGGGCGAGCTGCGGCTGATGCACAGGTGGCCGGTGCGCCAGGCGAGGCCTTCCGCTCGGAAGCTCGAGCCGAGGGAGCCGTTCATCTCGGGGCAGCGCATCATCGATGTGCTGTTCCCCGTGGCGATGGGCGGCACGGCCTCGATCCCGGGCCCGTTCGGATCGGGCAAGACCGTAATGCAGCAGACCCTTGCCAAGTGGTCCAACGCCGACGTGATCATCTACGTTGGGTGCGGTGAGCGCGGCAACGAGATGACGCACGTGCTCGACGAGTTCCCCGAGCTCGAGGACCCCAGGACGGGACGCCCCCTGATGGAGCGGACGGTCATCATCGCGAACACCTCCAACATGCCTGTGGCGGCGCGCGAGGCCTCGGTCTACACCGGGATAACCATGGCGGAGTACTGGCGCGACCAGGGGTACAAGGTCGCACTGATGGCCGACTCCACCAGCCGCTGGGCCGAGGCGATGCGCGAGATCTCGTCCCGGCTGGAGGAGATGCCCGCGGAGGAGGGCTACCCGCCTTACCTGTCGAGCCGCCTCGCCGCCTTCTACGAGCGGGCCGGACGCGTGGTGTGCCTGGGTTCGCCGGAGCGAAACGGCTCGGTCACCGTTGTCGGCGCTGTCTCGCCGCCCGGGGGCGACCTCTCGGAGCCGGTCACGCAGGCCACGCTCCGCATCACCGGCACCTTCTGGTCCCTGGATGCTGGACTCGCCAACCGGCGTCACTTCCCTGCGATCCACTGGCTTCGCTCGTACAGCCTCTACGCGCCCCTGTTCAGGGAGTGGTACCGTGAGAACATGCCCGAGGGGTTCGAGGCCCTGCGCGAACGTGCCTCGGCGCTCCTGCAGAAGGAGGCGGATCTCCAGGAGATCGTGCAGCTCGTCGGCCCCGACGCCCTGCAGGACGATCAGCGCCTCGTGATCGAGGTGGGCAAGATGCTTCGCGAGGACTTCCTGCAGCAGTCCTCCTTCTCCGACGTCGATGCGCACTGCCCTATGGACAAGGCGTTCGGGATGCTCCGAGCGATAATGGCCTTCTACGACGAGACCACGCAGGCGCTGCGGCGCGGCATAACGATCGACGAGGTCCTCAACCTCAGCCAGATCGAGGAGATCGCGCGCATGAAGGAGATACCAAAGGAGCAATTCGGAGAGTACCTGGAGCCCTGGTTGGAGAGGCTGCCGGGCGCGTTCGGCGCCAAGGCCTCCGCGGGGGGGGCATAGGCCATGTCGCTTGCCACCAAGCAGTACAGGTCGATCTCCTACATCTCGGGGCCGTTGCTGTTCGTCGAAGGCGCCCGCGATCTGGCCTACGGCGCAATCGTGAACATCCATCTCCCTGAGGGAGGGCTTCGCGGAGGCCAGGTCATCGAGGTCTCGGAGAGGAACGCGGTGATCCAGGTGTTCGAGGAGACCGCGGGGCTCGACCTGGCCCGCACCTCGATAAGCCTGAGGGACGACGTTGCCCGCTTCGCCTGCTCCAAGGAGATCGTGGGCCGCCGCTTCTCGGGCCTGGGCGAGCCGATCGACGGGCTTCCCGCGATCATCCCGGAGAAGCGGCTGCCGATCGTCGGCACCCCGATCAACCCCGTCGCGCGCGAGAGGCCCCAGGAGTTCATCCAGACCGGGATCTCCTCGATAGACGGGCTCAACACGCTGGTGCGCGGTCAGAAGCTGCCGATCTTCTCCGGAGCCGGCCTGCCCCACAACGAGATCGCGGCCCAGATAGCTCGGCAGGCAAAGGTCCTCGGACAGGCCGAGGAGTTCTCGGTGGTGTTCGCCGCGATGGGGATTACCCAGCGCGAGGCCGCGTACTTCATCGAGGAGTTCGAGGCCACCGGCGCGTTGGCGAGGAGCGTCCTGTTCCTCAACCTTGCCGACGACCCCGCGATCGAGCGGCTGATGACGCCGCGCATGGCCCTGACCGCCGCCGAGTACCTGGCCTTCGACCTGGAGATGCAGGTCCTGGTCATCCTGACCGACATGACCAACTACTGCGAGGCCCTGCGGGAGATCGGCGCGGCCCGCGAGGAGATACCGGGGAGGCGCGGCTACCCGGGCTACATGTACACCGACCTGGCGACGATCTACGAGCGGGCGGGACGCGTGCACGGGCGCAAGGGGTCGATCACGCAGCTCCCCATACTCACCATGCCCGACGACGACATCACCCACCCGATTCCGGACCTGACCGGGTACATCACCGAGGGGCAGATCGTGCTGACCAGGGCGCTGCACCGTAGCGGTGTCTACCCACCTATCAATCCCCTGCCGAGCCTCTCGCGCCTCATGAACGACGGCATCGGCCCCACCCGGACGCGCTCCGACCACGCCAGCGTGAAGGATCAGCTCTTCGCCTCGTACGCGAACGGCGTGGACCTGCGGCGCCTGGTCGCGATCATCGGCGAGGAGGCGCTCACCGACCGCGACCGACTCTACCTCAAGTTCGCCGAGGCATTCGAGCGAGAGTTCCTCGGGCAGGGCGCGACAGATCGGTCGATCGATGAGACCCTCTCGGGGGGGTGGCGGCTGCTCTCCATGTTCCCGCGCGCCGAGCTCAAGCGGATAAAGCAGGACCACGTTGACCGCTTCTACTTCGGGGAGCAGATGGAGAAGCTCTGGGAGGACCCACGGGCCCGGCGCTAGTGCGGTGCGCCCGCGCCTCGGGGAGCGTTCGACATGACTGATGTGATCAGCCCGACCAGGATGAACCTGCTGGCGCGCCGCAACCAGCTGCGCGTGGCGCTGCAGGGGGTCGAGCTGCTGAAGCGAAAGCGGGACGCCCTGGTCGCGGACTTCTTCAAGATCGTGCGCGGTTCGCTCGCAGCGCGCGAGCGGCTGTCGTCGGCGTGCGGGGCGGCCTACGTGGGCCTCAGCCTGGCGAAGGCCTGGGAGGGCAGAGAGGCGCTGGAGGCGGCGGCAATCCCGGCCCAGCGGGAGATACTCGTCGACATCGACGTGCGTAGCGTCTGGGGGACCCGCATCCCCGAGGTCACGCTGGCCAGCCTGCACAGGAAGCCGATGGAGCGCGGCCAGAATCCCGCCCTGACGAGCGCGCGGGCCGAGGCCAGCACCTCCGCATTCGAGGAGGTGCTGACCTCGATCCTCGAGGTGGCGGCAACAGAGATAAGGCTGCGCCGCATAGGCGAGGAGATAAAGAAGACCACCCGGAGGGTCAACGCGCTCGAGCAGGTCGTCATCCCCCGTCTGCGGGGAGACACCCGCTACATCGCGTCGGTGCTGGAGCAACGCGCCCGGGAGGATGTCTTCCGCCTGAAGCGCATCAAGAAGAAGCTGGAGGCCAGGTAGGCCATGACCCGGAAGCCCGCGGCAGCCCGCCTGCCCGGGGCGCTCGCCATCCTGCTAGCGCTCGTGGGATTCCTGGTGATCACCCAGGTTCGCAACGAGTGGCGGATCCGCCGCGCGCTCCGCCTTCCATCTACCAGGCTGGAGGAGCTGGCGTTCGAACTGCGAGACCAGGAGAGGGGTAGGGCTGCTCTGGAGAAGCAGATCTCGGAGATGCGGGTGAGGCTGGTCGAGTACGAGGCGGCGGCCGCAGAGGGCAGGGCCGCGGCCGCGCGCATGAACCGGGCACTCCAGGAGACGCGCTCGCTTGTGGGGCTCACGCGGCTGGAAGGTCCGGGGATCACCATCGAGCTCTCCGACAGCCAGAAGCCGCTGCGGCCCGGCGACGACCCGAACAAGAACATACTGCACTACACCGACATCGCGGCGATCGTTGCAGACCTCTGGGCGGCCGGAGCCGAGGCGATCTCGGTGAACGGCGAGCGCGTCGTCTCGTCAACGGGGATCAGCTGTGTTGGGACGACGATACTGGCCAACGCGAAGCGGATGGCGCCGCCCTACCTCGTCGCGGCCATCGGGGATCAGAAGGCGCTGCAACGCGAGATGAGGCAACCCGGAGGTACCGTCGAGCAACTCGTCGCGTTCGGATTCCCAGTGAAGCTGACCCCGCGCGACCGCGTGGAGCTCGCCGGCTACAGGGGCGCCTTCCGATTCGACTACGCCGTCGCCGGCGCGGACGGAGCAAAGGAGCGCTAGATCATGTGGCTGCCTGCCGCCGGTCTGATAATAGGAGTCGTCCTGGGCTTCCTGATCTCGGTTGAGATCCCGCTCGGCTACGTCAAGTACACCGCCATCGCTATCCTGGCGGCCATCGACACGATCCTCGGCGGGCTGCGGGCGCAGCTGGAGGATCGGTTCGACCTAGCGGTCTTCCTCTCGGGCTTCGTGGTGAACGCAACCTTCGCGGCGCTGCTGGCCGGCATCGGGGACCTGCTTGGGCTGGACATCTACCTGGGGGCCGTGATCGCCTTCAGCATCCGAATCTTCGACAACATCGGATTCATCCGGCGCGACGTGATAGCGCGCTACATGAAAAGCAGGAGGTGAACCATGGCTCTACGCTTGGGCATCAATGGGTTTGGAAGGGTGGGGCGGCTTGCGCTCCGCGTGATACGCGAGCAGTACCCCGACTCCATCGAGGTCGTGGCGGTGAACGATCTTGCCGATGCGACCACCAACGCGCACCTCTTCAAGTACGACTCCAGCTACGGCGCCTTCCGGGGAACGGTCGAGGTCCAGGAGGGACAGATCGTGGTGGACGGGCATCAGATCGCGGTCTTCTCCGAGCGCGAGCCCTCGGCGATACCTTGGGACAAGGCCGGAGCCGAGGTCGTGATTGAGTCCACGGGCCGCTTCACCGCGGCCGACCGCGCGAAGGGCCACCTGGAGCGCGGGGCCAGGAGGGTCGTGATCAGCGCGCCGGGCAAGGGCGACGTCCTTACCGTGAACATGGGTGTCAACCACGAGCTGTACGACCCGGACAAGCACACGATCGTCAGCAACGGCTCGTGCACGACCAACTGCCTCTCTGTTACCGCGAAGGTGCTGAGCCGGGAGTTCGGGATCCGGCGCGGCTTCGTCACGACTGTGCACTCCTACACCAACACCCAGCGGATCCTGGACCTGGTGGGCGACGACCTGCGCGAGTCGCGTGCGGCCGGGCTCAACATCATCCCCGCGTCGACCGGAGCTGCCAAGGCGATCTTCCTCGTCCTGCCCGAGCTCGAGGGCAAGATGCATGGTATGGCGCTTCGCGTCCCGACCCCCACGGTCTCGGTCGTGGACCTGGTGGCGGAACTGGACAAGCCCGTGAGCGCCTCTCAGGTGAACGATGCCTACAGGCGATGGGCCGACGGCGAGATGAGGGGATACCTAGGGTACACGGATGAGCCGCTCGTCTCGATGGACTACAAGGGCGACTCCCGCTCCGGCATTGTGGACGGTCCCCTTACCGCCGTCCTTGGCGACAACATGATCAAGGTGATGTCCTGGTACGACAACGAGTGGGGCTACGCGTGCCGGCTGGTGGACCTGGTGAACTACATGGCGGGCCGCGGGCTGTAGGTAGAGGGACGATGAAGAAGACCGTGCGTGACGTAGAGGTCGAGGGCCGGAGGGTCCTGGTTCGGGTGGACTTCAACGTGCCGATGGAGGGAGACCGGATCACCGACGACCGGCGCATCCGGGAGTCGCTGCCGACGATCAACTACCTCACCGAGCGGGGGGCGAGGGTGATACTGGCCTCTCACTTCGGCCGCCCAAAGGGCAAGCCAAACCCGGAGTACAGCCTCCGGCCGGTGGCCGGGAGGCTGGGTGAGCTGATGGGGAGGTCCGTCGCCTTCCTTGACGACTGCGTCGGCTCAGAGGTCGAGGCGGCCGTCGGTCGGTTGGGGCCCGGCGAGGTCGCGCTGCTCGAGAACGTGAGGTTCCACAAGGAGGAGGAGGCCAACGAGGCCGGCTTCGCCGAGCGGCTCTCGCGGCTGGCCGAGCTTTTCGTGAACGACGCCTTCGGCAGCGCGCACAGGGCGCACGCCTCCACGGCCGGAGTGGCATCGTACCTCCCGGCGGTCGCGGGCTTCCTCATGGAGAAGGAGCTGGCCCACCTGGGCAGGGCGCTCGACGATCCGGCCCGTCCGTTCGTGGCGCTGCTGGGGGGCAAGAAGGTCTCGGACAAGATCGCGGTGATCAGGCACCTTCTCACAAGGGTAGACACGCTGATCGTGGGCGGGGGCATGGCGTACACCTTCCTCAAGGCGAAGGGCTGCGAAATCGGCGACTCCATCCTCGAAGAGGCCAGCGTGCAGCTGGCCTCGGAGCTGATGGCCGAGGCCGCGAGGCGGGGCGTGCGGTTCGAGCTGCCCCTGGACATCGTCGCTACCCGCGACCCGGGCGGAGGGGCCGGGAGCAAGGTCGTAGACTCCTGTGCGATCCCGGAAGGGCTATGTGGTGTGGACATCGGCCCCCGCACCGCGGCCCTGTTCGCGGGGATCATCGCGGGTGCAGGGACGGTCCTCTGGAACGGTCCTACCGGCATCTTCGAGGTGCCGGAGTTCGCCGCCGGCAGCAGGGCCGTCGCTGAGGCGATGGCCGCCTCCGGAGCCGTGACGGTGGTAGGCGGCGGGGACACCGCGGCGGCGGTCGAGGGCTTCGGCCTGGCCGACCGGATGACACACATCTCGACGGGCGGCGGCGCCTCGCTCGAGTTCCTCGAGGGGCGTGAGCTGCCCGGAATCGCCGTCCTGCAGGACCGCTAGACGGAGGAGAGGGTAGATGCGCAAGCCGTTCGTCGCAGGAAACTGGAAGATGAACAAGACGATCTCCGAGGCCTCCGTGCTGGCCGGGGGGCTGCGCGACCGCCTCGGGGCCGCGCAGGGGGAGGGGCGCGCTGACGTGGTGCTCTGCCCACCCTTCACCGCGCTGTCCGAGGTTGGGCGGCTGCTGGCAGGATCCTCGATCGGGCTGGGCGCCCAGGATCTCCACTGGGAGCCGAAGGGCGCCTTCACCGGGGAGATCTCGGCACAGATGCTGCGCGACACAGGGTGCGCCTACGTGATCGTGGGCCACTCCGAGCGCCGCCATCTGCTCGGCGAGGGCGACGAGGCGGTCCGCCGGAAGGTGGCCGCCGCGTTCGGTGGCGGGCTCCTGCCCATCCTCTGCGTCGGGGAGTCGCTCGACGAGCGCGAGGCCGGCCAGACGGAGCAAACCGTGATGACCCAGCTCAGGGCCGGCACGCAGGGGGTGGGCTCAACTGAGGCCCACCGCCTGGTGGTCGCCTACGAGCCTGTGTGGGCGATCGGCACAGGCATGCCGGCCACCGGTGAAGAGGCGAACAGGGTCTGCGGGCTCATCAGAGGATGGCTCCGGGAGTGGTTCGGCGAAGCCGCCGCCCAGGTGCGGATACTCTACGGCGGCAGCGTCACGCCGGAGTCGATCGTCGAGTTCGCGGGCCAAGACGAGATCGACGGGGCCCTAGTCGGCGGGGCGAGCCTCGATGAAGAGGCCTTCGCCGCGATCGTGAAGAGGGCCGCCCGGGTGTAGTCGGTTACATGCCACAGGACCCTGCTGACCGTAACGGCCCGCGTCGGTGTCCTCTCGGAGACGACGCCTGGCATAAGGCGTTCTTCGAGAAGAACCTCTCAGCGAGCGTCATCACCACGCCAGAGGGACGGATCCTCGCCTGCAACGACGCCTACCTGGCGCTCTTCGGACATCGATCCCTAGAAGAAGCGCAGCGCGTCGCCCTCGCCTCCGTCTACGAGGCGCCGGGCAGGCGCGACGAGCTCGTGGCGAGGCTTCGTACCGAGGGGCAGTTCCTCGGCGAGGCAATCCGCTTCGTGCGGCCGGACGGCAGGCAGGTCACCGCCGTCGAGAACGCGATCGGGGTCTTCGACGACCACGGTCAGCTGGCCGCCATCATGGCCACCCTCAGCGATGTCACCGAGCTGGCCGCAGCCCAGAAAGCCCTCGAGCAGAGAATGTCGGCCGAGCGGTCGGTCGGCGAGATCTCGCGGCGGATCGCAACAAGCCCTCCGGGCGAGATCGGTGACGCCATGGGGGAGGCGGTTCGCCGGGTCGGCGAGCTCGCGGGCGCTGACGCCTGCTATGTGGTCCGCCTCGGATCAGACGGGAAGTCGCTGGAGGTTGCGCACGGGTGGCTGGCGCCCGGGGTCTCCTTCGATGTCGGCCTGCTGGGCGGGGTTACTGCCAACTCGTTGCCGGGTTGGCTAGAGCAGCTCGCACGGCGAGAGCCGGTGAGTGTCTCTACCGCCGCGGATCTCCCGCCCGAAGGGCAGATCTACAGAGAACTTGTCGGTGCGCTGGGCCTCCGCTCGCTCCTTGTCGTTCCTCTGGTCCACGGCGGTGCCCTGCTGGGAGGCCTCGGCCTGGCCACTATGCGGGAGGAGCGGCGCTGGCAGGACGAAGACGTGCGGCTGCTGGAGTTGGTGGGCGATGTCGCTGCCGCCGCGCTCGGGCGCATGGAGGCCGAAGCGACCCTCCATCGTCGCCTGGATGAGCTGGCGGCACTGCACGCGGTCTCCGCGGCCTGCGCTGGGGCCGAGGACGAGGAAGCGCTCATCGAGCGGTTCACGGAGATCGTCGGCAGCGCGCTGTACCTCGACGACTTCGGCGTGGATCTGGTCGACGAGACCGGATGCTCGCTCACACCGCATCCCTCCTACAGGCTCGGCCCGGACAGCGAGATCCCGCCTGCCCTCTCCTTGGGCGGGAGCGTCGCAGGGAGCGTGTTGCAGGACGGTCGGCCGCGGAGAATCCCGGACGTGAGTCGCGAGCCCGTCTACCTGCGTGTGGATCCGCGGACCCGTTCCGAGCTATGCGTTCCGATCGTTGTGGAGGGCCGGATCCTGGGGATCGTTAACGCGGAGAGCCATCGCCTGGACGCGTTCGGCGAGGCCGACGAGCGCCTTCTGGTGACGCTTGCCGGCCATCTGGCCACGGCCCTGGCCAGGCTCCGTGCGGCGGCCTCCGAGCGCCGTAGGTTTCGCGAGGCCGTCCTCCTCAACCGCGTGATCGCAGCGGCCACTTCGGAGGTGGACTTCGTGGCGGTCCTGCGGACGGTCTGCCGCGAGCTCGCGGGGGCGTTCGTCGTGCCCAGGGTCAGGGTGAGCCTCTGGAACCCGGAACGAACGGCTACAACGGTCGTAGCGGAGCACACCGGGGAAGGCTTGCCTTCCGGCGTTGGGGACAGGATACCAATCCTCTCTGACTCGCAGGCCATGAGGGATCTGGACAGCGGCCGCGCGTTGGTCATAACAGACACACAGGTCGACCCTCGTGCAGCCCCTGCGCGCCAGTATTACGCTGATACCGGCGCTGCCTCGCTCCTTGTCATCCCGCTGACGGTGGGAGGCCGCCGCGAGGGCAGCATCGCGCTGGTTACCTCCGAGCGCCGGCAGTTCAGCCCCGAGGAGATCGCTCTGGCGGAAACAGTGGGCGCCTCGATGAGCCAGGCCCTCGCCAACGCTCGCCTGTACGACGAGACGCGCAGGAACGCCGACGAGCTGGCCGCGGTCTCCCGGGTGTCGTCGGCCCTCCGCGCGGCAAGGACGCGGAGCCAGATGGTCGAGGTGATCCTGGACCAACTGCTCGATTTGTTCGGAGCCGACGGGTCGGCGTTGTTCGTGAAGGATGTGCCTTCCGGCGGCGTGGCCGTCGAGATGGCACGCGGGGAGTGGGCCTGCCGGGCCGGCACCGTGATCCCGCACGGGAAGGGAATCACGGCAGCGATCCTCGCCACGGGAACCCCGTATCTGAACAACGACGTGCGCAGCGACCCTCGGCTGTATGAGCCTTCATGGGTCCCGGGCGCAAACTCGAGTGCCGGTGTTCCCATCTTCTCCGACGGCGAGGCGATAGGCGTTCTCTGGATAACGGGCCGCCGCCGCCTGTCCGATCTCGAGCGCGTGGGGCTTCTGGCGCTTGGCGCGAAGACGATCTCCGGGTGCTGACCTCCATAGCGGACATGGCCTCGAACGCCCTGCGCAGGGCGGGCCTCCACGACCAGGCCGAGCGCCAGATAGCACGGCTCCAGGCCCTGCAGGCGATCAACCAGGCGACCTCGGGCAGCTTCGATCTGCGACTGACCCTGGGCGTGATCGCCGAGCACGCGATGTCGACGATGCAGGCTGACGCCGCGGCGGTCCTGCTCTACAGCCGCCACCTGCAGCAACTGAGGTTGGGCGCCGGCCGGGGGTTCCGAACCGCGGGCATCGAGCAGAGCAGGCTGAGGCTGGGACAGGACCTGGCCGGCAGGGCCGCCCTGGAACGCAAGACCGTTCACCTGCCGGATCTTGCCTCCGTGGGCGACGCCTTCGTGCGCAGGGTGTTGCTGGCGGAAGAGCAGTTCGTCTCCTACACGGGCGTGCCGCTGATCGCCAAGGGCGAGTTGCGGGGTGTGCTCGAGGTCTACCACAGAAGGCGGTACGATCTAGATGCCGAGACGGCCGCGTTCCTCGATGCCCTCGCGTGGCAGACTGCCGTGACCATCGACAGCACCGAGATGTTCGGGGGACTGCAGCGCCTGAACCTCGAGCTGGGACTGGCATACGACGCCACGCTGGAGGGGTGGGTCCGCGCCCTGGATCAGAGGGACCGCGAGACCGAGGGCCACACGCGGCGCGTGACCGAGATGGCGGTTCGCCTGGCGCAGGCCGTCGGGATCAGGGAGGACGACCTCGAGAGCTTGCGCAGGGGCGCGTTGTTGCACGACATCGGCAAGATGGCGATACCCGACGGGATACTCCTCAAGCCGGGCGCGCTCACCGAGGAAGAGTGGGAGATCGTGAGGCGGCATCCGGCCTTCGCCTACGAGGTGCTCTTGCCGGTCGCGCACCTGCGGCCCGCGCTCGACATCCCGTACTGCCACCACGAGCGTTGGGACGGCAGCGGCTATCCGCGCGGCCTGCGCGGCGAGGAGATCCCGATGGCGGCAAGGGTGTTCGCGGTGGTCGATGTCTGGGACGCGCTGAGCTCCAACCGGCCGTATCGCCAGGCCTGGCCGAGCGAAAGGGTTCAAGCCTACCTGCTGGAGCACTCGGGGAAGATGTTCGACCCGCGCGTGGTGGAGACGTTCCTGAGGATGCTCCGGGCGGGAGACGACGCCTAGCGGCCTGGCTGCCGGGCCCCGGCCACGTTGCCTCAGGCAGCCCTGGATGGTAGTATGAAGTGTGGTTCCGGGGCCCAGAGAGCCCCGGGACCGCTTTCTGGAGGTGTAGGTGTGAAGGACGTGGCGGTAATCGCCCACCTTGTCGTGTCGTTTCTACTGGTGGGCATAATCCTCTTGCAGGGGCCCAAGGGCGAGGGCCTCGGCGCCATCGGCGGCAGCGCCCGCATCTTCCATGGGCCGCGGCCGCGAGAGACCCTGATGACCCGCCTGACCGCGGCCTTTGCCGGCCTGTTCGCCCTGACGGCGGTCGCTCTCATCTTCCTGCGCTAGCGCAGTCCCAGGCATGTCCGAAGCAGTCGAGGGAGGCCGCCGGCGGCCTCCCTCGGTCTTTGCCTCGTGCCCCGCGGAGTTCCCGGCAATCCCCGCCCCTGATAAACTGAGGGCTATAGGAGGTGAGGACGGTGAAGATCCTGGTGCTGGTCAGTCAGGTAGTTCTCGGCGTCTACTTCCTGCTCAACGCCTTCAACCACTTCCGCAACCGCGAGGGCCTTGTGGGGTACGCACAGTCCCGCGGGGCGGTATCCCCGGCTCTTACGGTGCCCCTGACCGGACTGCTGATGCTGGTAGTCGGCATCAGCTTCCTTTTCGGATACCGCGTGGTTCTTGGAGCGTGGCTCGGCGTAATCTTCCTGGTGCTGGCGGCATTCCTCGTGCACCACTACTGGACGGACGAGGGTGCCCAGAAGATGGGGGAGATGGTGAACTTCCAGAAGAACCTGGCCCTGGCCGCGGCGCTCCTGCTGACGACCTTCCTCTCCCGTGACGTGTGGGTCATCCGCCTGGGGCCATAGCTCGTTTGACACCTTGATCTGGACCTCAATATAATGAGGGCGCCGCGTTCGGCGCCCTCCGTCGGACGCAACTGTTGCCGGGATGGCGGAATTTGGCAGACGCGCACGCTTGAGGGGCGTGTGGGATTTCCCGTGGGGGTTCAAATCCCCCTCCCGGCACCAGGAAATTGTCAACAGATTGT
>JBBIJB010000027.1:0-28603 GCA_037446215.1 Armatimonadota bacterium
GGCAACGACCACCCCCATGGGATCGACCACCAGGGAGCGGCCGACGCGGTCGGCTGAGATTTGGTCCGCCGCGATGAACCAGCAGGCATTCTCGATGGCCCGCGCGCGCACCAGGGTTACCCAGTGCTCCTCCTTGAGCGGCCCGCTGACCCACGAGGTGGGCATCACGATGACCTCGGCGCCGCCCAGGGCCAGCAGCCGGGACCACTCGGGGAAGCGCACATCGTAGCAGATCTGCAGCCCGAGGCGTCCCAGCGCAGTCTCGACCACTGGCGGCGGCGCGCTTGCCGGTACTATCCAGTCCGACTCACGCCCTTTGAAGGCGTCGTACAGGTGGACCTTCCTGTAGACGGCCAGGAGTCCGCCCTGGGGCGAGAGCAGTACGGCGGTGTTGTATGCTCGGCTCTCCTCGCCCGGCGCGCGCTCCAGCACCCCCATGACGAGGTGCAGCCCGTGCTCTCGCCCGGTCTCAGCCATCGCCCGGACGAACGGGCCATCGACGGGCTCCGCGATCTGGCCGAGCGGCGTGGACAGATCGACGGGCCTCCTGTACATGTACATCTCGGGGAAGACGAGCAGCTCCACACCGAGCCGCCCGGCCTCTGCCGCCACATCGATCGCCCGGGTCAGGTTGGCGGCCACGTCTGATGCCGGCCCTAACTGCGCCATGCCCACACGCATCACCGGCCACCCCCGGGTCGGGCACGGTCCGTCTCCAGATGGTCCTGCCCGCCGAACTCGGGGCTCTGTGCGAACTCCACCAGGCGCGCGACGCCGCGCCGGAAGACCTCACTTCCTTTCTGCGCGGTTCCCCTGGTCGCGTCTCCCAGAACCGCATCCGGCGCACGGTCGCGGTAGCTGCCGTACCTGATGATCTCGGGAAACCGGTCAGGCGCCGGCGGGTTGCTCACAGCCCGATCCATGCTGACCAGGTGCGGGGCCAGGGCCAGCAGCAAGCTGGTGTTGGTCTCGGCGGCGTGGCCCTGCGGCAGCGCGCTCTCCATCAGCGGCGCCGCGTGAGGAATCAGGAAGCGCCAGAGATCTACCTGGGCGAACCGGCAGCCCGGGCTGTGGAGCTTCAACTCCTCCACGAGATCGGAGATGACGGCCACGTTTCCAGCGTGCCCGTTCAGGAACAGGATCCGCCGCACGCCGAGCCCGAGCAGAGATCCGGTCAAACCTGCCAGGTAGGCTCGCAGCGCCGCGGCGGGCACGCTGAGCGTGGGCGAGAACACCTGCAGGCTGGCCGAGAAGCCCACGGGCACCAGCGGTGCCACGAAGCAGGAGACGCTCTCCGCGACCTCTCGGGCCATCCGGTCGGCCACCAGGCCATCGGAACCTTGCGGCAGGTGCGGGCCGTAGGCCTCCACCGCGCCTACCGGCAGGATGCACAGGTCTGTGGCGCGCGCGGCCTCCGCCACCTCCGTCCAAGACATCTCGGCGATCACAAACGCGGGCACCTCTCCTAGACCTCCCTTCGAGCGACGTCCTTCCGCAGACGCGGGTCCAGGTAGTCGCGGAGTCCGTCACCCAGCAAGTTGAACGATAGAACGGTCCCAAGGATGAGAAGAGACGGGGCGACCACCACGGAAGGTGAGATCTCCATGAAGTGACGCCCCGACGACACCATCCTGCCCCATGAGGGCGCCGGCGCCGGGGGGCCCATCCCCAGGAAGCTCAGTCCCGACTCCAGGAGGATCGCGAAGCCCAGGCTGAGCGAGAACTGGACCATCAACGGCGCGAGCATGTTCGGCAGTATGGCCCGTGTTATGATGCGCCGATCCCCGGCGCCCACCGCCCTGGCGGCTTCCACAAACTCCATCTCACGGAGGCGAAGGCTCGACCCGTACGCGATGCGAGCGAACAGCGGCGTATAGAGGACGGCGATGGTGAGGATCACGTTCCTGGTGGATGCGCCCAGGAACGCGATGACCACGATGGCCAGCAGCACCGGCGGGAAGCTCAGGATAACCTCGATGGAGCGCATCAGGGCGATCTCCGCCCATCCCCTGTAGTACGCGGCCACCAACCCGATCAGCGTGCCGGCCGCGGAGGCGAGCGTCACGGCCGAGAAGGCCACCAGGAGGGAGATCCGTGTCCCAAAGAGCAGACGTGAGAGGGTGTCGCGCCCGAACTCGTCGGTGCCCAGCACGTGTCGCACGGACGGGGGCTGAAGCCGGGCTGACGGGTTCATCTCCAACGGCGGGTGCGGCGCGAGCGCCTCCGCCAGTACGCCAGAGGCGACCACCAGAAGGATGAAGGCGACGCTGAAGGTCACGCGTGGGTTCCTCCAGATGCGCCTCACGTCGCCTTCCCTACTGGTACCTGATCCTGGGATCGAGAAAGCCGTATATCAGGTCCACCGCCAAGTTGATCAGGGCGAAGGCCATGCAGATCACCAGCACCACGCCCTTCACGACCGGGTAGTCCCGCTGGCTCACCCCAGTGATCAGGAATGTGCTGATCCCCGGCCAGGCGAACACCTCCTCTACAATGACGCTGCCGCCCAGCAGGTTCCCCATTTGGACGCCGATCACGGTCACCACGGGGATGAGAGAGTTCCTGAGCGCGTGGTGGAAGAGCACGACGCGCTCAGGGAGGCCCTTGGCCCGCGCGGTGCGGACGAAATCCTGAAGGATGACCTCGAGCAGCGACGATCTGGTCATCCGCATGATCACGGCGGTCATGCCCAGCGAAAGAACCACCATCGGCATGACCAGCAACGCCACGTGCCCCGTGGGGTCGCTTGAGAACGCCGTCCACCCCGACGACGGCAGCAGCCGTAGCCGCACGCTCAGCACCAGCACCAGCAAGGTCCCGGTCACGAAGACCGGCGCCGAGACGCCAAGCATCGCCAAGACCGAGGCCCCGACATCCAGCCTGGAGTTGTGGTGACGGGCCGCGAGAACGCCGAGCGGGGTCCCGACCAGCACCGCCAAAGCAACCGCGCCGGCGACGAGCTCGAACGTCCGGGGCAGACGCAGGGCCAGGTCCTTTGCCACCGGCCGTCCGGTGACCAGCGACTTCCCGAAGTCGCCGCGCGACAACCCGACCAGCCAGGATGTGTACTGGACGTGGAGGGGCCGGTCGAGACCGAGCGATGCCCGTACCGCGGCCAGCTTCTCCGGCGTAGCCTGTTCGTCGCCGACTATCGTGAGCGCGGGATCTCCCGGGACCAGGTGGATCAGGAAGAAGATGATTGTTGCGACGACAAGGAGCAAGCCAAGGGTCGACAGCAGCCGCCGCAGGAGGAAGGTCTTCATGGCGCGGTCCGTGCTCCTGGCGCCCTTGGGTTGCGGTAGGCTCCTGCGGCGCCTGCTTCGACGGGGATCACGTTGCTGCGACCCCTAGCGATCGAGCCACACGTATCTCAGGAAGACTTGAGAGTCGGTCACGAGCCCGCCGGGCAGGTGCTGATAGCCCTGGACTGCCTTCACGGCGGCGTCCCCCTGAACCCGCAGGGTCAGGAAGGTCCACGGCGACAGGGCCAACAGGCGCTCCTCGAACTGGCGGTAGATGCGCTTGCGCTGGGCCTGATCGATCGTGGCCCGCCCTTCCTTCAGGAGCCGGTCCAGGGTGTCGTTCCGGAAGCCTACCGGCTTCGAGTAGAACGCTGACTGGCTGGAGAAGTAGTACGCGTAGAAGTCCGGGTCGATGATGGTGCTGAGCAGTCCGTGCACGCGGAAATCGTAGTCGCCCTTGAAGCCACGCTCCACGGCGATCGGCCACTCGACACTGTCCAGCACGACGTTCATGCCGATCTTGCGAAGCTCTGCTTGGACCACTTCGCCTGTCTGGTAGTGCATCGCGTGTGTGGCTGACTGCATCAGACGCACGGGGGTCGAAGGGTCATATCCGGCTTCGGCGAGGAGCTTCCTCGCCCGCTCCGGATCGTGCTTGAATGTGCCCTCCAGCTCGGAGTTGTGCGCCCAGGTCCCTGCGGGAATGAGCCCGCCCGTTATAGTCGATCCGCGCCCGAAGAACACCACGTCCAAGATAGCCTGGCGGTTGACGGCATGGGCGATTGCCTGCCGGATGCGCCGGTCGTCGAACGGCTTTCGATTGACGTTGTACATCAGCACCATGAAGGGCCCGGGTGTACCCCAGAACTGAAGCCGCGCATCGCGCTCTATGATCGCCATATCCTTCCAGGGGACGTACCCGATCATGTCGACCGCGCCCGAGCGCAGCGCGTTGACCCGTGTGGCGTCGTCGCGCAGCGGCAGGAAGGTTATGCCGTCGAGGTAGGGGACGCCCCTCTCGAAGTAGTTCTGGTTCTTGACCAGCCGGATGCGCACGCCCGGCTCACGCTCGGCGAAAGCGAAGGGCCCTGTGCCTATCGGCGTGGACCTGAAGTCGTGGTTGGCATCGGCCAGCGCCTTGGAGACGATGGCTGCCTCGGGTCTGGCCAGCAGGGCGAGGAACGAAGCTTGGGGCTCGGTCAGCGTGATCTTCACCGTATGGCTGCCCGTGACCTCGACCGCGGCGATATTCGGTGTGAGCGAATCCCGAATGAGCGCGCTGATCCTCGGGTTTGCGATCCGATCGATCGACGCCTTCACATCAGCCGCGACGAGCGGCGCATCGTTGTGGAAGCGCACGCCACGCCGGATGTGGAAGATGTAGGTCTTGGGGTCTGGGATCTCCCATCGCTCGGCCAGATCCGGAATCAGCGACCCCCCGGGGCCGTATCGCAGCAGTGAGTTGTAGATCTGCAGGATAACGTTGCGGCTGGCGGCGCCCGTTGCCACGTGCGGGTCGATATTGGGCGGATCCGCGTCAAGCCCGTAGCGGAGATGGCCGCCCGGTCTCGGGGATGGCCCGGCGGACGACTGCCAAGGGGTCAGCGAGAGAGTCGCGCATATCAGCGCGATCGATGCTGCGCATGCCAGGAGCACGCTACGGCGCCTTCTCGGGGTCATCGGTTTCCTCCTCGTTGCCATAGTGGGGGCTCTGGATGGTCATTCTACTCTCTGACAACTCGCACCTGCGCGGAGCACGTATCTGCCCGCCGGGCGCTCCGCCGCGATAGCCTACATCCTGTTCGTGATCATCTTCTGCATGACGCTGGTACAGTGGAGGATCGGCAAGAGGGTCCACTACCAGTGATCCGACCCCGGGTGAGGCAGGGCTTCCCGGCTCGCGGTGCTTGACCTGGAGAGCAGCGAGGGGGCTGCAAGGCACCGCGGCCCCCTCGCGCTTGTATGGTGGGTCTGGTCAGACGGCCTACCTAATCTGCCCGCGGATCTCCCCTGCGGGGAATGCCCTCGTGTGGACGTTGACGTAGGCAGTGCCGTTGCTGATCGCGCTGACGAGCGCGTCAAGCGTTTGACCCGCCAGTGGTCCGATCAACTGCGACCTCGCGATAGTTCCCTCTGCGAGGTGCCCGCTGAACACCCCATCGATCGGCCTTGCCGGCGGAGCCGACGGATACAGCCAGACCGCCACGGGGCCGTTCTGGCCCGCGGGCGCGATGTGTATGTGCGCCATCTGCACGTCACGGGCGTTGTCGACGTGGAGCCAGTACGTGAGGGAGTTCCCGTCGGCGGCAACCTCGAACGCCGCGAAGCCGGTGGTGTCCGACGCCGCCATGGGGACGGACTCCCCACCAGACAACTGAGCGAACCAGATCGTGCGGGACTGCGCGGATGCGGGCGCCGCAGGCAGTGCCAGACCGGCAACGGCCAGGACGACACCCAGCAGTACAACTACCCCTACCGCTCTCATGACCTTCCTCCTCATCCTGGAACGGTGCGCTGCCCGCGTTCAGGCAGTCTGTCGCATCGCCCCTTCCAACGGCGTGCTGCACCCCTCTATTCCGCCCCCAGGAGTGGGCCGGCCAAGCGTAGGGATTCAGGCCGAGCACACGGAATCCACACCCTGGCCGTCGATGGCAGCTACCGGAGGAGACAGAGGGAGGGGGAGGGCGCCAGGATCCTTGGCCATCTCAAGGAGGCCGGCGTCAACCTGATCGCGTTCCATGCGTTCCCCACGCAGCGGCGCACGCAGATGGTCATGGTCCCGTCTGATCCTGCGCAGTTCAAGGCGGCGGCGCGGAAGGCCAAGTGGAAGGTGGTGGGCCCGAAGAAAGCCTCCCACGTCGAAGGGGACGACCGCGTGGGCGCTCTCGTGGGCCACATGGGCAAGTTGGGCGAGGCCAAGGTCAACATCACCGCCACCGACGCTGGGGCTCACCTAGGGCCGAGGCCGGTTCTGCCGCTCCCGGGTCACGAGCGGGGCGCCCGCCTTCAGGTCGTGGCGTGCCACCCTGCCGCGTCTGCGCCCGAACTCCATTGCCGTCGCCCGAATAGTTGAGCGGAGGTAGACAATGAATGCGAGGACCGTAGTCGTCACGGGCGCGTCGAGCGGAATCGGGGAGGCGACCGCGAGGGCGTTTGGCCTCAGGGGAGACCGCGTGGTCCTGGTCGCTCGGCGGACTGACAGGCTCGAGCGGTTGGCCGGCGAGCTGCCCGAGGCACTGGTAGTCACCGCGGACGTGACGCGGCGCGACGAGATGGCGCGGATCGTCGGGGCGGCGGTGGGCCGGTACGGCGGAGTCGACGTCCTTGTGAACAACGCGGGCCTGGGCAGGCACGACTGGCTCGAGCGGCTGCCCGTCGTCGAGATCGCGGCCCAGATCGACACCAACTTGACCGCGCCCATCTTACTCACCCAGGCGGTGCTCCCGACCATGCAGGCGCGGAGCCGAGGTGTGATCATCAACGTCTGCTCCGTCGCGGGCAAGATCGGCGTGCCCACGATGTCGATCTACGCCGCCACCAAGTTCGGGCTGACGGGCTTCTCCGAGGGACTGCGAAGGGAGCTCCGGCCGCAGGGGATCCACGTCTGCACCATCTATCCCGGGCCGGTGACCGGGACTGAGTTCAGCGCGAGGCGCCGCAAGGGCGGCCTCAGGCACGCGAGGGGAAGGCTGTTTCGCACCAGCACCGAGCGCGTCGCGCGGGCGATCGTTACCCTGGCAGACCGCCCTCGCCCTCATGTCGTGATCCCGGCCGTCTTCTGGCCCCTCGTGGGTCTCAACGCGATTCTCCCATCGCTCGTGGACGCGCTCATAGCGCCGGTGGCCCGGCGCGCCCTGGCCGCGCGCGAGCCCGGCGAAGAGTAGGGAACACCGAGGCCGGGTCGTCCGTACATACCAGAGGACGATCAGATGAGAGAAGGGAGAACGAGATGCGGCAGATCAGATTCGCTGTGATGGCGGGATTGGCGCTGACCCTGCTGCTGCCACCTGCAGTCGTTACCGCCGAGCCTGTGGTCGATCAGGAGCTCAAGACGGGCTACAGGGACCACGAGTACTGCTTCAGCCAGAACCTGGTCTTCGGCAACATCATCATACCTGGGCAGCGCTGCTACAGCTTCTACGTCGTGCGTGACCGCACGGGCTACTTCCTGGGCTTTGGGCCTCAGGGACCGCCGATGATACCGCCCGGGCAGTTCGTCCGAATGGGGACGCCCGCGGGGGCGAAGGTGAAGGGCCGGCTGTTCTATCTGGTTCCGCTGCCGGTACGCTCCTCGTACGGCCAGGCGCTCGACTCGGTCCAGGCAGTGCGGGTTCGTGTGGGCGACAGCCCTAGAGGCCTCGTGATCATGCTCCCAGGCACCCTCTTCGGGCTCGGCGACCGGGCGGTCGAGCTGCCCTTCCTGCTGCGCTAGACGGGAGGGCGTGACCCAAAGAGCCCGGCGTACCGGATCAGGGAGGGCGCGAGATCGGTCAGCGAAGCAGCGGTATCTCCTCGACCGCCTGAGGGTTCTCGAGGGAGGAGATATCGCCGGGATCCTGGCCGAGCGCCCTCGCCTTGATCACCCGCCGCATGACCTTGGCGTTCCGTGTCTTGGGAAGGTCTCGGACGAACCGGACGTCGTCCGGCGCGAGCGCCTTCCCCAGGTGCGAGGCTACCGCCGCTCTCAGCTCCGCACGCAACGCGTCGTCGGGCGCCCATCCCGGCTTGAGCACCACGTAGCAGACGACAACCTCGCCCTTTATCTCGTGCGACACCCCTATCGCGGCCGACTCCGAGACCGAGGGGTGGGAGGTGAGCGCGGACTCCACCTCGGCGGGCCCGATCCGCTTGCCTGCCACGTTCAGCGTGTCGTCGCTGCGGCCCAGGATGTACCAGAATCCGTCCTCTTCTATCCTTACCCAGTCGCCGTGCACCCAGACACCGGGCCAGCGCGACCAGTAGGTGTCCACGTACCGCTCAGGGTCCTTCCAGAAACCCCGCGTCATTCCGGGCCAGGGCTGCGTGACGACAAGCTCTCCGACCGCACCCCGTAACGGGTGCCCGCTCTCGTCGTAAACGTCCGCGGCCATCCCGGGAACCGGCCCGGTGAAGGCAGTGGGCTTCTGAGGGTGCAGCGGGTCGCAGCAGACTATTCCGCCGGAGATCTCGGTGCCCCCCGAGTAGTTCATTATCGGGCACCGCCCGCCGCCCACATGCTCGAAGTACCACATCCAGGGCTCGGGGTTCCACGGCTCGCCGGTGCTGCCGAGGATGCGCAGGCTGCCTAGGTCGTGGCGGTAGGGCGGGTCGGTGCCGTGGCGCATCAGCGCCCTGATCGCGGTCGGCGAGATGCCCAGGACCGTGATCCCGTGCCGCTCCACCATCTCCCACAGGCGGTCGGGCCCCGGGTAGTCGGGGGTGCCGTCGTAGAGGAACATCGTTGCGCCCAGCCACAGCGTTCCGGCTATCAGCCAGGGCCCCATCATCCACCCCAGATCCGTGTACCAAAAGACGCGATCCGTCGACCCCACGTCGAAACAGTAGGCCATGTCCATCGCGCCCTTCAGCGGGAAACCCATGTGGACGTGAACCGTGCCCTTTGGCCTCCCGGTGGTGCCCGAGGTGTAGATGATCATGTAGGGATCCTCGGGGTCCATCGACTCGGCGGCCGACTCCCCCTCGGGTCCGGCCGCGACCTCGTGCCACCAGAGGTCGCGCGCGCCGTTCCAGGGAACCTCGAGGCCGATCCTGCGGCAGACGACGACGGTGCGGACTCCCGGCGCGGCCTCTAGAGCCTCATCCGCGGTCCGCTTCATCTGGACCGGGTTTCCCCTGCGGTAGAAGCCGTCCGCGGTTATCAGCAGCCGGGCACCGCAGTCGACCAGGCGCGTCGCGACCGCAGGGGCTCCGAAGCCCGAGAAGATGGGGACGTAGATGGCGCCGATCCTGGAGAGGGCGAGGGCCGCGATGACCGTCTCCGGGACCAGCGGCATGAAGATGCCGGCGACGTCACCCCTTCGCAGGCCGATCCCCCGCAGCACCCCGGCGAACCTCTGGACCTCCTCCAGGAGCTCCGAGTAGGTCAGCGTGCGCACAGCCCCGTCCTCACCCTCCCAGACTATCGCCTGGCGGTCGCCTCTGCCGGCGGCGACATGTCTGTCGAGGGCGTTGACGGTCAGGTTGGTACGGCCGCCGGAGAACCAGCGTGCCCACTCCTTGCCGCGCTCCAGATCGAGGACCTTCTCGTACGGCCTCATCCACTGGAGGTCCAGGTCCTCGGTGACCGCCTCCCAGAACCAGGCCGGATCCTCTATCGAGCGCCTGTACAGGGTGTCGTAGTCGGGCAGGTCGTGTCGGTCGATGAAGCGCTGCAGGCGGCTTCGCTGTGCCTGTGAGGGGTCTGGCTGCCAGACGACGCCGGAGGGCGTGGCCACACGGCAATTGTACGGGGGCCCCCGTGGCCGTGCAAGGAGCTTGGGACCCCGGCCTGGAATGGATTCACATCCCAACGCGGCGGTGAGTGGGGAAGTGAAGGTAACCATCACGACGAACGGCGTCAGCGCCACCTGCGAAGTGGAGCCGCGCACGCTCCTGGTGCACTACCTGCGGGACGTACTCGGACTTACCGGGACGCACATCGGCTGCGACACGACGAGCTGCGGCGCGTGCACCGTGCTCCTCAACGGGCTAGCGGTGAAGTCCTGCACGGTCCTCGCGGTGCAGGCCGACGGCGGCAGCATCACGACCGTCGAGGGGTTGGCCCGGAACGGCGGCCTGCATCCACTCCAGGAGGCGTTCTGGGAAGAACACGCGCTCCAGTGCGGCTACTGCACGCCCGGGATGCTCATGACCGCCATCCAGATCATCGAGCGGCACCCCCGGCCGACCCCGGAGCAGATCCGGCGCGGCCTGGAGGGAAACCTGTGTCGGTGCACCGGCTACCAGCAGATAGTCGCCGCCGTGAAGTCCGCGGCAGGACGGATGGCTGCCGAGTAAACGGCTTCCCCGGCGCGAGGGTCAAACTACAGTGATCGGGCGAGCCATCGACCGTTCCCCGGAGGCCTGTGGATGAAGCGTATCGTTGTCGCGGTGTGCGTAGTCGCCGTGCTCCTCGGCGGAGCGTGGGCCTATCGCGCCGGGGAAGCGTCCAAGGCGGCACCCGAAGGGCCGCGCACGGCCCGCGTCACGCGCGGGAATCTCGTCTCGAGCGTTTCGGCGACAGGTACACTGCGGCCCTACTCCCACGTGGAGGTTCGGTCGCGCTCCACGGGGACCGTGACCGAGGTCCACGTACAGGAGGGCGACCGGGTAGAGAAGGGACAGCTCCTGGTCCTGATCGACGACAGAGACGCCAGGGCAGACTACGAGATCAGGCGGTCGCAGCTCGCCTCGGCACAGGCCAGGCTCCAGCAGGCCCAGAGCCAACTCGCCACCTCCAGGGTGCAGAACGCAATGCGGATCGCGGAGGCCTCCTCCGCGCTCGCCACCTCCAACGCGAGGCTGGCGCAGCTGCTGGCGGGATCGCGCCCCGAGCAGATAGACCAGTCACGGGAGTCGGTGAGGCAGGCGGAGCTCTCACTGGAGTCCGCCCGCCTGCACCTCGCGCGCACACAGGATCTCTTCTCCGGGGGCTTCGTGTCTAAGGCCTCTCTGGACCAGGCCCAGAACCAGCACGACTCGGCGCAGGCTCAGCTGCGCGCCGCGCAGGCCCGCCTCCGCGAGCTGACTGCCGGCAGCCGCCCCGAGGAGATAGAGGTAGCGCGCGCGCAGGTGCGACAGGCCGAGTCCGCGGTGGCCCTGACGAGGGCGGCTCAGCTGGCGGAGCGCTCGCTCGAGGCAGAGGTCAGGTCAGCCGAGGCGCAGGTCCGCACGGTGACCGCGCAGGAGGCCCAGGCGCGCGACAGGCTGGGCGAGACACGCATAGCGGCGCCGATAGCGGGGATAGTCGCCCGCCAGCTCGTCCAGGTCGGTCAGTCGGTCATCGGCGGGCTGACCGGCGGGGGCACGCTGGTGATGACGATCGCCGACGTTCAGGCGATCCAGGCCCAGGTGGGCGTCGACGAGTCGGACGTGGCACAGCTCGCGGTAGGGATGCCGGTGCGGATCACGGCCGACGCGCTGCCCCGCCGCACCTTCGAGGGCAAGATCACGAGGATCGCCCCCCAGTCGGTAGTGGTCCAGAACGTGACGCAGTACGAGGTGGTAGTAGACGTCGAGAACCCCGATCCGGCGCTGCGGCTGGGCATGAGCGTGGACGCCGAGTTCATAGTGAGCGAGAGGCTGGGCGTGCCCCTGGTCCCGTCGGAGGCGATCAGGGGGCAGGATGCCAGGGTCGTCATCGTGGTCGAAGGTACCAAGATGAGGGCGGTCGTCGTCACCACAGGTGCGAGCGACGGCCGCCGGGTCGAGATAGTCGAGGGTGTCGAGATAGGGCAGACGGTCTACCTGGGCCCTGCCAGGCAGGGCTCCGCCTCGACCTCCCGGCCGCAGACCACCAGCCCCTTCGCGCCGCGGTTCCCCACCAGGCCGTCCTCCCCGCCGGCAAGATGATCGGCGCGGGCAGAGAAGGGGGGCCGGGCGTCATGCCGCTGATCGACATGCGCGGCGTGGATAAGGTCTACCGCATGGACGGCGTGGAGGTCCACGCGCTGCGGGGGATCTCGCTGACGGTCGAGCCCGGCGAGTTCGTCGCGATAATGGGGCCGAGCGGCTCGGGGAAGTCAACCTGCATGAACATCCTGGGTTGCCTGGACCGGCCCACGGGCGGGACGTACACCCTGGAGGGAACCGACGTCACCACGCTCGATGATGTGTCGCTCGCGAGGATCCGGAATCGCAGGATGGGGTTCGTCTTCCAGTCGTACAACCTGCTGCCCCGCACGCCGGCGATCGAGAACGTCGAGCTGCCCATGATCTATGCCGGGATTCACGACCGCCGGTCCCGCGCGAAGGCCGCGCTCGAATCGGTGGGGCTCGAGGGGCGGATGTGGCACCTGCCCACCCAGCTCTCCGGCGGGGAGCAGCAGCGCGTGGCGATCGCACGGGCCCTGGTGATGTCGCCCTCGATCGTCCTCGCGGATGAGCCGACCGGGAACCTGGACACGGCGACCGCGTCGGAGATCATGGCCCTGCTCGACCGGATGAGCCGCCGCGGGATCACGGTCGTCCTGGTGACGCACGAGGCGGACATCGCCGCCCGCGCGAGGAGACACGTGCTCTTTCGGGACGGCCGCATCGTGCACGACGCCCCGGTCGGACCATGAACCTGGGCGTGAGCTTCCGAATCGCCCTCCGCGCGATGGCGGCCAACCCCCTGCGATCGCTCCTCACGGCGCTGGGGGTAATCATCGGGGTAGGCGCCGTTATCGCAATGGTCGCGATAGGCCAGGGGGCCAGGGCCGCGGTCACCGAGCGCGTGCAGTCGCTCGGCACCAACCTGCTCTCCGTCTTCGCCGGGGCGGCCCAGACGGGCCGCATAGCCCGCATCGACCAGGTGCGGACGCTCACCCTCGAGGACGCCGAGGCGATAAGGGCAGAGGTCCCCGGCGTAACGGGCGTCAGCGCGGAGTTCTCGCGCCAGGCTCAGGTGGTCTACCTTGGAGAGAACGTCTACACTCAGGTCTCCGGCGTGACCCCCGAGTTCCAGAGCGTGCGCAACTTCAAGGCCGCAACGGGCGACTTCATCACCGACGCCGACATACGCAGCCGGGCGAAGGTGGCCCTTGTGGGAAAGACCGTCGCTGGAAAGCTCTTCCCCGAGGGGGATCCCATCGGCCAGAGGATCAAGATCAGGGGGATCACCTTCACGGTGGTCGGCGTGATGGAGGAGAAGGGCTCTGCGGGCTTCTCGGACCGCGACGACGTCGTCTTCGTGCCGCTCTCGACGGCGCAGCGCCGCCTGTTCGGGGTACAGCATGTGCGGGCGATACACGTCCAGATCGGATCGTCCGAGGAGATGGCCGCCGCGCAGGAGGCACTTCGCGAGGTGCTGCGCAGGCGCCACCGGCTGAGCCCCACCCAGGACGACGACTTCACCATCCGCAACCAGGCCGACGTCCTCCAGGCGTTCACGAGCGTCTCGCAGACCATGACCGTGCTGCTGGGCGGTATCGCGGCGGTCTCACTAATCGTCGGCGGCATAGGCATAATGAACATCATGCTCGTGTCGGTGACGGAGCGCACACGGGAGATCGGGATCCGCAAGGCCGTCGGGGCCCGGCGGAGGGACATCCTCCTGCAGTTCCTCGTCGAGTCGGTCTCGCTCAGCGTGACCGGGGGCGTGATCGGCGTCGGGCTCGGGATTGTCGGCTCACGGCTGATCAGCCGGTTCGCCGGCTGGACCACCGTGCTCTCTGCGCAGGCGATCCTGATGGCGTTCGTCTTCGCCGTAGCGGTGGGGGTGTTCTTTGGGCTCTACCCTGCGCAGCGAGCGGCGAGGCTCGATCCGATCGTTGCGCTCAGGCACGAGTAGCCGGAGGTTTGGGATGAAGAAGCGGTGGGTGTGGGTCGGGGTCGTGGTGGCGGCAGCGGGGCTGGCCGCGGGAGGGTTCTACTACTACGGGCTCCGCACAAGGCAGGCCGCGCAGCCCCAACGGCCGAGAGATCCGGGGTTCCTCGTGATAGCGTCCATACGCGCGCTCGAGCGCAACGAGGAGACCCGGCTCACAAAGGAGCAGGTCGTGCGCATCCTGCCCTTCGTGAAGGCGCTCAAGGACGTCCCCACGTCGGACTCCGAGGCGGCCGCGGTGATCGCGCGGGCAGTTGTCGAGGCGTTGACACCGGAACAGCGCGCCACGCTGGAGCAGATGCGAAAGCGCCTGCAGGAGGCGGCCCGCCAGCGAGGCTCGGCACCCGGGATCCCCGGTGCGCCGGGAGGAGGAGTCGCAGGGCCGGGTCTCGGAGGCCCGGGCGGTCCTGGAGGCCCAGGCGGTCCTGGCTTCGGCCCGGGCGCAGGAGCAGGGGCAGGCGGTGCCGGCATGCTCAGCGATGAGGAGCGGGCCGAGATCCGCAAGCGCACCTTCGAAAGGGTGATACGATATCTGGAACGCAGGGCAAGGTCGTAGGTCCCCCGGGGCCACACCCAGGAGGATGGGAGGAGTCATGCGCACCACGGCGTTCATGGTTTCACTGCTGCTGCTAGGCACCCTAGCGCCAGGGCTGATGTCCAAGGCAGACGCCCAGACCCCGCGGCCGCACGTGCTGGCCGAGCTGGTCGCGATGGCTGATCAGCGTAATCCCGCGATAGCCGCGGCTCGCCAGTCGGTGGCCGCGGCCGAGGCCAGGGTCTCGCTGGCCAGGGCCGGCAGGGGGCCCACGGTCACGGCGACGGGCAGCGGCGCAACCGCCGGGGGAGGAACCCCCACCTCGACGCCCTCGTGGTCGAGCTCCACCGGCATATCGGCCTCGTACGTCGTCTACGACAACGGGCAGATGGTCATCGCAGTGCGCCAGGCCGAGGCTAACCTCAAGGCCGCCCAGATGGCGCTCGAGGCCGTCCGGCAGGACGTGGCGCTCACGGTGGCCGTCGCCTACGTCAACGTCCTGCGGGCCGAGCGTACGGTGCTGCTCCGCCAGCAGGTCCTGGTGCAGAGCCAGGAGCTGCTGCGAGTTGCCGAGGGTCAGTTCCGGGCAGGCGTGGTACCGCGCGCCGACGTAGTGCGCGCGCAGTCGGGTCTGGCCTCGGCCGAAGGCGAGTTGATCGCCGCCCGCAACGCGGTCGACCAGGCCAAGGCGGTTCTCAACGTCGCTCTGGGGCAGGGACCCGCGGGATCGATCGCGGTCGCTCCGGCGCCGGCAGTGCCGACCCTGACGGTTTCGCAGGCCGATCTGGTGAGGCTCATCGAGCAGCGGCCCGAGGTGCGGCGCGTGCTGGCCGAGATAGAGGCGGCCGAGGCCGCCCTCGAGCTCGCGAGGGCCGCACGCGGTCTGCGTGCCACCCTGGACGGACGCGCGACCTACCACTTTGCGCCGAACATCCAGACCACCTACTCGCTGGGCACCACGCTCAGCTTTCCGGTCTCGGACGCCGGCCGGATAGACTCCGGCGTCGCGGAGGCCACGGCCGGCCTCGCGGGCGCGCGCGCCCGAGTGGAGACCGCCCGGCTGTCCGCGCAGCAGCAGGCGCTTGGAGGGATGCTCGGCATCCTGGATGCTCGGGCACGGATCGCCAGCGCCAGGGCCGGCCTGGCCTTTGCCCAGGAGTCGCTGCGCCTCGCGCAGGGGCGATACGCGGCAGGCGCCGGTCCGATTCTGGAGGTCGTGGACGCGCAGACCGCTCTCGTACAGGCCGAGGTGACGCTTGCGCGCGCGGAGTTCGACGAGCTGGCCGCCGTCATCACGCTCCGCCACGGCCTGGGCCGCTCGGTCGTGGACGGCGGGATCTAGTAGACCCCCCGCGGGAGGCATAAGGGGAGTCAACGGCGTAGAATAGAGAGATGCGGACCCGCCTGGCCCTACTCGTAGCGGCACTGCTCGCGGCCGCCGCGTTTGCACCCGCGGCTCCGGCGCAGCAGCTAGATGCCGGCGCCTACGTCTTCCTCGAAAGCTACCGGATACTCAGGGATGAGAGCCTCGCCTCGCCCAGCGTCGAGGTACTCCTCCAGGGAGCCGATGCGGGTCTTCGATCGATGCTGCGCACAGAGGGACGGGATCCTTCGGCCCTCAGCCCCCTCTACCTGACAGGAGGGGAGCGGGTGGACCTCGACCAGGTCCTGCAGAGGATAGCCCAAGCCCAGGGGCTGTCCCGGGGGCGGTCAACCGCCGCCCATGCGGCCATCTCCGGAATGGTGGCGGCGCTGAGGGACACGAACAGCGCCTTCTTCGACCCCGACGCCTTTGCCCAGTTCCTGCGCCGCACGCAGGGCGACGAGTTCGTGGGCATCGGAATAGTGATCGAGGAGAGGGCCGGCCAGGTCGTCATCGTCGAGGTGATGTTGGGGACACCGGCCTCCGAGGCGGGCCTGCGGGAGGGCGATGTAGTAGGCGCGGTGGACGGTGTCCCCACTTCCGGACTCACCCTCGACCAGGTCAGCCAGATGATTCGCGGCCTGGAGGGCACACAGGTCATGCTGGCGATCCAGCGTTCCGGCACGGAGGCGGCCGTTCAGTTCACGATCACCCGCAGGCGAATACTGCAGCGAGTCGTGGCCACGCACACCCCCGCGTCGGGAGTCGGGCACCTCCGGGTGATGCAGTTCACCCAGCATGCGCCAGACATGGTCTCCTCCGGACTGCGGGAGCTGCTCGAAGGCAAGGCACGGGGCATAGTCCTGGACCTGAGGGGTAATCCCGGCGGGCTCCTCGACGCCGCGGTCAGCATAGCGAGCCACTTCCTGGAGAGGGGACCGGTCGTCACCCTAGAGACCGGCCGAGGCACCTCGACAACCTACCTGGTGCGGCCGCGTGCTCCGAGGCACACGGGGCCTCTGGTGGTGCTGGTCGATAGGGGCAGCGCCAGCGCCTCCGAGGTGGTTGCCGGCGCCCTGCAGGACTCCGGGATCAAGCTCGTGGGCACCAGGACCTACGGCAAGGCCACGGTCCAGGCGATCTTCCGGCTGCGCGACGGCAGCGGCATCAGGCTAACGGTTTCGCGGTATCTCACGCCGCGGGGCCGCGACGTCGAGGGAAGGGGCCTTCACCCGGATGTCGAGGTGGCAACAGGCGGGGCCGCGATCGGCGGCTCCAACGACGCCCCGCTGAACCTCGCCATCTCTATGCTTGCCCAGGCGGGTCTGGGACTCCCCGGCCCGGCCGCTGTTCCCTCACTCCAGGCGACCGCCAGGACCCCGGTCGCCTTTGCCTCCGGGCAGAAGGGGGACTGAATGCCGGTACTGGGGATCGTTCGCCGTGGACGCTACTTCGACTCCGTGACGCTGATGCTGGCACAGAAGCAGGCGCGCGAGCAGCCCGGGGTCGACGAGGCCGGCGTGGTGATGGCGACCGACGCCAACAAGGCCCTGCTCACAGACAGCGGCCTGGGGTTCACCGACCTGGCCGGTGCGGGGTCGGAGGATCTGGTGGTCGTGGTGCGGGCGGCGAGCGAGGAGCAGGCCAGGGCGGCCGCGGCGGTGGCGGAAGAGGGGTTGACGAGACGACGCCCTGCGGACGCAGGCGGCTCCTACCGCCCCAAGACGGTCGCCACCGCGGTCCGGCAACTGCCTGAGGCCTCGGTCGCCGTGGTCTCCGTGCCCGGGAGGTTTGCGCACTCGGTGGCGCGCGAGGCGCTCGACGCGGGTCTGCACGTGCTCCTGTTCTCCGACAACGTACCTATAGAGCACGAGATCGAGCTCAAGGCACGGAGCCGCGAGCGAGGGCTGCTCCTGATGGGGCCCGACTGCGGGACCGCGATCGTCGGCGGGGCCGCGCTTGGATTCGCCAACAGCGTGAGGAGCGGCCGCATCGGCCTGGTTGGGGCGGCGGGGACGGGGCTGCAGGAGGTATCCTCCCTGATCCACCGGTACGGCGGCGGAATCACACACGCCATCGGCACAGGAGGACGCGACCTCTCCTCGGCGGTCGGCGGGGCGACGATGCTGCAGGGGGTTCGCGCCCTCGCGCTGGACCCGAGGACCCACGTGATCGTGCTGGTGAGCAAGCCGCCCTCGGCCGAGGTGGCGGGCAAGATCCTGGCCGCGTCCGCGGCGGCCGGCAAGCCGGTGATCGCGGCGTTCGTGGGGGCGCACGTGGAGCCCTCCGGACAGGTGCGGGGCGCCGCCACGCTCGAGGAGGCGGCCCGGGCGGCGGTTGAGATCGCCTACGGGTTTGAGGTTCCCCCCCCGGCCCTGCGCTCGCTTCCATCGCAGGAGGCGGGAAGGCTCTCCTCCGCCCAGCGCTACATCCGGGGGCTCTACAGCGGGGGAACGCTGGGCTACGAGGCGCTCGTGATGCTGCGCCAGCACGTGGGGCCGGTGCTCTCCAACTCCCCCCTGAACGCCTCCGAGACCCTGGAGCCGGTGACCCGGAGCCGCGAGCACTCGGTGATCGACATGGGCGGGGACGAGTTCACGCAGAGCCGGCTCCACCCGATGCTGGATCCGACGCTTCGTCTGCAGCGGATCCGCCAGGAGGCGGCAGACCCCGAGAGCGCGGTCCTCCTGCTCGACGTCGTCCTCGGATACGCCAGTCACCCGGATCCGGCAGGAGCGCTCGCTCCCACCATCCGAGAGATCTGCGAGAGCAGCCGAGGATCGGGTTGCCGCATCTGCATAGTAGGATCGGTCTGCGGGACCGACGACGATCCGCAGATGGCGTCCTCGCAGCGTGATGCGCTGATCGATGCCGGGATGCTTGTCGAGGCGAGCAACGCGAGGGCGGTGCGCCTGGCAGGCCTGATCGCCGAGGCGCGAGGCGCCCGGGGAGGGCCCGCTGAGCCCCCCCGCATCTCGGCGGCGGGATCGGCGCCTGGCTGGCCGGAGGTGGGAGCGATCAGTTCACTGCTCGGCTCGCGCCCAGCCGTGGTCAACGTCGGGCTCGATCTGTTCGCGGAGAGCCTGGCCGCGCAGGGCGTTCCGGTGGTGTCGGTCGACTGGCAGCCGCCTGCCTCAGGGAAGACCCACCTGCTCGACCTTCTCGACAGACTCGAGGCGTAGATGCCGGAGGGCACCCAGATGGATATTAAGGCTGCAAACGCGGTAGTGCTCGAGCGGATAGTCGCGTCACAGCCCTACCTGACAGGAGTGGGCCGGGCCGCCGACCTGATACCGGGGATGCGTCGAGACCTGATCCTGCATGCCGGCCCTCCCATCGAGTGGTCGAGGATGTCCGGACCCCTCAAGGGCGCGGTCATAGGAGGGTTGATCTTCGAGGGCCTGGCCGCCGACGAGCGGGAGGCCCTGTCACTCGCCGAACGGGGGGGCGTCGAGTTCGCGCCGTGCCACCACCACGCGGCCGTCGGACCGATGGCAGGGGTGACGACGGCGTCGATGATGGTCTACGCCGTCGAGAACCGGGCCTTCGGCAACAAGGCGTTCTCGAACTTCAACGAGGGCTACGGGAAGGTGCTCCGCTTCGGCGCGTACAGCGAGGAGGTCCTTGCCAGGCTCAGGTGGATCAACGACACCCTGGCCCCGGCGGTGGGCCAGGCCCTTGTGCGGGCCGGGGGGCTGGACATGAAGGGTCTGATCTCCCTGCAGCTCACTATGGGCGACGAGGGGCACAACCGCAACAGGGCCGGCTCGGCGACCTTCGGCCGGATGCTGGCGCCGCACCTGGCCCGGATCGGACTCGAGGCCGAGACCCTGGAAGCGGTGCTCAGGTACTTCGCCGACAACGACCTGGCGGTACTGAACGCGGTGATGGCTTCGTGCAAGGCGACGATGGACGCGGCGCACGGGGTGGAAGGTAGTACCGTGGTGACGTGCATGGCGCGCAACGGTACCGACTTCGGCATCCGCGTCTCGGGGCTCGGCGATAGGTGGTTCGTCGCGCCCGCGGAGGTTCCGGTGGGGCTCTACTTCCCTGGGTTCTCGAGCGAGCACGCCAACCGCGACATCGGTGACTCTACCATCACGGAGACCGCCGGCATCGGCGCGTTCGCGATGGCCGCGGCCCCGGCCATCGTGAAGTTCGTGGGCGGCACGCCTTCCGAGGCGGTCGCCGCGACCCTCGAGATGTACGAGATCACGGTAGGCGAGAACCCCGCGTTCGGGCTGCCTCCACTGGACTTCCGCGGGACCCCGACAGGGGTGGATATCAGGAAGGTAGTGCGCACGGGAATAACCCCACGGATCAACACCGGGATAGCGCACCGAGAGCCCGGCGTCGGCCAGGTCGGGGCAGGATTGGTGAGGCCGCCCATCGCCTGCTTCGAGCAGGCGGTCGAGGCGATGGCCGCACAGATTGGAGGGGTTTGATGAAAGCGGAGGCTAGGATCAGCGAGCTGGGGCTGCAGCTCCCCGTCGCGCCCCGACCGGTCGCCAACTACGTCCGCGTCGTGCGCACGGGCAACCTGCTCTTCGTCTCGGGGCACGGCCCCTACCGGGACGGCGCGCTGCAGTTCTTGGGAAAGGTCGGCGGCGAGATCACCCCGGAGGAGGGCTACGAGGCCGCCAAGCTGGTCGCGCTCAACTGCCTGGCATCGGTCAAGGACGCCCTGGGAGACCTGGATCGCGTCAGGAGGGTGGTGAAGCTGCTCGGCATGGTCAACGCCGTCCCCGGGTTCGAGGGGCACCCAGAGGTGATCAACGGCGCCTCCGACGTCCTGGTCCAGATATTCGGAGAGGCCGGACGCCACGCGCGCTCGGCGGTCGGCATGGCGTCGCTGCCGCGCAACATCTCGGTCGAGATCGAGATGGTGCTGGAGATAGACTAGCCCCGCACACGAAACGTGATCGGCTCGCTCGCGCCCCGAACCGAGATCACCGCCAGACGCGGGGCGATCGTCCGTATGACCTCCGCCGGGGTCGCGGCGTCGAACACGACCAGGTCGGCCGCTCCTCCCTCCTCAAGCCTGTGGTCGGTTAGGCCGAAGCAGGCTGCCGCCCGAGAGGTCACCATGTCGAGGAGCACGGCGAGCTCGTCGTGGCCGATGCATACGTTGATCCCTGCCGCGAGCAACTCCTTGACCCTCGTGAAGCCGCGGCGCACAGGGTAAGCGTCGAATCGGCCCTGCAGCACCGAGTTGTCCAGCGGGTTTGTGACGAAGTGTACGCCCGCGTGCCGTACCCATCCGATCAGACGGCTGGCGTAGGCGTTGTTGCACGAGTGCATGGCCGTGGTGTGGCACGACGTCACGCTCGCCGTAGTCGCGGGTCCACTCGTAGTGGGGTATGCCTCCCACCAGATCCGCGCCTGCCTCCAGCGCGCGCACGAGCAGCTCCTCTCCCCGCGGAAACGAGTAGATCCCCTGCTGGGGAAACGCGACGATCTGCAAGGTGACGGTCTCGCGCCACCCCTCCCTGACCTCGACCATCGCCCTGAGCGCCGTCAGGTTGGGATCGCAGACATCAACGTGCGTCCTGATGTGGGTGACGCCGCAGGTGGACGTGGGTCTCCACCGGGGAAGTTGTCACGAGCCTCCCGGCGGCGTCTACTTCCTGCGCTCCGCGCCCGGGGATCTCCGGCGCGCAGGTTATCGTCTCTGGCGCATTGAATCAACCCCACCGGGGCGACCGCTCCGATCGTACCGCGACCAAACAGGCAGGTCCAGGTGATAGGAACCCACGGAGGTGAGTTGATGAAGCCGTTCGACCTATCGAGAGCGCGCGTGCTTGACCTGTCCCAGAACTTCAGCGTGGACTCTCCACCCTTCGCGTACTACGAGGGCCCGACGATCAAGTGGGTCAAGAAGATGGCGTTCGAGGGCGTCAACGCCCAGCACATCAGCAGCACCAACCACATCGCGACGCATCTCGATGCCCCCCTACACTTCAACGACCCGGGCCCGGACGTGGCAGGGATACCGCTGGCCACGCTGGTCGGGCCGGCCTGCATAGTAGACCTCCAGCAGTTTGGGATCGGCGACTACCAGATCTACGGACCGAAGCACTTCGAGGAGTGGGAGAAGAAGTACAACACCAAGATCGAGCGGGGCGACATCCTTGTCATCCACACCGGATACCACGCCTACTACAACGAGGACTGGTCTATGGAAACGAAGAAGCAGCATCCCGACGCCGGCGCCGACCTGCCGCGCTCGTTCCTGCGCCACCCCGGGCCGCAGGCCGAGTTCTGCGACTGGGTGCTCGATCGGGGCATCAGCTGGATGGCCATCGATGCCATCTCGACGGCCCATCCGTTCAACACGAAGGTCAGGGACGCCAGGCGCGACCTGATTCCCGAGGTTGAGGCCAAGATCGGGATGTCGATGGATGAGGCGTTCCCCTGGCCGAAGGACTATCAGGCCACCCACACCAAGCTCTTCCCCAAGGGTGTGTTCCACATAGAGAACGCGGGCGGAGAGATCGACCTGGTCCTCAACCAGCGCGTATGGGTGGGGTGCTTCCCCTTCAGGTTCAAGGGGGGCGAGGCGGCGTTCTGCCGGTTCGTGGCGTTCGTCGAAGGGTAAGCGATCCGCGTGAAGACCCCACTCGAAGACCTGCTCGTTGTGGATCTCACGCGTGCTCTCGCAGGTCCTTACTGCACCCTGATGCTGGGCGACTTCGGCGCCCGCGTCGTGAAGGTCGAGGTCCCCGAAACGGGTGACGACACCCGCGGCTGGGGACCTCCCTTCGTCGGGGGCGAGAGCACCTACTTCCTGAGCGTCAACCGTAACAAGCAGAGCCTCACCCTCAACCTCAAGCACCCGCAGGGGCAGAGCATCCTCTGGCGCCTTGTGGAGCGCGCAGACGTGTTGGTGGAGAACTTCCGCCCTGGGATCATGGGGCGCCTGGGGTTCCCCTACCAGGCCGTTGCCGCGGCCAACCCCGGCCTCGTCTACTGCGCGATCTCCGGGTTCGGCCAGGACGGCCCTTACAGGGAGCGCACGGCCTACGATCTCATAGTCCAGGGGATGGGCGGGCTGATGGGGATCACCGGCGACGAGGGCGGGGCTCCCGTGAAGGTGGGGGTGGCCATAACGGACATCGCCGCCGGGATGTTCGCCGCCTACGGGATCCTGGCGGCGCTCCGGGTCCGCGACCGCACCGGGAGGGGCCAGTTCGTGGACGTCTCGATGATGGATGGCCAGGTGGCGTGGAAGACCTACCAGGCCGGGAACTTCTTCGCCACCGGCGAGAACCCGAAGAGGCTGGGCAGCGCCCATCCCTCGATCGTCCCCTATCAGGCCTTCAGGACCGCCGACGGCTACGTCAACGTGGCCGTGGGCAGCGAGGCGATTTGGGGCCGCTTCGCCTCCACGGTGGGTGCGCCGGAGCTGGCGACCGATCCCCGATTCCGGACCAACAAGGACCGCGTCGCCGGCCGCGACGCCTTGATAGCGCTGCTCGAGCCCCTCCTTGCCGGCAGGACCACGGCGGAGTGGGTCGCGGTCTTCGAGGAGGCGGGGGTGCCCAGCGGCCCCATCTACTCGCTCTCGGAGCTCTTCGGCGATCCTCAGGTCCGCCACCGTCGAATGGTGGCGGAGGTCAGGCATCCGAAGGCGGGGGCGATCGGCCAGACAGGGATCCCCGTCGCGCTCTCAAAGACGCCGGGTAGGATTGCGGCTCCCCCGCCGGTGCTGGGGGAGCATACCGAGGCGATCCTCGCAGAGCTCGGCTATCCACCCGAGGAGGTCGCCGCGCTACGCGTCGACGGGGCGATCTAGAGGGCCGCATCGGCCCAGGCTGAGTCGGCGGGAATCTGGGAGGGGCCATGACCCGGAACGAGAGTTGCGGCAGTTGCGGGCTAGCCACCCCACGCGACGGGCTTCGCGGGGCGCTTTGGACATGCTCCTCTTGCGGCCACCACTTCTCGATGCCCGCAAGGGACAGGATCGACTCCCTCGTAGACCCCCGGTCGTTCAAGGAGTTGGCAAAGGGCCTGGTGTCGGTCGACCCGCTCCGCTTCTCGGACAAACGCGCCTACCGGGCGCGGCTGCTGGAGGCGCGGAGGCAGACGGGCCTGCGGGAGGCGGTGGTCACCGGCATCGCGAAGCTGGACGGCCTCCCGGTGGTCCTGGCGGTCTTCGACTTCGCGTTCCTCGGAGGCACGATGGGCTCGGCCGTGGGGGAGAAGATCGCCGATGCGTTCGAGGTGGCGACGCGCAGGCGATGGCCAGTGGTCTCGGTCGCGTCAAGCGGCGGCGCCCGCATGCAGGAGGGGATGCTGTCGCTGCTGCAGATGGCGAAGACCTCGGCCGCGCGCGCGCGCCACCACGCGGCAGGCCTGGCGCACATCTCGGTTCTCACCAACCCGACGTTCGGCGGCGTGGCGGCGAGCTTCGCCTCGCTCGGTGACGTGCTGATCGCGGAGCCGGGAGCGCAGGTGGGATTCGTAGGGCCGCGCGTGATAGAGGCTACGCTCAAAGAGACGTTGCCTCCCGAGTCGCACCGTGCCGAGCGGTTGTTCGCCGGGGGAATGGTTGACCTCCTGGTAGGCAGGCGTGAGCTCCGCGAGACCATCTCGTATCTGGTGCGCCACCTGCGACGCACACGCCGCCCGCGGGGGCGAGCGAGGAGGGAGCATGCTCCGGCGCCCGAGCGGGCAGCGGGCACCCCTGCCTGGGAGGTAGTCAAGCTCGCCCGGCGCCCCGACCGCCCAACGACCATGTCTCACATCGGCAGGTTGCTCGCCCGGTTTGCGGAGTTGCACGGCGACAGGCAGTTCGGCGACGATCCCGCGGTAGTAGGCGGGCTGGGTGAGATCGACGGGCACACGGTCGTGGTCGTGGGCCAGGAGCGGGGAGCGACCCCAGAGGAGGCGGAGCGGCGCAGAGGGGGCATGGCCTATCCGGAAGGCTACCGCAAGGCCCTCCGCCTGATGCACCTCGCCGCGAAGTTCCGGCTTCCCCTGGTAACCTTCATAGACACCCCCGGCGCCTATCCGGGCTACGAGGCCGAGCAGCGCGGGGTCGCGCAGGCGTTGGCCCACAATCTCCAGGCGATGGCGCTGCTGCCCACGCCGATCGTGGCAGTGGTGGTGGGAGAGGGCGGCAGCGGAGGCGCGCTGGCACTCGGCGTCGGGGACCGTGTGCTGATGATGGAGAACGCCTACTTCTCCGTCATCTCGCCGGAGGGCGCCTCCGCGATCCTTTACAGGGACCCATCCCGGGCCGCAGATCTTGCCGCGGCGCTGAAGCTCACGGCACCTGACCTATTGAGGCTCGGGATCATAGACGAGATAGTGGCCGAGCCCCCGGGCGGCGCCCACACGGATCCCGCCGCCGCGACGGAGATGCTGCGAGGGCGGATCGTCTCGGCTCTTGACGCCCTGGAGCCGGTTTCCCCCGAGAGGCTGGTGCGCCGGCGCTACGAGAAGTACCGGGGAATCGGTCAGGTTGGCAGGTACTGGCGAGAGGTCGTGCTGGGCGAGGTGGGGGACGTCGTGGAGAGACTCGAACGCCGCCTGCCCCGACGCGGAGGCCCTGAAGGGTAGAGGGCGGGAGGCGTCGAACCAAACGCAAGTCCCAGGACAGAATGCGACGCGGCGCCCGGGCTCCTGCCAGACCTTTGGGCAGCACACCGTTGCGGCCACGCGCGTTCGAGGGACGGGTGAGCACGATCACCCGGGCAGGGAGACGCAAGCAGGGGAGGTGATCGCAGAGACCGCAGGAGGGCAGTCTTCCACCAAGAAGGGGGGCGGATAGATGGCAACGGAAGTCCGCAGGGGAGAGCTCATCTACAGCATCGATGACATCCCCCGCCCGTTCAGCAGAGCCTTCTTCCTAGGTGTGCAGCACGTCCTCACGATGTTTGGGGCCACCGTATCGGTCCCGCTACTCCTCGGGCCGGCGATGGGTTTGAGCCAGGCCCAGATCGCGACCCTGGTTGGGTCGGTCATGCTGGCCTCCGGCGTAGTCACCCTGCTTCAGGTCCACTGGGGATCTCGCCTGCCGATCGTCCAGGGGGTCTCGTTCTCCTTCCTAGGCCCCTTCTTCGCGATCATCGGCCAACACAAGGGTCCCCTCGCGATGCAGTACATCGCCGGCGCCATAATGACGGGCAGCATCGTCGAGATGGCGGTCGGCCACTTCCGCTGGATCGGCAAGCTGCGTCGGTTCATAAGCCCCGTCGTCATCGGGCCGGTGATCATGCTGATCGGCCTGGCGCTGTTCAAGGTGGGCGCGCCCAAGGCCGGAACCTACTGGCCGATCGCCGCGCTGGTAATCGTGTGCATATTCTGGTTCTCGCAGTTCCTGTCGCGGAGCAGCATGTTGTTCAGGCTGTTCCCGATCCTGTTGGCGGTGCTGGTAGGGTGGCTGGTATCGTGGTTCTTCAGCGCGATCGGCAGCTTCGGGCCGGAGCACCCCGCCTACGTGAGCCTCCAGGTAGTGCGGGAGTCGAAATGGTTCCGTCCACCGTGGGGCGAGGCCGGATGGATCCTGCCGTGGGGCTTCCCCAAGTTCAGCCTAGCGTTCTTCCTGGCGATCCTAGCCAGCTACCTCGCATCGATGATCGAGTCGTTCGGGGACTACCACTCGGTCTCCTACATGAGCCGGCTCTCTGACCCCAGCGAGGAGTTGATCAACAAGGGGATCCGCGCGGAGGGCGCGGGCTGCTTCTTCACCGGCCTCTTCGGCGGGTTTGCCAGCACCAGCTACTCCGAGAACATCGGGCTGATCGGGATCACGAGGGTCGCGAGCCGCTACGTCGTGACCGTCGGAGCGTTCGTCCTGATCTTCCTCGGTGTCTTCGGCAAGTTCGGCGCCCTGGCCGCCACGCTGCCCGGACCGGTGGTGGGCGCGATGTACTGCGCGCTCTTCGGGCTCATCGCCGCAATCGGCGTTCAGCAGGTGGCGAGGGCCGACCTGCGCAGCGACCGCAACCTCCTGATAGTCGGCTTCTCCCTGTTCATGGGCCTGAGCCTTCCGGCCTACTTCACCGGCGTGCCGGAGCTCGGCTTCGCGGCCAACAAGGTGGTGATAGCGGGAGCGCCCTGGCTCGCAGAGATGATCAACATCATCGGATCCACCGGGATGGCCGTGGCGGCCATCTTCGGGCTGATCCTCGACAACCTGCTGCCCGGCTCGCCCGAGGAGAGGGGCATCGGGAGCTAGCGGCAAGGGTCCGACCGGGGGAGTCCTTCGAGGCAGGCCCTCGGAGGACGGATAGGCCGGCGGGGCGTCTGTCAGATCGACGGACGCCCCGCCGCGCTTTGGGGAGGGCGCGGCGGGAAGAGCTGGAGCGAGGCGATCGATGCCAGGATCAGCGCAGCGCCGGCGATCCCACGCCCGGTGAGAGTCTCACCCAGCAGCAGCGCCGCCGCAACCGCTGCGACGACCGGCTCGAGCGTCGCGGTCAGGCTCGCGGTCCGGCTGTCTATGAAGCGCAGCCCGCCCAGGAAGAGCCCGAAGGGCAGGAGCGTGGCGAAGACAACGATGAAGGCGATCAAGCCCCACTCCTGTAGGGTGTAGGGCTGCAGGTAGGCCCTCCAGGGAGGAACGTAGAGGCTCCAGAGCACCGCCCCTGCGCCGAACGCGTACAGCAGCATCTCCCAGGGGGTCAGCTTGTTGCCCTGTGACCGCCCAATCAGGACCCACGCGGCAAATCCCGCGGCCGATGCGATTCCTGCGATCGCCGCCTTCGGGGTCACGGCCAGGCCCTCCGGACCGACCACCAGCAGGTAACCCCCAAGGAGAGCGCCCGCCAGCGCTATCAGCTGGGCCGCCGTCAGCCGCTCGCGGAGCATCAGCGCCCCGTAGGTCATCACAAGCGCGGGCGCGGTGTATTGGAGGAAGATCGCCGTCGTCACGCTCGCCAGGTTGATGGTGACGTAGTACGTGGACTGCGTGAACGCGATAGCCGCCCCTAGGGGGATGAGCCGGACGGCAGCGCCAGTTGGGATCCGAATCCGCCACCCCCTCACGAGGAAGACGGCCAGCGTCAGGACGAAGACCCCGGTCAGCCTTATCTCGACGAGCGCGAGGGGGTCCACCGCGCCCGAGAACAGCGATTTGGCGACCACACCTGCCACGCCCCACAGCATGGCAGCGGCGATCACGGCGGCGTAGCCCTTCCAGTGCATCTATCCCTCCAGGCGCTCCCAGGCCCAACAGAACCCGGCCAGCGCATCCGCCCCCGAGGTCTCTCCGACGCGGAGCAGCCGGCGGGCGGCTCTCCTCAGGTCGTCCCGCTCCCCTCCCAGGCTCCGCACAAGCCGGTGCCACGGCAGGGAGGCATCGCCCGCACACGCCGCCTCCAGATAGGCCGCGCTTATCCGACTGGTTCTGGACAGGGCGGCGTCTATGAGGACCTTGCGCGCAAGCGCCCCTTCCGTCTCCGGAGCGCGGTGCAGAGTGGTGAGCGCGTTCGCGATCCCCACAAGCAGGTCATCCCCCGACGGGGTCAGTCCTGGGCCCAGCCCGGCGATCCTGGCAGAGACCGCCTCCCTGGCTTCGCAGGCCGCCGCCTCGCAGAGCGGATCCGCGAGCAGCCGAGCCATCGAGTTGAGCCCGTCCCGAAGCGACTCGCTCAAGGCCGCGGCCACCTGTCCGGCACGGCTTTCCCGGGAGCCCAACACCGCAGCCGCGACGCTCTCCCTCGGCGCCCGTGAGAGGAGTTCGGCCACTACGGCCTCCCGCGAACCTGCGGGGGCCCGCTCTGCCCGCGGCAGGCGCGCGTCCCAGACCTCGGCACCCCCGAGGTCGATCCTCGTCCCATCTATGCTCAGCAGCGCTCCGCCGACCGCGGCAGGCATGCCCGGCGCGATGCCCGCGATCCGTGTCCCGCGCTCCAGGGAGATCGAGATCGGGCCCCGCTCCAGATCATGGGACGCCAGCGCCACTAGCCTGCCGCCCAGATCGAGGTATGCGCTGCGCTCGAATACCG
>JBBIJB010000028.1:0-28086 GCA_037446215.1 Armatimonadota bacterium
CGCTGCGCGAATTCATCACGATGACGCCAACGCGGCGCGGAGATCACCGCGCGCGCCCCCCCTGGATCCTGCCTCTCCCTCCCCGGCAATCCGCAGGCGCATCCCGTCATCCACACCGGCCGGCACCCTCACCGTGACGTCGCGCTCCGCCATCACCCGCCCTGAGCCCCGACAGCCCGCACACGGGCGCTCGATGTAGGTACCCACGCCCCGGCACTGACCGCACGTTACCACCTGCGTCAGGTGCCCGAAGACCGTCCTCTGCGCGTACCGGACCTCCCCGGTCCCCTGACAGGCAGGGCAGCTCTCGGGCCGTGATCCCTGCTCGGCTCCGGTGCCAAAACAGGACGGGCAGGTCTCCATCCGCTCAACTGTCATGTGCCTCTCGACTCCGGAAGCGACTTCCTCCAGGGTTAGATCGAGATCGTGGCGCAGATCGGCGCCCCTAGCCGGCCCTTCGTTCTCCGCTGCCGCCCTCTGGCGACCTCCGAAGAAGAGATCGAAGAGGTCATCGAACGGCCCCATCCCGGCTGTGGAGGGAGGCCATGATTGAGGGCTCACCCGTCCGAACCGATCGTATTGGCCACGCTTGGCCGGATCTCCAAGAACGGAGTAGGCCTCGTTGATCTCCTTGAAGCGCTCTTCCGCGTGGGGGTCGTCACGGCGGACGTCCGGATGGGCCTCGCGCGCGATGCGACGGTAAGCCTGCTTTATCTCCTCCTGGGTGGCGCGCCGCTCAACACCCAGCACCTCATAGAGATCTCGTGATTCCATGATCGTGTCGGATCGGCCGGATCCGGCCAGCCTCCTGCTAGAAGGATGCCCGCATGGCCTGGCTGAGGCGGCCCGCAACATAGCGGACGGCCGCCACGGCACGCCGGTATCGCATCCGGGTGGGTCCAAAGAGCGCGACGGTGCCGCCGGCCCCGTCGCCTATACGAAAGGCCGCAGACACCACGCTGCACCTCTGGAGCTCGGAGCGACGGTTCTCGGTGCCGATCGTGATCCAGACCCCCTCGGTGGGAGGCCCGGAGAGCGCCTCGGCAAGGAGGGCCTCGTCCTCGAGCACCTCGAAGAGGCCGGTCACGCGCTCCGGCCTGCTGAACTCGGGCTCGTCCAGGAGGTGACGGGCGCCCTCGACCCGGATCTGCGGCCTCATCCTCCCCGCAAGGTCCGCGAGCACCAGTGAGCGGATCTCCTCGAACCACCGGCGGAACCGTGTGATCTCGCGGAGCGCCTCCTCCAGGCGCGCGGGTGACAGATCGTCTACGCTGCAACCTTGCAGTTGATGCGTGACCGCGCGCGACAGCCGCTCCAGGTCGGCGGCGTTCGCGCCTTCCGGCAGCCTCATCGTCTTACCGTGGAGGGTCCCGGAGCCGGTGGCAATCACTGCGAGTGCGCGGCCGTCGCCCAGCGGCACGATGTGCAGCGACCGGAAGAACTGACGGCGGCCTCCCGACGCTACCACAACCGACGGGTAGCGCGCTACCGATGCGAGAGCCTGCGCCGCCAACTCGGCCGTGTCGCCCGGGCTCCCTGCGGTCGTGGTCATGCGCCTGCGCACGCTCTCGCGATCCGCGGCCGGAAGCGGCTCGCTCTCCAGGAGCGCGTCGACGTACACGCGGTAGCCCAGGTCTGTGGGAACGCGGCCCGCTGAGGTGTGTGGATGCGTGAGCAGGCCGAGTTCCTCAAGCTCCGCCATCTCGCTGCGGATCGTGGCAGGGCTTACGCGCAGGTGCTCTCTCACGGCCGCGTGATGAGACCCTACCGGCTCGGCAGACCGGATGTGCTCCTCAACCACCGCCCGGAGCACGGTCCGCTTTCGGGTATCCAGCTGCAGCATCTTATCACCGGTCGCTGGCACTCTCAGACCTGGAGTGCCAGCGACCAAGTCAAGCGTAGCACCGCGGTTTTTCGGGTGTCAAGAAAGGCCGGCGCGCCCACGCCTGCGGAGCAACTGCCGCAGAAGGCCCAGCTCCTCGACCCGCAGCAGGCGGCAGGCCGCCAGGTAGAGCAAGACCGACCCCACCCCGGCGGCCGCCAGGGCCTGCAGATCGTCCCACCCGCGCAGCCTGAGGTCCGGCACCGCTGCGCTCGCGAAGGCATAGCCCGCTCCTATGGCGACTGCCGCGGCGAGGCAGACACGCCCCGCGGTCGCGGCGCCCTCGCGCCCATCCAGTCCTCCCAGGACGGGGCGCAGGAGGAAGAGCAGCAGGGCTACGTTCGCCCAGGAGACGATCGCCGCCGCCAGCGCGATCCCGGGTGCGCCGGCAACCCGCATCAGCACGGCGGCCAGGGCGGCGTTGAGCGCCACCATCAGCGCTCCTATGACCACCGGCGTGCGCATGTCATGCCTAGCGTAGAAAGCCCGAGTCACCACGTAGTAGGCCGCCATCGGAACCAGCCCGGCGGCGTAGGCAGTGAGGCACCGAGCCACCATTGCCGTCGCCGCGGAGCCGAACTCCCCTCTCTCGAACACCAGTTGGACGGCCGGCCTCGCGAATGCCGCCAGCCCCGCAGATATGGGCACGGTGAGGAACAGCAGCCCTCGCAGCCCTCCGGAGAGCGTCCTGCGCAGCGCCGCCACGTCGCCCGATGCGGCCTGCCGGCTCATGCTCGGGAACAGGACGGTGGCCAGGGAGATCGCCAGTATCCCTATCGGCGCCTGGACGACCTCATACGCGTAGTCGAGGGCGGCTATCGCGTGTACCCCGGGAGCGGTCGGAAGGAGCGAGGCCAGAAACCGGCCGACGTAGGCGTTGATCTCAACGACCGCAAGGCCGACCATGGTGGGGACCGCCAGCCTCCGGACCGTCCGCATCTCCGGGGATCCCCAGTCAAACGCGAGCCTCCATCGGAAGCCCACCGCCCGCAGGGCAGGGGCCTGAATCAGAAACTGCGCGGCGGTCCCGGCGACCCACGCCACGGCCAGGCCGACTATGCCTATGCGTGGGCCGAGCAGCAGGGCCCCTCCGATTATCGTGAGGTTGAAGGCGAGCGGAGCCACCGCCGGCATCAGGAAGCGGCGGTGCGCGTTCAGGTAGGCGGTGGAGAAGATGGCCAGGGCAAGGAAGAACATCGCCAGGAAGTTCACCCTTGTCAGCATGACGGTGAGGCTGAGTTGCCCTGCGTCCCCGGCGAACCCCGGCGCCGCCAGCGGGACGAGCAGCGGCGCCGCGAACTGCCCTGCCACGACCATGATGACCCCGACGAGGAGCACTGCGCTGAACAGCTGCGAGGAGACCCTCTCGAGGTGGGCGTCGTCCCCCCTGGCGATGGCGCCCGACAGAGTCGGTATCAGGACTATCGCCAGCGTGCCGCCGATCAGCAGGCGCTGAACGAAGAACGGCAAGTAGTACCCGATGACATAGGCGGCCTTGGCGTCGGATGCTCCGAAGAGGGCGGCGGCGACCATCTCCCTGCCCAGGCCCAGCAGGCGGCTGGCGACTGTCGCCACAGCGATCAGCGTCGCGGCCCTGACGAGCGGGGAGACCTGGCGGGCGGCGGAGTTCACAGGTAGAGAGGCCGCGAGTCCCAGGCGCCGCCATCCACGGCCCGCTTGGCTTGTGGGCGTCCCGCGGTCGTGCTAGAATCGCCCAGGATCAGCCGGCCGCGCTCGCGGCCACAGGGGGAAGCGAATTGGCGAAGCGTATCAAGTCCGGACTCAAGCACCTGCGGAAGTCGGCCAAGCGGCGTGTCGCGAACGCCTCGGCGAAGGCGAAGGTGAAGACCCTCGTCAAGACCGCCACGGGGCCCGAGGGGCTCTCTCGGGCGCAGAAGGCGCTCGACAAGGCCGCGGCGCGCGGCACCATCCACCCAAACACGGCGGCCCGGAAGAAGTCGCGACTGATGCGGCGTGCCTCCGGCGGCCCGGCCTAGCGAAGCGCTCTCACGGCAGACCCGGTCCCCCCACCTCTCGGCAGAGGACCCACGGGACGGCAGGCGCCTAGGGGGCACCGACCGAAGCCCCTCTGCCCCGACCGCTCCCGCTGGGCAGGCACAGCCGCACGAACAGCGCCTCCAGCACCAGCCTGGCTGGCATTCCCGTCTTGATCGACCTCTCGGCGCCCTCGAGCGCCTCGAAGATCTGGGGGAACTGGGCGGGTTTGTACCTACGGGCCTGCTCCGAGACCTTTCGGGCGACAAAAGGATGGACCCCAAGGCGCTCGGGCAGGGCCCCGGCCGGAACCCGCTGGCCTGCCAGGGAGTTCGCCCGCCCTATCAGGCGGTACTGCCGGGCGACCATGAACAGCACCCAGAGGGGCTCGTGGGTCGCGAGGATCTCACTGAGGGCCACTACCGCGCCCGAAGCGTCCCGCATTCCGAGCGCGTCCACCAACCTGAAGATCGAGGCTTCTCCCAGCCGGCTCGCGATGGCCTCCACATCGGAGACGGTGACCCGCGGGCTCTCTCCAACGTAGGCGGAGAGCTTCGCCACCTCGTGCTCCAACTCCCTTAGACTACCCCCGGCCAGCGCGACCAGCCTCTCGGCGACACCCTGCGAGGCCTGCTTGCCGTGGGCGGCGAAGCGGTCCGCCACCCAGGCCGGCTTCTCCCTGGGCGCGGGCGGACGGCACTCCACGATCCGACCGAGCCGCTTGAACGTCAGGTAGAGGCGCCTTCGACGATCCAGTTCTTTGGCGACGAACAGGCCGATCGAGGGGCTGTCGCCCCTTTCCAGGTATCCGACCAGCGCCTCGTGGTCGGCCTCGCGCATCGCCTCCAACCGCCTGACGACGACGACGCGGCGCGGGCCGAAGAAAGGCGCGGTATCAAGCCGGGTGACTATCTCCGCTACTGGGGTCGAGCCGTCGACGAAGTCCAGGTTTAGGGCGCGATCCTCTGGAGAGAGGACCTCCTCGACCAACCGCTCCAACTGCCGCTCTGCGAGGTAGTCCTCTTCCCCTATGATCAGCACCGGGCCGCTGGATCCGCCTTGGGTCCCGGCGGTGCTCATGCTCTCCAAGGCTCCCTGTTATCAGTGGGTACCTGCACGGGCCCGCCTCCTGTAGGATGCTGCCTGCCATGACCTGCCGTCGCTCGCAAGCGTCACGGCACCGTCGACGTCCGTGCGGAAGATCGACGCGCCTGCCCTGTGCAGGGACTCAACCACGGAAGGGTGGGGGTGTCCGAACCCGTTCCCATCACCCACCGAGATGACTGCCAACCCCGGCCGCACCCTCCCAAGGAACTCCGTCGACGTCGAGGTCCGGCTCCCATGGTGAGCCACCTTGAGGACCTGACTGGCCAGCCCAACCCCAGAATCCACCAGATGTTTCTCCACGTCGGCCCCAATGTCCCCGGCAAGGAATGCGGACGCCCGGCCGTAGGCGACCGTGGCCGCTACCGACGACGAGTGGACCGGGTCGCCCTCAAGCGCCGGCAACGGTTCCTGAGGATGGACCACGGTGAGCCTCACACCCGCTCCCAACTCCACCACGACACCGCGCCTGGCCTTTCGGCGCGGTATGCGCCGATCCTCGACAATGCGCAGCAGGCGGGCATACGAGACGTTGGGGTGAGGCACGCTTGGGTCCAGCACGACTCCGACCGGGAAGTTCTCCAGCACGGCGGGCAGTCCTCCAACATGATCCTCGTGAGCGTGCGTGAGTAGGACCGCGTCCAGGCGCCTCACGCCCGCCCTTCGAAGGGCCGGCACCACGCGCGCGAGCCCAACGTCCCATCCGGACCCGGAGAGTTCCCCTCCCCCATCCACGAGGGCCGCGCCTCCTGCCGGGCTCTGAATGAGGATCGCATCGCCCTGGCCGACGTCTATGACTGTAACAAGCAGAGCCGGCAGCGGCCGCACCGCGGACTGGTGCCACACCGAGAGCGCAAGCAGTCCCACACCGACCGCCGCTCGTCCGACGGTGCGCGGCGGGTGCCACTTCCCCTCCGCGAGCCACACCGCAGCCAGCATCGCCGCGTAGGCGATCGCCGCCACCTTGGGCGAGACCGGAGGCGTCGCAACGGTGGCCCACCCAACCCGGCCCGTGGCGACCCCGATCCATTGGATAGCCGCCACAACGGGCTCCAGGCACGCCATCAGGAACCGGCCGGCCGAGGGCAGCAGCACCACCACGGGTATCGCAACGAAGCCAGCCGGGACGAAGGCCGCGACCAACGGCAGCACGAGCAGGTTGGCCGCGACGCCGGCTGCCGGGAGCGTCTGGAAGTGCGTCGCGATCAGCGGCGCAACCGCTATCTGAGCCCCCAACGTAACTCCGATGCCGGTCGCCGCAGCCCGACCCAGCGGTGCCAGCCGCCTCGTCAGCAGGGGGGACAGGTAGAGGAGCCCCCAGGTGGCGGCAAACGAGAGCTGGAAGCCGATGTCCCACAGCACGAGCGGGTTGGCTACGAGGAGCGCGAGGGCGGCCACTGAGAGCGTGGCCGCCCGGTGCGGTGAGCGGCCAAGGACCGCCGCCCCGAGCCCAACCACAGCCATGATCACGGCTCGGCTGATCGAGGGAGCCCATCCGACCAGGGAGGCGAAGGCGACCACCCCTGCCCCGGCGACCGCGGCTGCGCCCAGGGGCGGCAGCCGGGCGAGCCGTGCTGCCCAGCCCCAGGCGCCGGCCACGATGGCGACCTGGGTTCCCGAAACCACCATCAGGTGGACGAGGCCTGCCTTGGTGAAGGAGTGGTACAGCTCCTGTGACAGGTGGCCGTCGATCCCGAGAAGCAGGCTCAGGAACAGGCCTGCGCGCGGCGCGGGAAGCGCCTGCAGCGCCCCCTCCTCCACCCTGCGTCTGATCGCGGCCAGAGCCCCGATCAGGGAGTGCCCTCCCGGGCGCAGGCGCTCGACGCCCTCGGGATCGGCCCGGACGATCCCGCTGAGGCCGCGGCGGCGCAGGGCATCGCGTTGGGAGCGCTCTCCAGGGTTTCCGGCGGTCCGGCCCCTCTCGAATCGGCCGCTCACGCGAACCTCGGCGCCCGGGCCGATGCCGACCGCCCCCTTGCCGGTAACGCGGACCGCCTGCCTGCCTCCGACGGCTAGGTGGAGGGGCTTCCCGTCGGCCTCTGGGAGCATGCGCACGGAGTCCACTCGGATGGCGGTCGACCAGCGCCCCCGTGAGATCTCGATCGGGCCGGCCACTCTGCCGACCACTACCACCCTCCTGCCGTCCGCCTGCTCAGGCCAGGCCGGCAACGCCAGGACTACGAAGCAGGCATGGGCCGCGCCCAGGAGCCCAAAGAGGACGGCCGCGACGATTGAGGCAGCCGCGGGTGCCCGGCGCAGGAACAGGGCGGGCACCGCGGTGAGCGCCGCGGCCAGCAGGAGCGGCACGGGCAGCCCTGCGACCGCCTGGGGCAGCGGGTCGCTGCCGACAGCCGCCATGCCGCAGGCGAAGCCCAGGGTCGCCAGGACTATCGGTGGTGGCTGCGGGACCATACGCAACGGCCGATCCCCCTGGATGGGAGATCGGCCGTTGGATCTGTTGTTATTGGTAGGGGCTAGCCTCTGCTCTCCACCTCGTCTCGCAGACGCGCGAGGAACTCCTCCACGGGAACAGGGCCCAGGTCGCCGCCGGACCTGGAGCGCACGGCGACCGCCCCCGAGGTGGCCTCCCTGTCGCCCACCACCGCCATGTATGGAACCTGGTGGAGCTGTGCCCTGCGGATCTTGTAGCTGATCCGCTCGTTGGAGCGGTCGACGGTACCCCGCAGCCCTGCCCGGAGGAGCTGCGACAGCACCTCCTCGCAGTGCGCCCCGTGGCGGTCTGCGATCGGCAGGATGCGAACCTGCTCCGGCGCCAGCCACAGCGGGAATGCCCCCGCGTAGTGCTCGATCAGCAGCCCAAAGAACCGCTCCATCGATCCGAACAGCGCGCGGTGAACGACGTAGGGCACGTGCTCCTTGCCGTCGTCACCGACGTAGGTAAGCCCGAAGCGGACTGGCAGGTTGAAGTCAAACTGCACGGTGCACGTCTGCCAGGGTCGCCCCAGAGCGTCCACTAGGTGAATGTCTATCTTGGGCCCGTAGAACTGAGCCTCGCCCTCCAGGCGCCTGTAGGGCATCCCGCGTCGCTCCAGCACCCGCGCCAGCACACCCTCCGAGGCCTCCCACATCTCGTCGCTACCGGCGTACTTGCCGGGGTCTGAGGGGTCGCGCGCCGAGAGGTGGACCTGGTAGTCCCGGAATCCGAAAGCCTCGTAGAGCGTGAAGGCCAGGTCCAGGACGCCGCTGATCTCGTCCTCGATCTGGTCGGGCCGGCAGAAGATGTGGGCGTCGTCCTGCGTGAACGATCGCACGCGCAGCAACCCGTGGAGCACCCCGGACCGCTCGTAGCGGTAGACGGTGCCCAGCTCGCCGATGCGGATCGGAAGATCACGGTAGGAGCGCGTCTCCCTCTTGTAGATCATCATGTGGAAGGGGCAGTTCATCGGCTTCAGCAGGTACTCGTGGTTCTCCGCCTCTATCGCACCGAACATGCTCTCGCGGTACCACTGGAGGTGGCCGCTGGTCTCCCAGAGGTGCGAGTGGGCGATGTGGGGCGTGTAGACGAGCTCATAGCCGCGCTCGCGGTGGAGCCGCTTCCAGAGCTCCTCGGCGATCTCGCGCACCCGCGCCCCGCGCTGCAGCCACAGTATCATCCCGGGGCCGATCTCGTCGCTGATGTGGAACAGGTCGAGCTCGCGGCCCAGCCTCCGGTGGTCGCGGCGCCGGGCCTCCTCCAGGCGGTGGAGGTAGTCGTCCAGCTGCTCCGGCCTGGGGAAGGAGATGCCGTAGATCCGCTGGAGCATCGGCCGCCGCTCGTCTCCCCGCCAGTAGGCGCCCGAGGCCGACAGGAGCTTGACCGCACCAACCAGACCGGTCCTGGGCAGGTGCGGCCCGCGGCACATGTCCATGAACCCATCCTGCCTGTAGAAGCTAACAGGGCCCTCCGGTATCTCATCCAGCAACTCGAGCTTGTACGGCTCCCCTTCCTGCTCGTAGCGCCTCCGCGCCTGCTCCAGCGTAAGCTCCAGCCGCTCCACCCGCTGGTCCGCGGCAGCGAGTTCGCTCATGCGTGCCTCTATCTGCTCCAGGTCCTCGGGCGAGAACGGCCTCCCGATGTCGAAGTCGTAGTAGAACCCCTCCTCGATCGCCGGGCCTATGGCGAGCCTCGCCTGCGGGAAGAGCTGTTTGACGGCCTGAGCCATCAAGTGGGAAGTCGAGTGCCAGTATGCCTCCCTGCCGACGGGGTCGTCGAAACCTACGAACTCGACCCTCGCGTCGGACTCGATCCTGGCGGTCAGATCGCGAGGCCTGCCGTCTATGACCACGGCCAGGGCATCGGAGCGGCCGAGCCGCTCCGCCACCTCGCCTGCGGTCGAGCCGGCAGCAACCTCGTGCCGCCCGCCATCGGGTAGGACGATCTGAACCAGATCCATGTCAGCGAACCTCCTGCCGTCCTGCTGTCCAGAGGCGTGTCGCGCCTCCGGGTCTATCTGTAGTGCCTCGTGCGCCCCCGCCAGACCTCGGCCACTATGCCGCCGCCCTCGAGAAAGACCTTGACTGTGGGCTTGAACTCCTCGTCCCCGGGGATGCCCGCGGCCGCCCGTGCCGCGGCGAACTCGTCTGCGAGCGCCAGGGCCCACTTGTCCCGGGCCTCCTCGCTCTGCTCGACCCACTTCTCTCCGACGGTTGCCAGCAGGATCGAGGCGGTATCGAGCACCAGATCCTTGAGCGCGGGGTCGGCCTTCTTGCGATCGGCTATGAACCGGGCCATGGAGGCCTTGTAGGCGTCAGCCCCTTCTGTCGCCTGCACGCGGTCAAATGCCGAGCCCCCGGCGGGCGCAGGTGTCGCCTCTGTTGGGGCGGCTTGTCGCGGTCCGCAGCCGGAGAGCAGCGCGGCCGACGCGAGGACCAGCAGCACCCAGCCAGCGCAGGCCGATCGGAGTCCCGCATTCAGATGACGCTTCACTCCCATCCCCCCTCTGCCTCGTGACGAAAGCTGCCGGCCGGTCGGGCTGCTCGACCGCGCCGCGCTCCCTCCCCCACAATAACGATAGGAACCCGCCCCAGAGGGGCGGGTTCCCGCGGTTCCACCCTCAACACCGCCAGCCGGGCCGCGAACGCAGCCGGCTGGCGCTCTCTGCGCTGTCACGGGCGCACCCGGCGGTTCTTCCGACAGGCTCGTGCCTGTCCTTCGCCCGCAGCTCCGAGGGGGTCTTCAGCCGGTCCACCCGGCAGGGCTCTCAGCCCGTGGCCCCGCCTCTCTACAGCCTGCTCAGCCGAGAAGGCCCTGGTGCGGCGCCGGCTTACTCGTCCTCATCATCGCCGCTATCGCCGATCTGTGGGCAATCTTAGGCGGTTGGTCGGTGGGTGTCAATCAGGAGACGCCCCTTGGACCGCCAGCGCCTCTACCGGACCTCCTACTGCCACCACGAAACGAGAAACGCGGCTACGAAGAGCGCCGACTCGTTTCGGAGGACGTCGAGGATGGTGGGCGCTGCAGGACTTGAACCTGCGACCTCCTCTGCGTCAGAGAGGCGCTCTACCACTGAGCTAAGCGCCCGCCGGGATCGTGTACCGCAGCGTGCCTACCCATTATAGGGACAAGCTGCGAGCGTCGCAACACGCGCACGGGAGCAGCCTTGAGGCCCTCCGCCCGCACCAGCCGCCAGGACATCGGGCGGCCCCGCGCGAACACGGGCGGTATGAAGCCCCGCGCGGCTCTCCCCATGAGGGTAGTACGGACGTCCCTGGCGCTCCTGGTCGCGCTGGCGGCCACCGTTGCGCCCGCCGCGTGGGCGTCGGAGAAGTCCTACGACCACCCGGCGATCGATGTGTCATTCCGCCTGCTGCCTGATGGAAGCGCCGAGGTCGAGGAGGTTCGCACCTTCCGCTTCGTCGGCTCGTTCTCGTGGGCGGAGATAACGCGCAACACCAAGGGCCAGTACGGCAACTACGGCATCCGCTACCACGGGGTGTGGGACGCCGACAGCGGCAGCCCGATGCGGTTCCGGCAGTCTCGGGACGGCTCCGACGAGACCCTGCGCTGGAACTACTCGGCCGCGGACACCACGATGCGGTTCCGGATCCGGTACCGCATAAGCGGAGCCGTGCAACGTTACGGCGACGCGGCCCAGTTCTACTGGCAGGCGATTGAAGGAGACCATGCGCCGATCGGCCGGGTCCGAGTCACGGTGACACCGCCAGGGGCAAGCGCGGGTCTGTTCAAGGTCTTCGTCCACAGCAAGGCCTCCCCTGGTGAGATTCGAATCGCTCCTGACTTCCGCAGCGCCGAAGTCAACGTGTCGGCTATTCCCGAGACCTCCTTCATGGAGCTGAGGGTCCTGCTGGACCCCGCGCTGTTCCCCCAGGCGACGCTGCGACAGGGCGAGAGCCACGAGAGCCTCCTGGCCGACGAGCGCCGTCACGGCAGGGCGGAGAGGCTGGCCGCCATCGCGTTGATTGCGGGGCTCGCCGCCGCTGGGCTGCTGCTGGCCGGTCTTATCGCCGCCTACGCGTGGGTCTACACGCGCTACGGGCGGGAGCCGGCGGTGGCCTACGAAGGAATCTACGAGCGGGAGCCGCCCAGGCCGCTCCCGCCGGCCGTGGTCCCGGCCATCATGACGCAGTCCAGCGCGCGCCGCGAGGGCCTGCCCTGGGCCTTCGCGGCCACACTGGTGGAGGCGGCCCGGCTCGGATATCTGGAGATCGAGGAGCGGCAGGACCAGGGGCTGCTCGGGACCGGGCTCTTCAGCGGGACCGATCTGGCCTACCGGCTCACCGAGAAGGGGCGGCTGCTGCTTTCGGGCACGGCTCCCGACACGTCCAGGCGTGAGCGGTCCCTGGAGGAGTTCGAGGTGCGGGTGCTCGAGTCGGTCTTTCAGAAGGCTGGCGGTGGCGGCGAGGTCACTGGCGACCAGATCGAGGCCTGGGGGAAGAAGATCTCCGGGAGGAAGAGCAACTTCCTGATCTTCACGGAGAAGTGGGGCCCTGACCTGCGTGGGTGGTTCGAGAAGCGGTACTTCCCGCTCGACGACGCCGCGAGCGAGCGGGCCAAGGGCTGGTTCGTAGGCGCGACGGTAGTGACCGTCATAGTCGCATCGTTGGTGGGGATGGTCATAGCGGCGTTCGCGGCGGTGCCCGTGGGGATCGTCCTAGTCGCCCTTGCCCTAAAGGGGCTCTCGCGGCGGACCCCTGAGGCAGCCCTGGAGGTGAAGCGCTGGGCGGCGTTCAGGCGGTTCATGGAGGACTTCTCCGCGCTGCGTGAGGCAGGCCCGAACGTGTTGGCGCTGTGGGAGAGCTATCTCGTGTACGCCACCGCGCTGGGCGTGGCCGCCAAGCTGCTGGAGAACCTGAAGCTGGTGGCTTCCGATATGGGGCAGACGCCCCCAAGCCCGGCGTGGTTCCGCAGCGCATCGGGCCGCGGCGCAGGGCTCTCGCCCGCCGGGTTTGGGGCCCTGGAGGGCCTCTCGAGGTCGTTTGAGAACTTCCAGAACCTATCGCGAGCCCTGTCCAGCTCCTCCAGCAGCGGGGGAGGCTTCAGCGGAGGAGGAGGCGGCGGCGGGGGCGGAGGAGGCAGCCGCGCAGGGTAGGCGAGGCCGCCCGCCTCCTCTACTTGCCCGTCTTGGCCCACCGCTCGAGCGCCCGAACGCCGGCGGAACCGATCAGCGTCATTATCAGATAGAGCATCGCGACCATGTTGTAGGTCTCGAAGGCGCGGAAGGTCCTCGCCGATAGCAACCGGCCGGCCTGGGTGAGCTCAGGGACGGCGATAGCGGACGCAAGGGCCGAGTCCTTGAGCAGCGCGATGAAGTCGTTGCCCAGCGGCGGCAGCACCACCCGCAGCGCCTGCGGCAGGACCACGAACCGCATCGACTGCCCGTAGCTCATCCCCAGCGAGCGCGCCGCTTCCATCTGTCCCTTGGGGATCGACTCGATCCCGGCCCTGTATATCTCGGCCAGGTAGGCGCCGTAGCCTATCGCAAGCCCGAGGATCGCCCGGTTGACGTCGCTGCGGATCAGGTTGGTGATGATCTGGGCGAGCCCTGGCAGGCCCGCCGCGAGCGCCGCGCCTGCCAGGGCGCCGGAAGCCAGCGGCGCCGCCACGAACGCGATGTAGATAAGCAGAACGAGGAGCGGCACCCCGCGGACGACCTCCACGTAGAGGGTGCTTATCGTGTAGACGACCGGACGACGCGACAGCCGCATCAGCCCGGCCACCAGCCCTATTACAAGAGCCAGGGCATACGCCGAGAAGGCGAGCCGCAGCGTGAGCAGCACCCCTGACCAGAGGAATCGCAGCGTGTCGCGGTAGATCGGGGAGCCGGCTATGCCGGCCGCGGCCGCCCCGCCGGCCACCAAGAGGATCAGCACCCACCATGGGATCCTGTCCAGGATCCCGGACGAGAGCCTTCCGCGGCCGGCACCGGTGGTGCCGGCCGCGTCGTTCCGTCGTCTGTCATCCATCGCCAGCCCGCCCGTCCGCCGCGTCTACGGCTTCGGCGCGCGCTCGACGAACCAGAGGTGGTAGAGGCGGTCCAGCGTCCCATCCGCCTTCATCTGGACGATCGCCGCGTCGAAGGCGGCCTTCAAGGCGGTATCTCCCTTCTTCAGGGCGACTCCCAGGGCCTCGCTGGTGAACGGCTCGCCCACCTTCTTCAGCTTGCCGGGGAGCGCGCCTATGTAGCCGTCGGCCGCGTAGCTGTCGATTATAACGGCGTCCACGTCCTTGTTCGCCAGGGCCTTGACCGCCAGCGCAAACGTCTCGTAACGGCGCACATCGCCGACCTTGCCCTCCTTCTGGAGGGACGAAGCCTTCTCGTCGTTGGTCGTGCCCGTCTGCACGGCGACGACCTTCCCCGCGAGCGCGTCCACGCCTGTGATCGCCGCCTCTTCCTGGCGCACCAGGACGACCTGCCCATAGCGGAGGTAGGGCTCGGAGAAGTCGAGCGTCTTCTGGCGCTCCTCCGTGATGGTCACTCCAGAGGCGACCGCGTCGAACTGGCCCTGCGCCAGTGCCACGAAGATCCCGTCCCACGCTGTTGTGATGAAGGTCGCCTTGCAGTTGGCCCTCTTGCAGATCTCCGCCAGGAGGTCGGGGTCGAAGCCGATGATCTGCTTGTTGTCGTCAACCGACTCGAAGGGCGGATAGGTGGTGTCGCTGCCCACCTTGATCTCCCTGCCTCCGAGATCGGTCATCACGGCCGCCGGGGTCTCGGCCGGGGTCACCATCTTCGCCTCACGACCGGCACGCTGCCAGTAGATGACGGCAGCTATCACGACGATCAGCACGACCAGGTAGGTCAGCGAACGTCCCTTCATCGACATCCCTCCTACGGGCTCTTGGCGGCCCGTACGCCGAGGTCACCCGGCCAGAACAACGGAACCTTTCTTCCCGCGGCCCGCCGCCGTCCTGCTAAAGGCGTCTCTTCTCCCAAACCTCGCCGTTGACGAGGTCCGGCGGAAGGCTTCCTGCCAGCGCCTGCACCAGGTTACCGGCTGCGATCATCGCCATCTTCGTGCGGGTCGCCACGCTGGCGCTTGCGATGTGCGGCGCCAGCACCACGTTGTCAATCGAGAGCAGCGGGTGATCCAATGGGACCGGCTCGACCTCGAAGACGTCGAGGCCGGCGCCCGCGATCCAGCCCTCGACCACCGCCCGATAGAGCGCGTTCGTGTCCACGACCGCGCCGCGTGCCGTGTTCACGAGGATCGCCGTCGGCTTCATAGCTCGAAGCTGTGCCTCACCGATCAGGTGGTGGGTCCCCTGGGTCAAGGGAACGTGGACGCTGACGAAGTCCGCCTCACGGAGAAGACACTCCAGGGACGTGTATCTCAGGCACAGCTCGGACTCGAGCTCCTCCCGACGCACCAGATCGTGGTAGAGAATTGTCATCCCGAAGCCGCGCGCCCGCCGGGCCACGGCGGCGCCGATGCGGCCCAGCCCGACAAGCCCCAGAGTGGCGCCGTGGAGGTCCTGCCCCAGCAGCAGCATCGGCTCCCAGCTCCTCCACCGCCCGGCCCTTGTATACCTGTCGGCCTCCACCACCCTGCGCGCGGCCGACAGCATCAGCGCGAACGCGAAGTCGGCGGTGGTTTCGGTCAGCACGCCCGGCGTGTTGGTGACGGCGATGCCACGCTCCGTGGCGGCCGCGACGTCGATGTTGTCGAAACCGACCGCGCAGTTACTCACGACCCTCAGGCTCGGCGCGGCATCCAGGAGCGGGGCGTCGATGCGGTCGGTCAGGAGGCAGAGCAGTCCCTCCTTGCCCGCCATCTGCCCGAGCAGCTCATCGCGCGGAGGAGGAACCTCATCGGTCGCCCACAGGGTGACCTCCGTTTGGCTACGCAGCAGCGCGAGGGCCGCGTCGGGCAGGCGCCTTGTGACGTAGACGCGCGGTTGCGCCATCTGTGTCCCCTCCTGGATCGGAACAGGTGTGAGATCCCTTCGCGCCTTGGCCCGCTCTTCCTGTCCGCCGGCTGCCGAGGGGTTCCTAGGCCTGGAGGGAGTCGAGGACCGCGACGGCCTCCACGTGGTGGGTCTGCGGGAACATGTCGAAGGGCTGGACCTCGAGCAGGCGGTACCCAAAGGGGAGCAGCTCACGGAGGTCGGGGGCAAGAGTCGTTGGGTTACAGGAGACGTAGACCACCCTTCGGGCGCCGCTGCGCCCTATCTTCCGCATGACCTTGCCGCCCGCGCCGGCCCTCGGGGGATCCAGGACCAATAGATCGGGCCTTCCGTGCTCCGCGACGATCTGGGGGAGGACGATGCGCGCATCACCGGCGATGAAGTCGGCCCGGTCGATCCCGTTGCGGGCGGCGTTGGCGCGCGCGGCGGCGATAGAGGCAGGAGAGAGCTCGACGCCCACCACGCGCCTCCCGGCGCGGGCGAGGGCCAGCGCGAACGTGCCCACCCCGCAGTAGAGATCCACGGTGAAGCTCCGGCCGCAGCAACCCGCCCTCCCCAGCACGTAGTCGATCATTCGGTCCGCCTGATCGGTGTTGGTCTGGAAGAACGTGTCCAGCCCGATCGTGAAGCGCAGCCCGGCCAGCTCCTCCTCCAGGAACGGCCGTCCCTCCAGCGGCTGCACCGCGGACAGCGGCGCGCTGTCGTGGTCGCCTGCGAGGACGCCCCGAACAACGCCGGTCGCCGCGGGCGCGGCCGCCCTTACTGCGCGGACAAACTCCTGTGGGTGGCCGAGCGGCCGGGGGCCGGTGACGATGCCCACCAGCCGGTCGCCGGTCCGCTTCCCCACCCTGACCACGAGGGAGCGGAGGTCGCCCGCATGGCTGGCCGGATCATAGGGAAGAGCCCCTATCCGGCTCACTAGCTCCCGCACGGACCTGACGACGGCCACCGACTCCTCCGATTGCAGGAAGCAGCTCTCCACCGCCACGATCCTGTTCCAGTCTCCGCGCCGGTGGAGGCCCAGTATCCCCTCTGGGTGGAACGAGAACTCCATCTTGTTCCGGTAGAACCAGGGAGTGGGCGCCCGGACGACCGGCCTGACCGAGGCATCGGCCATGCCCCCGAGGTGGACCAGGCTCTCCCGCACCATCGACTCCTTTGCACCGGCCTGGGCGCCGTAGGCGATGTGCTGCCAGGCACACCCACCGCAGACGCCGAAGTGCGGACACCTCGGCTCCACCCTGTGGATCGACGGAGAGAGCACCTCCACCACCTCTGCCTCAGCGAAGCGGCGCCGCACGCGCGTGGCCCTGGCCTTCACCAGCTCCACGGGGGCGGCTCCCGCAACGAACACCACGAGCCCGTTGTGGCGGCCGACGCCTCGACCGCCGTAGGCCATGCGGTCGATCGATACCTTGAACTCCTCGCCAACTCGTAGCATGCTCCCTCCAGCCGCGCTCCGGCTCTGATCGTACCATCGGGGTGCCGCCAAGCGCACGCGGGGCAGGCGAAGCGGTTCCCTGCGAAGAACCGTCAGGCATGGACGCCTACCGCTTCATATTGAGCAAGAGAGACCTCCGGCGTTACACAGAGAGGGCAGTAGATCGAGAGGTCCTCGTCAAGATCCTGGATGCGGGTAGAAGGTGCGGCAGCGCCCGCAACCGGCAGCCGTGGCAGTTCGTGGCGGTCACCGACCGGCGGTCGCTGCGGCGCCTCGCAGGCTGCGGGTGGTTCTCGGGGCACCTGGCCTCCGCGGCCGCCGCGGTGGCGTTGGTCGTCGAAGGACGCGGCGACCTGTTCGATGCGGGCCGCTGTGCCCAGGCGATGATGCTTGCGGCATGGTCCTTTGGCATCGCGTCATGCCCGGTCTCCCTCCACCGCGAGGAGGAGGCCCGGGGGCTGCTCGGCCTCCCTCCCGGGCCTCTGCTGGCAACGGTCCTCGCGCTCGGCTACCCGGATCCGCGGGGAAGAGGGAGGGCGGAGCGCCTCGCCCTGCGGGTCATCGGCGGCAAAGGAAGGAAGCGCATCGAGGAGGTCGTCCACTGGGAGAGGTACGGCAGGCGCGCGCCCGGAGCAGGCCCTCGGGACGTAGCGGTCGAAGAGTAGTAACCATGGCACCGGAGAGATCAACGTCACTGCCGCGCCGGGGGGTTGCCCTGGCCGCGGCCCTGGCACTAGTGCTGGCACCGGCGGCCGTCGGCCAAGGGCTCACCATCGACACCCTGCTGACGAGGATGATGGCCGAGCCCAACCCTCAGCAGTACACGATGACCGCGGACTTCACCTCGCGACTCACCTTCAACATGGCCACGGGCAGGGTGGGGGCGTCCGCGGCCGGGGTGTTCTCCGAGTCCCGCCCTGCGGTCGGAGAGCAGCGCCGCCGCAAGGCCACCATAACCCGCCTTGACCTGCCGCTGCTGCTTCGCCCCTTCTCCGGAGCGATCAGGGGATTCATAGTCGATCTGATCGAGACCGAGCACAGGCCGTCCGAGACCGTTCCTGCCCACGACGTGTTCATAGCCGAGGAGAGGCCAGGAGGGAAGTTCCTGGTCGGCGGCGTCCGGCAGGACATCGTCACCGAGGTGATGATCAAGTACAGACAGACCGGGGGGTTGCGTGAGCCCGCGGCCAGACGGGCGATCGCGCAGTGGCTGTGGTCGCCGACCCAGCGACCGACCATCGCGCGCGGCGGGCCCGGGCCGTACGCGCTCACTGCCGTTGTCGATGAGTGGGGCCTGGCGCACCAGCTTGACCTGTTCTACGACTGGGGCAACCTGGGCACCAAGGTGGTCTTCGTTCAGGCCGGCGGCCGGACGTTCTGGAAGGAGGTCGTCGTGGAGACCTCTTCTGAGATCACGGGGATGGGCCGCGTCGACGGCACGATGCACCTGGTGCTGACCAACCATTGCGTCAACTGCGCTCCGCGATAGCCGACGGACGGGGGTGAGGATGATGCATGTGGAGTTCCTCTACTTCGAGCAGTGCCCGTCGCACACCGAGGCGCTGGCGCGGCTGCGGCGCGCCCTCGAGGCGGAGGAGCTTGCCGTGGACGTCGAGGTCACAAGGGTGGAGTCCCGGCAGGAGGCCGAGCGGCTGGGCTTCTCCGGATCGCCCACGATTCGGATAGACGGCGAGGACCTTCAGCCCGAGGGAGCATCCGGGCCCCCGGCGCTCACATGCCGCACCTACCGTACGGGGGATGGCCGCCTCTCCCCGCTGCCCACCGAGGCTATGTTCGGGGAGTTCGTCGGGAGCCACGCACGAAGGGCGAGAGGAGGACAGTGATGGCGCTGGGTGACAGGCTGGTGCCTTTCAGCCTTCCGGCCACGGATGGCACGCAGGTATCCGCCGAGGAGATCACCGAGCCCCGGGTAGTGGGCATAGTCTTCTGGTGCAACCACTGCCCCTACGTGAAGGCGTGGGAGGATCGCCTGATCGCGCTGCAGCGGGAGTTCTCCGCAAGGGGCGTCCAGTTCGTGCTGATCAGCAGCAACGACCCGCTCGCCTACCCAGACGACTCGTTCGCGAACATGAGGGCGCTCGCCTCGGACAAAGCCTATCCCTTCCCCTACCTCTTCGACGAGTCGCAGCAGGTGGCCCGGGCCTACGGCGCGATGCGCACGCCCGAGGTGTTCCTCTTCGGGCCCGACCGCACCCTGCGCTACCACGGCGCCATAGATGACAACTTCGAGGACCCGAACGGTGTGACGCACGCCTACCTGAGCGACGCGATCGAGGCGCTGCTTGCGGACAGGGAACCGCCGGTGGCAAGCACCTCTCCGGTCGGCTGCACAATCAAGTGGAAGGCCTATCGGCTGAGTCCAGCCGTCGCTAGACGGTTTCGAGGACTGCCGCGGCCTCTAGCTCGCTTCGCTTCAGCGCCAGCAGCGCCCGGTTCGCGGCGTCCAGGGGGAACGCCTCGAATCGAGGCCGCACGCCTATCTCGGCCGCGGCCCGCAGGAACCCTGCGGCGTCCGTGCGCGTCAGGTTGCTCACGCTCCTGAGGACGCGCTCCCCGTAGAGCGCCGAGTAGGGCATCTGCGGGATGCTGTCGAGCGTCACCGCGTTCACCGCCACCGTCCCGCCAGGCCTCACCGCCCCCAGGGCCAGCCGCACCACCTCGCCGGAGGGCGCGAAGACCACCGCGCGGTCAAACAGGCGCGGAGGCACGTCCCCGGGCGACCCAACCCATGAGGCGCCGAGCCCCTCGGCCAGGGCGCGGTGGCGCGGGCTGCGTGTAACGACCCCTACCTTGCAGCCCCACGCCGCCGCGAGCTGAATCGCCAGATGCGCCGACGCACCGAAACCGAACAAGCCGAGCCACTCGCCGGGGAGCAGCCCCGCTATGCGCAGCGACCTGTAACCGATCGCCCCGGCGCACAGCAGCGGGGCCGCCTCGAGGTTACCAAACCGATCCGGTATGGGGACTACGAAGCCCGCATCCGCCACGGCGTACTCCGCGAATCCTCCGTCCAGATCGTACCCGGTGAACCTGGCCCGGGGGCAGAGGTTCTCATCGCCGCGGCAGCAGGCGGCACAGTCGCCACAACTCCACCCCAGCCACGTGACGCCTACCCTCTTCCCGAGCAGATCCGGGTCAACGCCTTCACCGAGACGATCGACCGCTCCGACGATCTGGTGCCCGGGCACGAGCGGCGACCTGTGGAGGGGGAGCTCTCCCTCGACGATGTGGAGGTCGGTGTGGCACACTCCGCAGGCAAGCACGCGGAGTAGGACCTCACCCCGTCCGGGTGCCGGCGCGGCGCGCTCCACGATGGCGAGCGGCGAGGCCTCGGCCGGCGCGGGCGCGGCAAGGCTTGCGGCCCTCAACCTTCCCCCGCCTCCGGGTATCGCGCAGCGGCCTCAGAGCACACGCGCACTCTCGATACGGCCCCCCGCAAACCTGGCAATCCTCTCCGCGGCCGTCTCCGTGTGGCCCATGAGCCTGGACTGGTCGTAGCTGCCCGGGGCATAGATGATCATCAGGCAGCGGCGGGTCGCGAGCGTGATCATTGTGCGCTGGGAGTCGCTCGTCGGGCTGCCGCACGGCCCCAGGGCGTCGGCGGCGGTGATTCGCCCTTCCACGGAGTAGAGCCCCTTGCCTATCGCCTCGTACCCTTCTCCCGGCCCGCCCTTCCTGAGAAGCATCGCGTCGGCCACCCTGTCGAGGTCGTGGAGCCCGATCGGAAGGAGGTAGTCGAGCGAGCACAGGTTGTTGAGATCTACGAGGCTGTTGATCCTCGGGAGGTCTTTGCCGCGGAGTACCCTTCGCAGCAGCGCCTCCGATGACGGCCGCAGCTTGGTGGGATCTACCCCGACCCGCCAGTAGAGCTCGCGCGCAGGCCGCAGACCCTCGATCTGCGAGGGCTCGAGGCCGGCGTGCGTGGCGCGAAGCCTGTCGGAGAGAGCCTCGATCTCCGTCCATAAGTCGGCGTCGTGCTCCGACACGGTGACTCCGGACGCCTCAACGACGCCGGCCCTGAGCGAGCCGACCACTCCGGGATCGATGACCACCTGCATCACCGCCGCTTCTCCCCGTCGAAGCGCCACAGGCCCGCAGCCCGTGCCGCCGACAGGGCTGCCTCCCACTCACGGAACGAGAGCCTCCTGTCCAGCTCCGAAAACCTCCCCGCCCCAACCTTCCATGCGGGCGCGTACTGGTCCATCAGGTTGACGTAGGTATCGACGGAGAGCTTCTCTGCCACCCAGCGCATCACCTCGGGCGTGCCCGCCTCCGGGTAGCCGGCGGCCAGGAGGTAGCGGCTCGTACGCGCTCGTGTTGTGTACGATGGGGAGGCACAGCCCCGCCTCAACCGCCAGCGGCAGCGACTCCAGTACCTGAGGAACGACGTGCTCGGGAGTGACGAGGTTGATGTTGCGGCAGCCGGCCTCCTGTAGGTGGAGCATCATGGCGGCGAGCGCCCGGGGCTCCACAGGTTGCACATGGAGAAGAATATGGTCCCGCTCCCCCTCCATCCGAGAAGACAGTCCTCCTCCCCCGCGTGCGGGAAGAAGGAGCTCACGATAGCGCGGCGTCCGCACCTGCAGACACCCGGCCTCTCCTCGAGCCTGTTGACCCTGCACTCCCGGAGCCGCTCCAAACCTTCGGCGGCCCGCCTCCTGAGCTCGCCTACGCCGAGCTTGGCATAGGCCGGGGTAAAGCCGGCGCGTGGAATCGTGAATCGCTCGTTTGCCCTCGCCATCGCCACGCCACTCTCCGACGTCGCTATCATGCGCCCTGCGACCGCCCGCCCGCAACAGCGCCTGGACTACCCCGCGGGGCCGACGTAGGAGAAGCCCCGGCGCTTCGCAGGGATCTCGCCGGCAGTAGCGAGAAGAACCAACTGAGATCGACACCGGACGACGGGGAGGAGAGAGCCGTGGCGAATCTCAAGGAGGTCGTTCTCCATCACCTCGAGCACACCTTCGAGAAGGAGGGATGGCAGCCGTCGCTCGCCATGTCGGTGGACGGGCTCTCCTCGGAGCAGGCTGCCTGGAGACCTTCGGCAGAGAGGCACTCGGTCTGGCAGATAGTCCGCCACATCACGCTGTGGAAGCGCGCCGTCTTCGAGGACTGGAGCGGCCGGAAGCCCGATTACAGGGAGATCGAGAGGCAGGACTGGCAGGAGGCCGCGGGCGACGAGACGGCGTGGCGGTCCGATGCCGCCGCGCTGCACGCCGCCTCGAAGCAGGTAGTCGAGTGGGCACAGGGACTGGGCGAGGAGGAGCTCTCGCGCCCGATCGGCAAGGAACGGGCGCCGCTCGCGGCTCATCTGATCATGATGGCCACCCACGACTCCTACCACGCGGGCCAGATCAGGTGCCTGAGGACGATCCAGGGGGCCTAGCGGCGAGGATCCGCACGGCGGCGTTAGGGTTGGGTGAGCTGCACCCCCTATCCGAGGAGAATCAGCGCAGTCCCGACCAGGGCCAGGAGCGCCCCCCAGACTACCTGGGGCGTGATCGTCTCCTGGCCGGGCAGAATGAGCGGGCTCATGATGAGCACGATGAGCACCTGGAGGTTGTAGAGCACCGAGACCACGGCCACGGGTGCGTGCGTCAGCCCTACGAAGAGCAGCAGTATCGCAGCGGTGTTGCATGCGGCGCTGCCCAGCAGGTCGGCCCTCCTTAGGTCCGGCCCCTTGGGCAGACGCGCCGATCGGTTGAAGACCGACCACAGCAGGTGCGCCGAGAAGGCCACGGTCGCCCCCACGGCGGTCCCGAGGAAGGGGGAGGGCGTGAGCACCAGCCCTATGCGCCGGGCCGAATCGCCCAGGGCGAAGGCCGCCGCGGCCCCGAGCACTATCGCCACTCCTGCGATATCCTCACTCGCTCTGCGCCGAAGGGGCGACTGACGTTCAGGCTTCAGGCTGTACCAAAGCCCGAGGGTCACCGCCGCCATTCCGACGATCTGCCAGGCGCGGGGAAGCTCCCGGAGCAGGAGGTATCCGAACAGCAGCGTGAAGACCGAGTTGCTGAGCCGGAGCGACGTCGATAGCGACGGCCCGAGCCGCTTGATCCCGTGGTAGGCGAGGTTCCTTCCTACCAGGGTGCCGGCCAGCCCTCCCAGGGCAAACAGCCAGATAGACGCGGGGTTCACAGGGGGGACCTTGCCGCGTAGGGCAACCACCCCTAGGAGTGCCCAGAAGACGACCACGTTGGCGGCAATGCTGACCAGCACGCCTGCCTCCGGGGCCACCGCCACCATGAACCTGCGCGCGAGGAGCGTGTTCATCCCGAATGCGAGCGCGGCCGCCAGGGCCGCCATCTCCCCTATCACGGCTCCCGCCTCGGCTCTGTCTCGCCTCTAGCAGTCGGGCCAGGCCCGCCTGCCCGTAAGCCTCCCAAGGAGCACCTCGCTTCGATCTAACCCCGTCACCGCACGCGAGGGCGATCCGCGCCGATGTGTAGGGTACAAGCATCACGCCGTGCTTGGAGGCCAGATGCGCGCCCTTACCACTGCCCGAGACCGCCCCGCGCGGTCGGGCCGCCAGCCACAAGGATTCGCCAGACCCGGGAGGTCAGTCCTTGGAGCCACCCTCATCGAGGCCGTGCTCGTTCTCAGCCTCCTGGCGCTGGCAGCAGGCGCCCTGCATGGGTTCCTCAAGGTCGCCTCCGTCGGCACCGCGCTTACCGAGCAGAGGCTCGACCTCCTGCAGTCCGCTCGGAGAGGCCTCGAGCGGATCGCGGAGGAGATCCGGTGGGCCGAGGCCGTCGTGGGCGTGCCGACCTGCGGCCCAACCGGCCTCTGCGCCGACAGGGTGACGGTCAGGATCCCGGCAGGAAATCCCTACAGAGCCGACCAGCCCTACGAGGTCACGTTCCAGCACAACTCCCGGCAGCGGGAGATCGAGCGCAGGGTCGGAGGCGGCACCAACAACCTCTCATCTCACGTGGAGCGACTGGAGTTGGCGTACTTCGACCCGGATGGCCGCGTCGCGCATGCACCGGAGTCCGTGGTGCGCGTTCGGGTGACTGCGACCCTACGCGCGCGAGGCGGACATCCGCTCACCCTCACGGGCGATGCCGCGCTGCGGAATCGCCGCCCTCAGGCGCCCTCTTCCCATCGGACCCCGGCTTGGAGACCGACCCCGCGGGGGTTCATGGAGCCGCCGACCGGCGAGCGGACCGTGCTCCCGCCCCCTCCCCCCACGTCGGTCGCCCGCTAGGACGACGCGCCCTCCATCCGGCGGGTCATAGCGACAGCCGCCGGTAGCTTCCGGAGCAAGGAGGGCCGGAAGCGATCTGCATCGTCCGGGCGTGGAGGTCGATGATCACCGAGGCCTCGGTCTGGTAGCGCTCGCCCTCCGGGTGGGAAGGATTTGGGTGCCTGCACACCGACTCCGGGATCCCGTCGTGGTCGCGGAGCAGCATGCGCAGCACCCTGGCCGATATCGGCCCTCGGGCCGACGCGCCTGTCAGCAGCTCCTCCAGCCTCCGGTGTCTGTGGTACGTGGACAGCCGCTCTTCCACCATCGGCTCCCAGAGCCCGAGCGCCCCGGGATCGATGAAGTGGTTGGCGTGCACGAGTAGGCCGCCGCGCGGGGCCGTGGAGCGGGTTCCGGCGGGCGAGACCTCGAGGTTGGTCGCCCGCCCCTTCCCCGGGGCCGCTGCCTCGGCGATGATGAAGCTTGCCGAGCACGAGTGGGGGCCTGCTCCGGCCGCGAAGAGGGCCTCGTCGAGCGTGGTACTGCAGAGCGCCTCCCAGGTCCTCACATGAAAGGGCCTCCCAAGCCTGGACCAGTCGTCCGCGTCGGACAGCAGGCCGCTCACTGCCAGCCCAACGCCCGCGCTGTTCAGGCCGAACTTCCCCCCCGCTATTCCGGCTTCGGAGAAGCACAGGACGCGGTGGCCGCTCGGCAGCGCCACGAGAAGCACCACCCCCGCGACGCCGGGTATCCAGTCCCAGTTCTGGCCCATCAGCAGATGGCCGGCCCTGGCGACCTCGGGTAAGACCGCGAAGGCGGTGCACTCCCCGGCCGGCGAGGGGGCCCTGCCCAGCGTAGCCATCCCGATTCGGGAGAACTCGCTGTACAGCAGCTCGTACCTCAGGTTCATCGCCACTATCTCCATGAGGGGCGCCCCGCATCCCTCGGCGACTCCCTCCACCATGGCGGCGTACTCGGGGCTGTGCCACCGGAGCGCCTCCCAGCAGCGGGCGGATCGCCGTAGCACCTCGGAGGCCGGAAGCTCGGCGTCCTCCTCGAACCGGCGGAGGTAGAGCCGGATGTTGTGCGCGATAAGGCCGGTGGCCAGGCGGCCGTGCGCGAGACCCCGCGCGCGCGGATCGCCGCTCAGGCGGAGTACGGGGAGGCCTCTCGCTCGGTGGATCAACCCCGGCTTGCTGACCCGTCCTCTACTCACGCAGCCCTCCACCGGCGGCGCTTGTGCCGGCGCGCACGCGTCGCAGTCGGCGCGGCCGGTTTCCCTACCAGTTCTGTGCACGTCCTCCCCACTCCCCCGGCGAAGGGCAGTTCATGCTTGACTGGGGCGTCCCGCGGTGCTAGTTTCTTGTCGACATGACTCCTTTAAGGGACGTCCTGCGAGACGGACAAGGAGGGAGACGGGAGACCGTCCCGCGCCCTGCTATTGCGGGGGGCGGGTTTGTTTTTCCCCCGACAACCGCCTCCTCCAGGCGCCCTTCTGCTACCAGGGAGCATCGAGAGCACCGCAAAGGGAGGGTGAGATAGACCATGGAGAGGCGCGGCGGAAGCAGTATCGGCGGCGGGTGGGCGGCAGCCCTTGAGAGCACGGCCGGGGAGTTCGGCGGTTGGGTAAACGGTCACACGCACCTTGATCGAGCGAACACCTTCTCGCCGGAGTTTCTCCAGCATGCCAACATAGACCCCGTCGGAGCGGCCGGGCTGTCCCTGCCGGTGAAGCAGATCCTCGTTGGCGAACTCCACAAGGGCCCGGCATACAACCCCGACAATCTGTACTGCCGGATGAAGGCGGAGCTGGAGCACATGGCCTCTTCCGGAGTCCGTGAGGTCGTCTCGTTTGTGGATGCCACCCCGGACATCGGGCTTACGGCCGTCGAGCAGGCGGCCAGGCTCCGTGAGGAGTTCAGGGGCCGACTGACGCTCAAGATCGCGGTCTCGCCGATATTCGGCTTCAAGAACCCGAAGGTCAAGTCGGACCGGTGGGACGTATATCGCGAGGCTGCCGAGAGCGCGGACATCCTGGGCGGGCTTCCGGCCAGGGACCGGGGAGAGGGCCGCGTCGGATTCGACGGGCACACGCGGATGATCCTGGAACTCGGCAGGAGCCTGGGCAAGCCGATCCACTTCCAGGTCGACCAGGACAACGACCCACGCGAGGAGGAGACCGAGCAGTTGGTCCAGGCGGTGCGGTGGATGGGCTCTCCCACCGTGGATGGCGAGAGCGGGCCGACGGTGTGGGCTGTGCATGCGATCTCGCCCTCCTGCTACGACGAGGGCCGCTTCCAGCGTCTGATCGACAACATGCTGGAACACCGGATCGGCGTAGTATCCTGCCCGACCGCGGCCCTGTCGATGTTCCAGTTGCGGCCCCTCTCCGCGCCGGTTCACAACTCGATCGCCCGGCTGCTGGACATGATGGCCGCCGGGGTGCCGGTCCGGATAGGGACTGACAACATCTGCGACATCTTCATCCCGAACGGCGACGGCAGCGTGCTGAGCGAGGTCTGGGTGGCGGCGACCGCGCTGCGGTTCTACCACACAATGGTGTGGGCAAAGGTGGGAGCAGGCGTGGACCTGAACGAGGGCGACCGCGAGTGGATCAGACAGGCGCTGCAGCGGGCCAGGGACGGCTGGGGGAGCCTGCAGGCGGCGTTGGCCGGGGCCATGCCCAACGGCAGGACGGCGGTCCACGCCCTGGACGGCAGCGCCGCGGGACGACTGCGCTGAGCCCGGGATGGGATCCGGCCGCCGGAGCGCTCCCCGAAGAGGGATTCGGCGGCTCCCGGGCCGAAGGAGTCGGTCGAGGGGGAGCGGTCCCCGGAACCGACTCGCTCCGCAGGAGGTCAGAGACGTGAAGAAGGCTTGGGTGCTGGGCATAGCAACTGCCGTGCTTCTGGCGGGTGTGGGCACGGCCGGCAGCCAACCCAGGGTGACGATCACCTACTGGCAGTACTTCTTCGAGAGCAAGGTCAAGCTGGTTGACCAGTTGATAGCGCAGTTCGAGACGCAGAACCCCGGGGTCAAGGTCGTCCACGAGCACTTCCCGTACGATGCGTACAACCAGAAGGTCGCGAGCGCGGTTCCCGCGGGCCAGGGGCCGGACGTGATCAACCTGTTCTATGGGTGGGTGCCGCTGTACGTAGATAGCGGCTACCTCCAGCCCCTGCCCACCGACGCCTTCCCGCCGGTCCAGATCGAGCGTGACTACGTTCCGATGATCAAGGCCTCCAGGTTCGACGGCAAGTACTGGGCCCTCCCGACAGCGGTGCGCAGCCTGGCGCTCTTCTACAACGCCGACCTGTTCCGGACCGCGGCCGTGGTACGACCTCCCGTGACCTGGGATGAGTTCCAGGGGGCCGCCGAGCGAATGACCGCGAGGGATGACAGAGGGCGGATCACGGTCCAGGGCTTCGGAATAGCCCCCTCTGGCCAGGACCACCACCTGCTGCGCGAGGTCCTGTTCCGCCAGTGGGGTGCCTCTCCGTACAGCGCGGACAATAGGCGGGTTACCTACGCCTCGACGGCCGGCGTCGAGGCGTTTCGCTGGTACACCGATCTCATCACGAAGTCGAAGATCGGCGCGATCGACTTCTTCCCTGGCGCCGGGGGCTACAGGAACTCCTTCATGGCAGGCCGGGCAGGCATGATCGTGGACGGCTCTTTTGCGATCGGAGCGATTCGGCGAGGAACCAGGGCCGCGTGGGGCATAGCACCGCTCCCGGGCAAGACGGTTGGGGGTGCCCCCTCCAACTTCGGCTCGTACTGGGTCCACGGCCTGACGACGAAGGCCCAGGGCCCGCGGCGTGATCCGGCGACGGCGTTCCTTAAGTTCCTGGTCTCGGAGGGGACACAGCGTCTCTGGCTTGACGCCGTGGGCGAGCTACCCGCCTACAAGCGGCTGGTCGAGGACCCCCGCCTCGCGGCCGATCCCAGCTTCGGGCCGTTCATCTCGGCGCTGCCGCACGCGCGCGCCACATTCTTCGTGGACGAGGCGGCCCAGAGGCAGGTCATCGTGGACGCGGTCAACGAGGTGGTGCTGAACAACAAGCCGCCTAAGCAGGCGCTCGAGGAGGCCG
>JBBIJB010000029.1:0-27300 GCA_037446215.1 Armatimonadota bacterium
CGCGATCGAGCCTCGCCTCTCTGCCTCCTCGGTTTTCTCCCACTCGGCGAGCGCGCTGCGGATGTACCCGACCGCTGTGGCCTTCTCGCCCGGATCCAGCCAGCGGCTCTCGAGGCCGATGAGGTTGAGCGCTGCCTCGATCAAGAACTCGTATGCGAACTGCCGCTCGCGGATCTTTCGCCCGGCGGTGTCGTCTGCATCGGACGCCAGGGGGCGCGCACCGCGGAAGCCGACTCCCAGGATCCTTATGGCTCCCCCTACGACCGCCGGCAGCGCTCCCGTGATCTCCGGCAGCAGCAGGTGATCGGCGGCCAGGGCCGCGTGACCCCATCCCGTGAGTTGCACGATCTGGGCCACGTGGTCATCGGCGATCGGGCGTTTCCCGGGGTCGGAGAGGCGTTCAGGGGAGCTGGCGGAGACGACCGCCAGGATGTCCTCTTGTGTCATGTCTCATCGGTTCGCCCCCCTAGGGCTCTATCCCTACGTAGGGAGAGAGGCATGCCCCGACCCGTGCCTCGCGGTGGAGGAGGCGACTAGACCTCGTCTTAGGTGGGCAAGACCCTCATGAGGCGCGCTGCACCTACCCTTTGCCGGAGGGTGTGCCATGGCTGATCAGGAGTCGACAGATGTTGCACGGGTGTTGGCTGCGCTCTACGAGGCCAAGGCCTGGTTTCGCCACGGCATCTCGGACGGCAGGCTGGCCGAGCTCACGGGCCTTCCCATGGTCCGCGTGGTCGGCGCCCGCGTGAGGGCGGAGGCGGAGGGGCTGGTCGAGAGGCAGGGCGTAGGCACGAAGGACTGCGTGACCCTCCTGACCCCGGCGGGCGTCGCTAAGGCGCAGGCCGCCGCCTCGGGCGAGCAGGCACCGTCTGGTTGAGGCCGCCGGAACCGCTGTGCTACAATCAGCGGGCGCGGTGGCCGTAGCTCAGCCTGGTTAGAGCGCCTGGCTGTGGCCCAGGAGGTCGCGGGTTCGAATCCCGTCGGTCACCCCAGCAGCCCAACAAGGCATAAAGAGAGGAGCCCGGGCCGACCGGCCCGGGCTCCCATCACATTACACCTGCTCTAGAACTCGTCCTCGCCCATCCCGCCGGGTCCGGGCATCGCGGGCCCCTTCTTCTTCTCGCGCTTCTCAACCACGATCGCCTCGGTCGTGAGAAGCAGCCCGGCGACGCTCGCGGCGTTCTGGAGCGCGAGCCTCGTGACCTTCGTCGGGTCGACTATGCCGGCCTTCACCATGTCGGTGTACTCGAGGTTCGCCACGTCGTACCCGACGCCGGCCTTCTCGCGCTTGACCCGCTCGACCACCAGCGAGCCCTCTCCGCCTGCGTTCTGCACCAGCTGACGCGTCGGCTCCTCGAGGGCACGGCGCACCAGGTTGACTCCGATCGCCTCATCGCCGTCACCCGTGACCTTCTTGAGCGCCTTCAGCGCCTGCAGGAAGGCGGTCCCGCCTCCGGGAACGATCCCCTCCTCGACGGCCGCCTTGGTGGCGTTGAGCGCGTCCTCGAAGCGGTGCTTCTTCTCCTTCATCTCGGTCTCGGTGGCGGCGCCCACCTTGATCTCGGCCACGCCTCCTCCGAGCTTCGCCAGCCGCTCCTGCAGCTTCTCGCGGTCGTAGTCGCTGGTGGTGTCCTCGATCTCCTTCTTGATCTGGGCAACCCTTCCATCGATATCCGCCTTCGACCCCTTGCCGCCGATGATCGTGGACTCCTCCTTGGTGACCTTGACCTTGTCGGCGCGGCCCAGGAACTCCATCTCGATGCTCTCCAGCTTGACGCCGATGTCATCGGAGATGACCCGGGCACCGGTCAGGACGGCCATGTCCTGCAGCATCGCCTTGCGCCGGTCGCCGTAGCCGGGTGCCTTGACCGCGACGCTGTGCAGGACACCGCGCAGCTTGTTCACGACGAGGGTGGCGAGTGCCTCACCCTCGATGTCCTCCGATACCACCACGAGCGGCTTGCCCGTCCGGATTACCTTCTCCATCACCGGGACGATGTCGCGGGCGGCGCTGATCTTCTTCTCCGTTAGGAGGATGTAGGGCTCCTCGACGACCGCCTCCATCTTGTCCGGATCGGAGACGAAGTAGGGGGAGATGTAGCCGCGGTCGAACTGCATGCCCTCGACGACCTCGACCGTTGTCTCTATGCCCTTGCTCTCCTCGATGGTGATGACGCCGTCCTTGCCCACCTTGTCCATCGCGTCCGCGATGATCTCGCCGATCTCAGAGTCGTTCGCCGCGATCCCCGCCACGTGGGCGATGTCCTGACGGCCCTCGACCTGGATGCTTGACTCCTTGAGGGACTCCACGATCGACTCGACGGCGCGGTCGATCCCGCGCTTTATCAGCATCGGGTTCGCGCCCGCGGCCACGTTCTTCAGGCCCTCACGGACCATTGCCCACGCGAGCACGGTCGCCGTTGTCGTCCCGTCTCCGGCGGCATCGTTGGTCTTGCTGGCCACCTCCTTGACGAGCTGGACGCCCATGTTCTCGTTGGGATCCTCCAGCTCGATCTCCTTGGCCACGGTGACGCCGTCCTTCGTTATGGTGGGAGAGCCCCACTTCTTCTCGAGAACGACGTTGCGCCCCTTGGGCCCCAGCGTGACCTTGACCGCGCTCGCCACGCGCTCAACTCCCCGCTCGAGCGCCCGCCGGGCGTTCTCGTCGTACAGCAACAGCTTTGCCGGCATCTTTGTGTCCTCCTAGGCGTTTCTGCTAGCACTCTCTACGTTCAAGTGCTAATCCATCCCATATTCTTCGGAGGCCCGAATGGCAAATCAAGGACAGTGGAGGGCTTCCTGGGAGGATGATGGCGTGCTGTCGCCCCCAGGCTCTGCGAGGCTCTGCCTTTCTCCTGTTTTCGTGGATTCTTGCTCTTCACCGCTGACGCCCGGCGCGCGGACACCCGTGGGAGCTCGGGTGGTGGGGCTCCCCGGGGGCGTGCGGGCGTGCTGGTATACTGTGAGGGTGCGGCTCGACGCGATGCGCCGGTGGCAGGTACCGACCGCCCTCTTCCTACTGGGCGTGGGGTTCCTCATGGCGGTGATGGTGAGGACCCGGGAGCCGATCAGGGAGGCGGCCGCCCTCCCCTCGTGGCGGCTCCAGGAGCTCGCGGTCCTTGTCAAGCAGCAGGAGGACGCCCGCGCCGTCCTGGAGGCGGAGGTGGAGGCGCTGATGCGCCGGGTCCAGGAGTACGAGGCCGCCGTCATGGAGGGCCGGGGCCTGACCGAGGCGATGGAGCGCGAGATGGCGCGTTACAGGTTGGTGTTGGGCCTGGTGCCGGTTTCTGGGCCGGGCGTGGTCGTAGTGGTCTCGGACGAGCCCGGAGGTCGACCCATCGTCCTCCCGGTCGCGGTTGAAGCCACAGACCTCTATGGGTTGGTGAACGAGCTGATGTCGGCGGGGGCTGAAGCGATTGCGATCAACGGCGTCCGTATACTCGCCAACTCCGGAATCCGTGCCACCGCTGCCGGGATGGTGGTGGAGGGGAAGTTGCTGAGGTCGCCCTACACGATAGAGGCGATCGGCGACCCGGCGGCCCTGGCGGCGGTTCTTTCGGTCCGAGGCGGGTTCGTCGAAGGGCTCGGCGCGGTCGGGATAAGGATCTCGGTCAGCCCCCGCGAGCGGCTGACCCTTCCTCCCCGCGAAGGAGCGACGCCTTTCCACCTGGCTAGGCCCAAGGACGGGCAGTAGACCCCCGGAAACGCTGGTGCGGCCGCCGCCAGATGATCGGGAACGAGTCCCACCTCTTCTGGCCGACACGACCGCACAGCTTGCCCCGTCCTTTGAGAGGCCCGCCGCTCTTGGGTCGCGGTCGTGCGGCGCGTTCTTGGTTCGACCGGACCTTGCGGTGTTGCCCTCGTCCGAGACGGGTCTAGAGTATATTCGGCCCGACAGTGGCCGTCAACAGGCAGTTACGAGTCTGTAGCCGCTCCCTGCCGTCCCGGCGTGACGTGGTGCTCAACCCCGCTCGACCGCGACCGCCACTGCTTCGCCCCCGGCCAGGCATACGGCGGCCACGCCGCGTCTCGCCCCCCGGGCGGCCAGCGCATGGACCAGAGTCGTCAGAATCCTGGCACCGCTGGCACCTATTGGGTGGCCCACGGCAACTGCGCCGCCGTGGACGTTCACCCGCTCCGAGGATATCCCAAGCTCCCGCGTCACCGCGATCACGACGCCGGAGAACGCCTCGTTTACCTCGAAGAGATCCACGTCATCCGTGGTCCAGCCCACCTTCTCCAGCAGCCTCCAGGTGGCCTCTGCAGGGGCTATTGTGAACCACTCGGGGGCCATAGCGGCACCTGCCTGGCCGACTATCCGCCCGAGCGCCTCACCCTTCCTGGGGCCGGCCGCACTCTCCGAAGCCAGGACCACCGCCGCCGCCCCGTCGCTGATGCTGCTCGCGTTGGCAGCTGTGACCGTTCCTCCCTCCTTGAAGGCCGGCCGCAGCTTCGGGATCTTCTCGAAGTCGACCCTCCTGGGTTCTTCATCCTCGACGACCTCCGAGGCGTCCGGAGCGACCACCTTCAGGATCTGGGAGCGCAGCAGGCCGGCATCCATCGCCGAGATCGCCCGCCTGTAGCTCTCCGCCGCGAAGCCGTCCTGCTCCTCGCGGGTGATACGGAAGGTCTCGGCCAGGATCTCCGCGCAGTTCCCCATGTGGCCGTGGCCGTAGGCATCGGTCAGGCCGTCCCGCAGGAGGGAGTCCGCCACCGTGCCGTCACCCAGCCTGTAGCCCGATCGGGCCCTGTCCAGGAGGTAGGGCGCGGCGCTCATGTTCTCCATCCCGCCCGCAACCACGACCTCCGCGTCCCCTGCCAGGATCGCCTGTGCGCCGAGCATCGCGGCCTTCAGGCCCGAGCCGCACACCTTGTTCACCGTGGTCGCAGCCACGGAGTCGGGCAGGCCCGCGCGTAGGGTCGCCTGCCGGGCAGGCGCCTGCCCCAGCCCCGCCCCAAGCACGTTTCCCATGTACACCTCGCTGACATGGTCAGGGGCAACGCCGGCGCGCCGCACGGCCTCTGATATGACCAGGGCTCCGAGCCTCGGGGCCGGGACTCCCGCGAGCCCTCCCATGAACCTCCCGATAGGCGTGCGCACGGCACTCAGGATGAATACCTCGCCCATCTCGCCCCTCCCCTCGACATCTCCGCGCCCGGCCGCGAAGCTTGCCTCTTCGACGGCGGTGCGGCGGCTCGGAGGTCTTCCCCGCCGTCAGGCCCGTGCCCTCCTGGCCGCGGCGGGCAGGCCGGCCCGTTTTTGACACCCAACTTTTCCGGGGTGTATAATGCGCTTGCTGTCAGACCTGCCCGGGTGCAGGCGGCACGGTCGGCTGTGCCGGTCGTGCCGGGGTCTATCACGGCAGGTTCCTCAGTAGCGGGGCGGAGGAGCCTGCCGGATGCGTGTCTGTGGGGCGAAAGGGCTCGCGGGAAGCGCAGCCGTCCCACCTGAAAGCCTCGCCCGCATCGGGAGGGGGTGAAAGGTCTGTGGCCGAGATCCGCGTAGGCAAAGATGAGACTCTCGACTCCGCGCTGCGGCGGTTCAAGCGGCAGGTGAAGCGTTCTGGCGTTCTCTCCGACGCCAAGCGACACTCGCACTACGAGACTCCTGGGGAGAAGAGGCGGCGCAAGCTCGCCCGTAGCGCGAAGCGCCGGCGGCGGTAGCCGCGGGAAGGCGCCGGGTCGAAGATGGCGACGACCATCGAGCAGCGTCTGGAGGCCGACCTCAAAGAGGCGATGAGGTCGCGTGACGCCTTGAGGACCTCCACCATCCGGCTGGCTAGGGCCGCGCTCAAGAACCTTGAGATAGAGCGAAGGCGTCCGCTCGGCGAGGCGGAGGCGGTTGAGGTGCTGATGCGGGAGGCGAAGCGGCGCCGCGAGGCGATCGAGAGCTTCACGCGCGGCGGAAGGGACGATCTCGCGCAGAAGGAGCAGCTGGAGCTGGCCCTGCTGCTCGGATACATCCCGGCAATGCTGTCGGAAGATGAGCTGCGCCGTCTGGTCGCCGAGGTCGCCGCCGAGATAGGTGCCAAGGGCGAGAAGGAGTTCGGCCGGCTGATGGGTCAGGTGATGAGGCGCGTCGGTGGGCGGGCGGAAGGCCGCGCCGTCGAGCAGGTCGTGAGGGAGAGCCTCAAGGGGTAGGTGTGCAGGCTCCGTGAGGCGTCGGCGAGGCCCGGAAGAGATCCGGGCCTCGCTTTTCGCTGGCGCGGCACGCCCCGCTGGAGGTCAGGGCATCGTCGGGTTGAATCTACCTTCCGAAGGCGGCCCCAGGGGTAGTGAGAAGCAGGTGACGGCTCCCTCCAGGAGAAAGAGACCGGTCAAGCGGGCCCACAGCGCCGGCGGCGTGGTCTTCCGTCGGCTTGGAGGCGTGATCCAGATCCTTGTCCTGCAGCACGAGGGCGGGAAGTGGATGCTGCCCAAGGGCACGATCGAGGTGGGCGAGACACCCGAGTCCGTAGCCGTCCGCGAGGTGCGGGAGGAGACGGGGCTGTCGAGGGTTCGGATCGTCGGCGACCTGGGGCAAGAGCGCTATTCCTTCTTCTGGCGAACAGAGGATACCTTCTACGATAAGACCGTCCGCTACTTCCTGCTCGAGTTCCTGGGCGGTGAAGAGGCGGAGCCCCAGCGCGAGGAGGGGTTCGTCGCCGTCGAGTGGGTCACCATCGAGGAGGCGTTTGCCCGCATCAAGTACAGGGAGACGCGCGAGATCGTCCGCCGGGCGCAGGCGGCGCTCGACGGGGTCGCTGAGTCGGGGGAGGCAGGCGGGTGAGCAAGGAGATAGAGCAGCGCGTGCTGAGGGTGTTCGGGCAGTACACCAACCACCTGAACCCGTCATGGGTTCGAGGGTACAAGTTCCTCGGCGTCGAGACGCTCGAGGTGGAGGCCGAGGGGGCCGTAATACGCGACGCATACGGCCGGGAGTATCTCGACTTCGCGTGTGGCCCCGCGGTCTTCATCGTCGGCCACAGGCATCCCCGCGTCGTCGAGGCGGCCCGCCGCGAGCTCGATCGGATGCCGCTCTCGGTCCGCCTGATGGCCAACGAGCCGATGGGGGAGCTGGCCGAACTGCTGGCAGAGGTTACGCCGGGCGACCTGCAGTACGTCTTCTTCTGCAACAGCGGCGCCGAGGCCAACGAGGGCGCCATCAAGCTCGCCCGGGCCTCCACGGGGAAGCCCGAGGTGGTCTCTACGATCGGCGCATTCCATGGGAAGACGATGGGGGCGCTGTCGATCTCGGGCCGGGAGAAGTACAGGAAGCCGTTCGAGCCTCTTCTGCCGGGAGTGACGCACGTCCCCTACGGCGACGCGGGCGCCGTGGCCGATGCGATGACCCCCAGGACCGGCGCGGTCATCGTCGAGCCCATCCAGGGCGAGAACGGCGTGGTCGTGCCCCCACCCGGCTACCTCGGCAGCCTGCGGGAGATCTGCGACGGCAGAGGGGCCGCGCTGATCCTCGACGAGGTTCAGACCGGGATGGGAAGGACGGGCAAGATGTGGGCCTGCGAGCACGAGGGCGTCGTCCCCGACATCCTCACCAGCTCCAAGGGCTTGGGCGGGGGGATCGCCCCGGTGGGCGCCTTCATCGCCCGCCCTCACCTGTGGGATGCGATGGCGCAGCACCCCTACATGCACACCACCACCTTCGGCAACCGCCTGGGGTGGGCCGCGTCGATCGCGACGATCCGGGTGATCCAGGAAGAGGGCCTGCTCGAACGGGCTTCGGTGATCGGGGACAGGCTGATGGCCGGGCTGCGCGCGGTCGCCCAGGGGGCCGAGGGTATGATCGCCGACGTGAGGGGGAAGGGCTGCCTGGTCGGCGTGGAGTTCCAGGACTCGGATGTCGCCTTCCTGGTGCTCTCAGGCATCGCGCAGCGGCGGGTCCTCGCCTTTCACGGGATAAACAAGCCCGAGGTCATCCGCTTCGCACCGCCGCTCATCGCCACGGATGAACAGGTCGACAGGGTGGTTGCCGCGTTCGCGGAGGCGGTGGAGGAGGCGGGCGCCCTGGTGGCCGAACTGGCGGCCGCGGAGGGCGTTGACTCGCGGGGGGAGTAGGCGGTCACCCGAGATCGCCGAAGGGCGGCCCCGGAGTGGGAGTTATTCCCGATTGTTGACGCGCCGTATTGTGGTATCTTATTGTGCAACCGCCGCGGCAGCCGCGGCCCAGGGCGCGCAGAAGTGAGCAGCGAGATCGGCACCACATGGAGGGAGGGGTAGCGGACGTGAGGATCACTCTTGGACGGATAGTCGCGCTGGCCGTGGTCGCGGCCCTTGTGCTCTCACCGCTGGTTCCCAGCGAGGCTCAGCAGCCGCGCCGTGGGGGAGTCCTGCGCATAGCGCACATAGGCGAGCCCCCGACGCTCGATCAGCACTGGACGACGGCGTCGATCACCGGCCACATCATGTACAACGTGAACGAGGGCCTGTTCGCCGCGACCAGCAAGTTCGAGCCCAAGCCGATGCTGGTGGACAAGTGGGTGATGAGCGCCGACCGGCTCACCTACACGTTCACCCTGCGCCGAGGGATCAAGTTCCACAACGGCAAGGATCTGACCAGCGAGGATGTCAAGGCCTCGCTCGAGCGCTGGGGTCGAATAGCGACCCGGGGCAGGTCCCTCTTCGCCAACGTCGTCTCGCTGACCGCGCCCGACCCGCTGACGGTCGTGATGAAGCTCCGCGAGCCCTACGGGCTCCTCATCCTCGACCTCTCCTGGGTAGGCCAGTCGGCGGTCATCTTCCCCAAGGAGGTCATCGACGAGGCCGGTACCGGCCCTGTAAGGCGGTTCATCAGCACTGGGCCCTACCGGTTTGTCGAGCACCTGCCGGACAGGCACATCCGCCTGGATAGGTTCGATGGCTACCAGCCCAGGAGCGAGCCGCCCGACGGCGCCGCCGGCCGCAAGAACGCCTACTTCGACTCGATCTACGTCATCCCGGTCCCCGATTCCGCGGTCAGGAGGGGAGTACCAGTTCGCCGAGACGATCCCCCCGGACGAGTACGACCGGCTGCGCACCGATGCCGACCTCGTGCCTTACGTGACCGACACCGCCAACTGGCTGACCGCCGTATTCAACAACCGCTCGCCGCTCATGTCCAACAAGAAGATCCGGCAGGCGTTCCAGGCGGCCCTCGACCAGGAGGCCGTCATGCGGGCGGCCTACGGCAACCCCAAGTTCTGGCGCCTCGATCCGGGGTTGATGCCCAAAGAGCACTACATGTGGACCGACGCCGGCAAGGAGTTCGTGAACCAGAAGAACCCGACCAAGGCCCGGCAGCTCCTGGCCGAGAGCGGCTACAAGGGCGAGCCCCTGCGGTGGGTGACGACGATGGAGTACGTTGCCTACGGCACGGCTGCCCAGGTGGTGAAGCCGATGCTGGAGCGCGCGGGCTTCACGGTCGATCTTCAGGTCGTGGACTGGGCCACCCTCGTGGCACGTCGGGCTCGACCGGAGCTGTGGGACGTCTTCAGCACCGCGTTCAGCTTCGTGCCCGACCCCGTCTTCCTGCTCTCGCTCAACCCGGTCTGGCCCGGATGGTACGATAACCGCGACATGAACGCGATGATGACCCTGCTGCGCAGGCACTCCGATCCCAAGGTCCGACGCGACCTCTGGGCGCGGATGCAGAAGCACTGGTACGAGGACGCGGGAACGATCAAGTTCGGCGACTACTTCCTGCTGCACCTCCACAGGAAGGAGCTCAAGGGCTACGGCAGCAGCCCTACGCACGTCTTCTGGAACGCTTGGTTGGAGCGCTAGATCGTAGTCGTGAGCCGGTGGGGGACAGGCGTGCCCCCACCGGTGTCACCGACGCCAGGGCTTGAGATTCAGGCACGACAAGTCGAGACCCGGCCCCAGAGGGCCATGGTAGAGGGTGCTTCGTACTAGATGAGCGGCTACATCCTTCGCAGAGTGATTGCTCTCTTGCCGGTTCTGCTCATCGTCGCGACGGTGGGGTTCTTCCTTATCTACCTGACGCCGGGCGACCCCGCGTCGGTCATGCTCGGCCCGGACGCCACGACCGACGACCTGGACAACCTGCGCCACCTGATGGGGCTCGACAGGCCGCTGCTGGTGCAGCTTGGGCGCTGGTACCTCCGGACGCTTCAGGCCGACTTCGGATACTCGATCTTCCTACAGAGGCCCGTGCTGAGCGCCATCTTCGAGCGGATCGAGCCGACGGCGCTGCTGACCTTGATGTCGCTGTTCGTGGCGGTCGCGATCGGGATCCCCGCGGGCGTCGTGGCCGCGGTCCGGCGGAACACCTGGGTGGATCAGTCCGCAATGGGGATAGCGCTGTTTGGCGTCTCCGTCCCGAACTTCTGGCTCGGGCTGAACCTGATCCTGGTCTTCTCGGTGTACTTCGGTCTGTTCCCGGTGGCGGGGTACGTGCCCCTGGCGCAGTCGCTCTCAGGGGCGCTTAGGTCCCTGGTCCTGCCGGCGTTCACGCTTGGGATCAGCAGTTCGGCGCTGATCGCCCGCATGACCAGGTCGAGCATGCTGGAGGTGCTGGGCCAGGACTACGTCCGTACGGCCAGGGCCAAGGGGAACAAGGAGCGCAAGGTGATCTACGGTCACGCCCTGCGCAACGCCATGATTCCCACCATAACGGTCATAGGGCTGGCAATGGGCGGACTGCTCTCGGGGGCGGTTGTTACCGAGACGGTCTTCGCGCTGCCGGGGGTCGGAAGGCTCGTGATCTCGTCGGTGCTGCGCCGCGACTACCCCGTCGTGCAGGGTGTCCTGATGTTCATCGCCGCGATCTACGTCCTCGTGAACCTCCTCATAGACCTGCTCTACGTCTACCTGGATCCCAGGGTCAAGTACGCGTGAGGTCGCGATGAGCAACAGGGCAGGCTTGGCAGAGCATCCAGCGGCGATGAAGCCCCAGGCAGGGCCGTGGGCATCCGTGGCGAAGGGGCTGCGCCGCAGCACCTCCACGCTCGTCGGAGGGCTGATCGTCCTGGCCGTGGTGGCCGTGGCGCTCCTGGCGCCCGTCCTCTCGCCCTACGACCCGATGGAGATAGAGGTGCCCCGGCGCCTTGTGGGACCCGGCAGCACCCACCCCTTCGGTACCGACAACATGGGGCGCGACATCATGAGCCGGGTGATCTACGGGGCCAGGATCTCGCTGACGGTGGGGATTCTCGTCGTAGCAGGCACCGCCCTGGCCGGCATAGTCGTGGGGCTCTCGGCGGGCTACGTGGACCGGCTCGACCGGATACTGATGCGGATCATGGACGGGCTGATGGCCTTCCCGAGCATCTTGCTGGCGGTGGCCCTGATGGCCGCCCTCGGGGCGAGGCTGTCGAACGTGATCATCGCGCTGGCGATCGTCTACACCCCTAACGTCGCCCGCGTGGTGCGCAGCGTCACGCTAGTCGTGCGCGAGCTCGACTACGTGCAGGCGGCGCAGGCGCTGGGAGCGACCGACGCCAGGATACTCGGCCGGCACGTGCTGCCCAACTGCCTGGCTCCGGTCATCGTCCAGTGCACCTTCATCTTCGCTCAGTCGGTCCTGGCAGAGGCCGCCCTGAGCTTCCTAGGGGTGGGCCTCCCGCCCTACATACCGAGCTGGGGGACGATAATCACCACAGGGCGGATGTTCATGCAGACCGCGCCGTGGATCACGATCTTCCCCGGGGTGGCCATCCTCGTTACCGTTCTGGGCCTGAACCTCCTAGGCGACGGACTCCGCGACCTGGCGGATCCGAGGCTGCGCGGGCGCCTGGGAGAGGCGTGATGCACGGCACCGAACGGTCCGGCGGGATGGAGATCGCCCGCCGGTTCCTGCGCTTCTTCGAGGAGCGCGGCCACACGGTCGTTCCCAGCGCCTCGCTCGTCCCCGCCGGGGACCCCACGCTGCTCTTCACCAACGCCGGGATGGTCCAGTTCAAGGATGTCTTCCTGGGGCTGGAGAGGCGATCGTACACCCGGGCCGCCTCGATACAGCGCTGCCTGCGCGTGAGCGGCAAGCACAACGATCTCGAGCAGGTGGGGCCGAGCCCGCGCCACCACACCCTCTTCTTCATGGCCGGGAACTTCAGCTTCGGCGACTACTTCAAGCGCGAGGCGATCGCCTACGCGAAGGAGTTCGTGGTCGGGGAGCTGGCGGTCCCGATGGATAGGCTCGTGGCGACCGTTCTGGCCGGGGACGATGAGGCCTACGGCCACTGGCTCGAGGCGGGCTTTCCCCCGGAGCGGATCCTGCAGATGGGGGAGAAGACCAACTTCTGGTCGATGGGAGACGTCGGCCCCTGTGGCCCCACGGCGGAACTGCACTACGATTGGGGCCCAGAGAGATGCAACTGCGGGCAGCCCGAGTGCGGGGTCGCGCTGGACAACGGGTGTGAGCGGTGGCTGGAGATCTGGAACCTGGTCTTCATGCAGTTCGATCAGGCCCCAGACGGCACCCGCAGGCCCCTCCCGAGGCCGGGCGTGGACACGGGGATGGGCCTGGAGCGGATCACGTCGATCGTCCAGCAATCGGCCACGAACTACGACACCGACCTCTTCAGCCCGGTGGCCGACAGGATCCAGGAGATGCTTGGCCACACCGAGGAGCAGCGCGAAGAGGCGACGGTCGCGTACCGGGTCTTGGCGGATCACGGCCGCGCCGCCGCCTACCTGGTCTCCGACGAGGTGACGCCGGGCAACGAGGGGCGCTCGTACGTCCTGCGGATGATACTCCGCCGCGCCTTGAGGTTCGGGCGCCGGCTGGGATTCGAGGGGCCGTTCCTCGCTGAGGTGGCCGACGCCGTGATCGGGCTGATGGGTCAGGACCACAGGGAGCTCGTGGCGCGGCGGGACTACGTCCTCAGGGTGATCGGGGCCGAGGAGGACCGGTTCTCCCATACGCTGGCGGCGGGGCTGGAGCGGGCGGCCGAGATGATAGCATCCGCGCGCGAGCAGGGAGAGGGAACGCTCTCGGGCATCGGCGCCTTCCGGCTCTACGACACCTACGGCTTTCCGCTCGAGATGACCCGTGACCTCGCGGCCGAGGCGGGACTGGGCCTTGACGAGGCCGGGTTCGCGAGGGAGATGGAGGCCCAGCGGCAGAGGAGCCGCGAGGGCGCCGCCGGGGCAGGCGCGGCGCTGGAGACGGGCCTGCCGGCCGACGTCGCGCCCACGTCGTTTACCGGCTACTCACGCGACTTTGCCCCAGGAACGGTGTTGGCGCTCCTGCGGGACGGTGCGCGCATCGAGGAGGCCGGGCGCGGCCAGGACGTGGTCGTGGTGCTCGACGCCACCCCGTTCTACGCGGAGGCCGGGGGCCAGGTGGGGGATACGGGCAGGATCTCGGCCCGCGGGCTGACGCTCGAGGTGTTGGATACGCGAAGGATCACGGCCTCTCACACGGGCCATCTCTGCAGGGTCATGCGCGGCCGGGTGCGGACGGGAGCGCGCGTCCGCGCCGCCGTGGACAGGGAGCGGCGGGCGGCGATCAAGCGCCACCACACCGCCACGCATCTCCTGCACCAGGCCCTCGGCGAGGTGCTGGGCGGCCACGTCGGCCAGGCCGGCTCGCTGGTGGCTCCCGAACGCCTCCGCTTCGACTTCACCCACGCCGTCCCCCTCTCGCCGTCGGAGCGCGAGGCGGTCCAGCGCAGGGTGAACGAGATGGTGATGAGCGCGAGGCGCGTGAGGGCGGCCACGATGCCTCTTGAACAGGCGCAGCGCAGCGGTGCGAAGGCCCTCTTCGGGGAGAAGTACGGTGAGCATGCTCGGGTGATCGATATCGACGGGACCAGCCGTGAGCTTTGTGGGGGCACGCACCTCTCCAACACGGGGCAGGTGGGGCTGTTCACAATAACGTCCGAGGGCGGCGTGGCCGCCGGGATAAGGCGGATCGAGGCCGTGGCGGGCTGGCAGGCGTACGAGCGGGCGGGCGACCTCGAGCGCCTGGTGGCCGAGTTGTCCGGCGTGCTCAAGGCGGCTCCAGCGGAGCTCGCCGAGCGTGCCAGGCGTCTCGCAGATGGCGTCAGGAGGCTCGAGCGCGAGCGTGAGACGCTCCAGAGGCAGGGCGCCCCGGCGCCGGTCTCGCTCGCCGAGCAAGACGTCGGCGGTGTCAAGGTGGTGACCTCACGCGTCGACGGGGCCGCGCAGGACGCGTTGCGGGCGGTTGGGGACCGCCTCAGGGAGCAGCGGGGTGAGGGTGCCTACCTGATCGGGGGCGTGGTCGGCGAGAAGGTGAACCTCGTCGCGATGGTGACAGCGGGTCCGAGAGAACGCGGCCTGAGGGCCGACGATCTAGTGCGCGCGGCCGCCGGGAGGCTCGGCGGATCCGGAGGCGGAAGGGCGGATCTCGCGCAGGGCGCCGGTCGCGACCCGGCCCGGCTGGACGAGGCCCTCGCGGCGGTTCCCGAGGATGTCGGCCGACTCATTGGATCGCGGTAGACCAATCCGCGTGATGGCGATCGACCACGGCGAGCGCCGGCTCGGGATAGCGCTCAGCGATCCCTCCGGGGTGATCGCGCTTCCATTCGAGGTCCTGGAGCGATCCGGTTGGTCAAGGGACCTCGCCCACATTCGGGGGCTGATCGAGACCTACGGGGTAGGCGAGGTGATCGTCGGCAGGCCGCTGACGACGCGCGGCGAGGTAGGAGGTCAGACCCGCCACGCCGCGAGGTTCGCGGCGCGTCTAAGGGCGTCTATCGGCATCCCGGTGAGGGAGGTCGATGAGCGGTTCTCAACCGCTGCCGCGGAGCGGAGCATGCGCGAGGCAGGGGTCAGCCAGAGGCAGGGGCGCACGAAGAGAGACGCCGCCGCGGCCGCCCTTATCCTGCAGCCGTACCTCGATCGTCGCAGGACGCAGACACCATTGCCCGGGCTGGAGTAAGGTGCTATGCTCCGGCCGGGATGGACCGGCGGTAGGACCCAGACGTCGCCGCGCGAACGTGGAAGTTGCCGGAGGTGTTTCGTGATCGAGGAGCTAGACGTCGTCACCCTGCAGGATGAGGACGGGGCCGAGCACCGGTTCAACGTCGTCGACATCGTCGAGGTGGAGCGCCGCCGCTACGCGATCCTGCTCCCAGAGGACGAGGAGGACGCCGCGGCCGTCGTCTTTCGGATGGAGAGCGACGACAGGATGATCCCGATAGAGGACGATGAGGAGCTCGGCCGGGTCATGGCCGCCCTGGAGGAGACCGAAGGGTACAGCGAGATCATCATCGAGGAGGGCGAGGAGGACGAGGAGGACATGGGCCTCCTCGACGACCTGGGCGACGCCTTCGAGGCCAACGGCGACAACTCCGACGCCGAGGACGAGGACGACTCGTAGGCTCCATCGCCTCTGGCATGATGCCGGCTGGATCCACGCCGCCCCCGAGAACCCCGAAGACTCAAGTCAACGTGCGCGCGGCACTGCCTGTCCTGGCGGCCGCGCTGGTGCTGGTCGCGCTCGCGGCCGCCGTGTGCCTTTGGTGGGAGCTCAGGCCTCTATTGGGGCGGGATGGTCCGGTCTCCGCGGCAGGTCCTTCGCCCAAGACAGTAGTGATACCGCCGGGCGAGTCCGCCCGCCAGATCGGTCAGCGGCTGGAGCAGGCGGGCGTCGTCCGTAGCGCGCGCGCGTTCGTTCTGGCTGCGCGGATCACCGGCGTCGCCGGCAGCCTGAGGCACGGAGAGTACTCCCTGTCGCCGACCCAGGGCGCCCTGGAGATAGCGGGAGTGCTGGCACGGGGGGAGAGCGTCCTCCACCGTGTGACCATCCCGGAAGGATACACCGTGGCGCAGATCGCCGAGCTGCTCGCCGGCATGGGGCTGGCAGGCCGCGAGCGCCTGACCGAGCTGGCCACCGCCGGTGCCCACCGCTTCCCGAGGGCGACTCTCCGGAACCTCCCGATCGACAGCCTGGAGGGCTATCTCTTCCCCGACACCTACTACCTGGCGAAGGGGCTGGGCGAGGCCGCGGTGATCGAGCATCTCCTCAACCGATTCGACGCCGCCGTGGGCGCCGCCCTACGCGATGCCGCGGCTGCCAGGGGGCTCACCCTGCACCAGCTCATAACGATCGCCTCGCTGATAGAGAGGGAGGCCAGGGTGGCATCCGAGAGGCCGATCATCGCGGGCGTGATATTCAACAGGCTCGAGAGAGGCATGAAGCTCGAGATCGACGCCTCGGTGCTTTACGCGCTCGGAAGCCACAAGCCGATCGTGACCTACGCCGACCTGGAGGTCGACTCCCCCTACAACACCTACAGGTATCCGGGCCTGCCTCCCGGCCCCATAGCCAACCCCGGACTCGCGGCCATCGCGGCGGCCGCCGCCCCGGCACAGACCCCGTACCTGTACTACGTGCTCAAGCCCGACGGCACGCACCAGTTCAGCCGCACGCTGGAGGAACACAACCGGGCCGTGAGGCGATACCGGCCTTGATCGGGCTGCTGCGGCTCCTGCTTCCCAGTCACCGCGTCGGTGCCGTATTCGATCTCTCCCCGGATCTCCTCAGGGAGTGGGGAATCGATGCCCTCATGCTCGACCTCGACAACACGCTGCTGGCCTGGGGCGAGTCAGCCCCGCCGCCGGAGGTGAGCAACTGGCTCGATGAGATCCGGCGCAGCGGGATTCCCGCGTGCCTCGTCTCCAACAGCCTCTCGGGGCGGTCGCGGGATGCCGCCTCCCTGCTCGGCCTTCCGATCGCGACCGGCCGCTTCAAGCCGAGCGCGGACAAGCTTAGGCGGGCGCTCGTGATACTGGGCACCGCCCCGGAGCGAACTGCGATGGTAGGAGACCAACTCTTCACCGACATCCTCGCCGGGAACAGGCTGGGCGTGCCCACCATCCTCACCTCGCCGCTCAGCCCCCGGGAGCCGCTGCGGATCCACCTGGTGCGCGCACTGGAGCGGATCTTCCTCTCGGTGCTCGCCCTGAGGGACGGCAGGGGGGACTAGGAGGTTCGTGGTGGGGGCACCTTACGCCAGGGACGAGGACGCCGCCGGGCCGTCCGCGGCGAGCCCAGGAGGCAGAGACCGGATGCTTGGATGGTGGCGGGTGGCCGCAAGGGGGCTGGGCGCGGTAGTGGCCGCCGCGGCCCTTGCCGGGGCCGGTAGCGGGATCCCGTGGCTCCCGGCGCTGGCCCTTCTCGCGCTCCTTCCCGGGAACGGGCTGATCCTGGAGGCCTACCTCCGGCGGCCGGGCGCCAAGGCTGAGGTTCCCGCGGATCAGGAGTCGGACGCCGCCGAACCCCCCCGCGTCCACGGCCGCGCTCCGCACGCCGCCGCTGCCGTGGACGCCGCGTCGATCTCGGCGCTGCTGGTCGTGACCGGGGGGCGAGGCGAGGTCTTCTTCCTCTACTTCCTGGCCATCGCCTGGGGTGCCCTCGGGTGGGGCCCCCGGGTCGCCGTTAGCGCGGCGGTGATGGCCGCGGGCGCCTTCACGGCGTCCCAGCTCCTCCTCAGCGCGCCCCTCGCTGCCACCGCTGGTCAGGCGGCGCTGCTGCTCGCCGCGGGGCTGACGATCGGGCTGGCCGAGCTCCGCCGCGTCGGGGCCGCAGCTGCCGGGCAGCGCGTCGTCCGTCATGCCCTCCGGCGCAACCGGATGGCGGAGGTGCTCCGGGGGGCGCTGGCAGCGCCCGGCCCTCCGGAGCTGCCGGAGCGGTCGCGCTGGCTGCTGGAGTGGGCGATGCGCCTGGGCCGCTGCGATTGGGGTGCGGTGGTGGTGCTCAACCCCGACGAGCGCCCCGTCGTTGAGGCCGAGTCAGACGGGGCCGGCGGCATACGCTCCCCCCGCGAGGAGGTGCCGAGAACGGCGGTTCTCGACGACGCCCTCTCGACCGGCCGGCCGCAGCGCACCGCGGACGCCTCAGGAGACGCCCAGTGGTCGGACGTCACCAGGGCCCACGCGGTCCGCGGGGCGGTGCTGATCCCGATGGTGTCTGACGGCAAACCTTTGGGCGCCCTGGCGCTCGGGCGCAGCGCGGCGGGCGAGGTCGCCCCCGTCGATCTCGATCCCGTGGTGGCGCTGGCCGGCGCGGCGGCCCCGCTGCTGAGGGACGGACAGCTGCACGGCCAATCCCACGAGTTCCTGCTGAGCATGGTCAACACGCTGACCGCCGCGCTAGAGGCAAAGGATCCTTACACGCGCGGGCACTCCCAGCGCGTGGCCACCAATGCCGCCGCGATCGCCGCCGAGATGGGCCTTCCGCCGGGCGAGGTCGAGCGCGTTCGGTGGGCCGGCCTGCTGCACGACATCGGCAAGATCGCCATTCCGGAGCCGATCCTGCGAAAGCGCGGCCCCCTCACCGACGAGGAGCGGGCGCTGATGAACCTGCACCCGGACCGGGGCGCGGACATCCTGGCCGAGATAGCGCCGTTTCGCCAGTTCGTCCCCTACGTCCTCTACCACCAGGAGGCCTACGACGGAAGCGGCTACCCCGAGGGGCTGGCGGGAGAGGCGATCCCTATGGGGGCCCGCATCATCCGGGTCGCGGACACGTTCGACGCCCTCATCTCGCACAGGCCGTACCGTCGCGGGCGCACGGTCGAGAGCGCCATGGAGGAGATGCGCTCGATGGCGGGGACCGGGCTGGACCCCGCGCTCGTCGACGTGTTCATGAGGATCCTTGCAGAGAAGCCGCCCTTCGAGGTGCAGTTGCGCCGATGGAGGGACGGTTGAGGGTCAGAACCGGTGGGGGGAGGCGGCCGTCATCGTCGTGTTCGTTTCCTGGCGTGCCCTTGCGTGCGCCTCCTCCGCACGCTCGAGCAGCGTGCGGTCGTCCTCGGCGTCGCCTGGGAACGCGGCGAGGCCCACGCTCACGGTGAGCGTGACCGGGAAGACGTCGTCGGCCACAGTGACCGTTGTCTGCTCCACTGAGCGCCTGATCCGCTCCGCGGCCTCCAGAGCCCCCTCCAGGGAGGTTTCCGGAAGCACGACGCCAAACCGGGTGCCGCCAAGGAAGGCACGCACGTCGACCTGCCTGGTTGCATCCGTCAGGAGCCCTGCGATCCTGATGACCACCGCGCGCATGCCTTCCTCGCCGAGGGACTCCCTGAGGGCATCGTCCTGGTCCAACGAGAGAAGGGCCACGCTGAAGACACGGCCGAACCGCCTGCCGCGGGAGGCCTCGCGCCTCACCGAGGCGGCGAAGTGGTTTGCGTTGAACAACCCCGTCAACGGATCCACGACGACCTGGCGCCGTGACCTCTCCCCAAGGCCCTTGATCCTGTCCTGGGCGGCCATCCTGCGCCGGCCGTTGACCTGCTCGTACCTCCTGGCGCACTCGAGGATCCCGGCCGAGAGCACGTTGCTCACCGCGTCGACGGTGCCGCTTGTCACCACTTGGGGGCCGCCGTTCTCGGCGAGGAAGGCCAGGACCACTTCTCTTACGCAGGTCAGCGCCCTGATGACCTCGTCGGCGGGGACCTCGTGGGCTATAACCTCCTGTCCGAGGCGGCCGGCGAACTCGACGAACGGGTCCGCGCGGCCCGAGGCGAGGGCATCGGCGAAGGCGTCCATGCCGGCCAGCGCGTGGCGGTCGACCCTTCCGGGCTCCCACCACATGGGTCCTGCCCCCGGCATCGCGGCCATCTCACGCGACCACCTGCCGGCCAACTCCCGGCGTCTCCGGCGCACCAGATCGGCGGACTGCGGACTGATCATGGACCCAGATCACCTCATACTACGCGGCAAGCCCGCAATCCTCTTGCCGGGTCCCGGTTTGCGCGCAGGAAGCGTGCCCGGTGGGGCGAATGTGGCGCATATCGGAGGTTTGCGATGAGCTCGCGCTTGAGGGGCATACTCCAGGAGCTGGTCGGCGACGACACACGCGCCGCCGCCGTGGTCGGCAATGATGGGGAAGTGGTCGAAGTTGTGGCCAAGGCCGGGGGACAGGAGCTGCAGAATGCCGCGGCCGACCTCGCCGCCCTGGTGAAGGTAGGAGCCTACTGCGGCCGTAAGCTTGAAGGAGGGGATCTGGAGTACCTCACGGCCACGACCGAGAGCCTATCCTTGCTGGCCGTGGTGCTGGGGCCGGCTCACCACCTCGTGGCGCTGCTGGACTCGGGAGGAAATGTGGCAAGGGCCCGCGTGCAGATACGGCGCCGCAAGTCGGAGATCGCGGAGGAGCTGAAGTGAGGCGGGCTCGACTCCGGGCGGCGCAGGCGGCGCTCCTGGCCCTCGCGGCCTTCACCCTGCTCGGCCCCGCGACGGCCGAGGCCCGCACACCCGCGGCCGCCGCGGGTGGGGCGACCCTGCGCACCGGCGCGGCGAAGTTCGCCCAGGGACGCCTGGCGGAGGCGGAAGCCGAGTTCGCTCTCGAGGCCGGCAGAAACCCCCGCTCCCCGCACGCCTGGCTGTGGTTGGGAGTCGCCCGGTTCCACCGGGGGGAGTTCGCGGGGGCGGAGGGCGCGCTCGGCCGGGCCGCACGGCTGTCTCCGAGGGATCCCGTAGTCCACCTCTGGTGGGGCCACGCCCTCGCCCGGGCCGGCCGGACCAGGGAGGCCGCGGCCGTCTTTCGCCTGGTCATGTTGATGCCGGCGCCGGCCGGCGTCCACGATCTCGCAGGGCGGGCTTCGCGGGCCCTCGGGGCGCTGCCGGAGGCGGCGCCTGCACCTTCGCCATCGCACGGGGCAGGCCTCCCGGCCGCACCCTCCTGGGTCCTGGAGCCGGGCAGCTACCGGACCCTGGCCAGGTTCCACAACCCACGCCTCACCCACGAGGAGGCAGACCTGATAGGCCGCTCGCTGCTGGGCTACAGCAAGCACTTCAACATCGATCCCCGCCTGGTGGTGGCGCTCGTCGTCGTCGAGTCGGGGTTTCAGCCGGCGGCACGCTCGCGGGCCGGCGCGCTGGGGCTTGGCCAGCTGATGCCGGGGACCGCCAGGGCGTTGGGCGTGGACGCCCTCGATCCCTCCCAGAACCTCTACGGTTCAATTCGATACCTGCGGGGCAACCTCGATCGGTTTGGATGGCACAATCTCCACCTCGCCCTGGCCGCGTACAACGCCGGCCGCGGGGCGGTGGAGAGGTACAACGGCATCCCGCCCTACGCGGAGACCGAGTGGTATGTCGCCAACGTCTCGGGCCTGTACAGGCGGCTGCTGTCCATGGCCGGGGCCGCCAACTGACCCCACAGGCTGCCCGCGGGCCCACCGAAGGACTAGGCGCCCGGCCGGAAGGGTAGAACCGTCGCAGCGGAGAACAGAAAGAAGAGAGTACCGTCGAACGGGCAAACCCATCGCGAGGTGGGGACGCAAAGCCACGGGGACGCGCGGGTCGGTTTCGGACGCGCGCCCGGCCGGGTTGCCGAGCGGTCGTGATGCCTTTCGGTCACCGGCCGGAAGGCATCTTGCATGAGGTCGGCTGTCGCGCCGTTGAGTGAGCAGAGATGAACAGGCGGGTCGAGGTTGAGCCACCGTCGCGCCCGTGGGCACTGATCCTCCCCGAGGTGCTCGCGACGGTAGAGAAGCGCCGCGGTGCCCGTCTGGCCGGCCGCTTCAGGTCTGCCCTCTCCAAGGCCCTGGCCGACTTCGGGGGAAGGCTCCAGGGCGAGCGCATCCTTGCACCGCCACTCCCCGAGTCGATGTGGCGGGTGGCGGTGGAGGCGGCGTGCGCGCCGGTCGTGGCGGTGGCCGGGCGCAATTTCGTGGACATGGCGATCGCGGAGGCGGAGGAGGCAGTAGCCACGGCCGCCTCGGCGCAGGCGGAGAAGGAGGAGGTCGAGGAGGAGGCGGAGGAGGAGGCCGAAGCGGAATCGCTCCCAGAGGCGGGGGAGCAACCGGAGGTACAGGTCGAGGAGCAGGTCGAGGAGCCTCCGCCGGAGGTGGCGCGCGAGGAACCCCTCGTCGTTTCGGACCCACCCACGAGTCGCAGGGGAGCGGAGGAGCGAAAGGCGGGCGCGCGGTTTCTATCGGCGCTCCGGGTGGGTGAGATCCTGCCCCCGAGCACCGAGGCGCGGATAGTAGCGGTCGGTGGGAAGGCGGCCCTGGGAGTGCTTGCCCTGATGGACGGCGTCCGCACGGTGGAGGAGATAGCCGGGGAGGTAGGCCTGGAGGTCGAGCAGGTGACCGCCGTAGCCGACCTGCTGGTCTCATCCAAGGCGGCCTTCAGGTACATCAGCCGGGCACGCCCTCCGGTGGGCCCGTGACCGCCGTTGGCAGGGGAAACGTCTAGGCGAGTTACGGCTTGGGTACATGAACTGACGCTAACGTTGCACCAATGTTCTCGATGGCCTATCATCGGTCCATTGAGACCATAGTGAAGGAAAACAGCATAGGTTCCCCGAACGTGGCAAACCCATCGCGAGGTGGGGGCGCAAAGCCTCGGGACCGCGGGGGCGGTCGGCCGGGCTGCCGAAGGGAGGGCTAGAGGCCTCTTGGGGCAGTCCCGGGAGGCTTCTTCATCACCAGGGGAATCGAGGCGTCTATGCCGGGTGTAGGAGAGACAGGCGGTGTGCAGGTGGCCGAGCATGGCGCGGCGGCCAGGAGCGGAATCGATCTCCTCTCCGAGGAGTATGCCCGGACTCAGGACCCAGGGGTGCGAGATCGTCTTGTCGCCGAGTGCTCTCCGATGGTGAGGCGGATCGCCGCCGAGTTCACCTACTCGGGGGCTGCTCAGGAGGACCTGATGCAGGTGGGCTTCATCGGGCTGCTCAACGCGATCGCGGCCTTCGACCCCGGGCGGGGCGCCAGGTTCACGACCTACGCGGGGTACTTGGTCCGCGGCGAGATCCGCCACTACCTGCGAGACCAGAGGGACACGATAAGGAAGCCGAGATGGCTGCAGAAGCTGAACGCCAGGATCGAGGAGTCGGTAGGCCGGTACGTTAGTGAGACCGGCAAGTTTCCCGGCCTGGAGACGCTTGCCGAGGATCTGAACATAGCCGAGGAAGGGCTGCTCGAGGTCCTGCGGACGCGCGAGGTCCTCAGGACCGTCTCGCTCGAGAGCGAGGAGGACGACGGCACCCTCCGCGTCGATCGCGACCGGATAAGGCACAGGTCCCACATCAGCTTCCAGCTTCCCATAGAGGACAGGGTGATGCTGATGGAGGCGCTGGAGTCCCTGTCGGGCCTCCAGAGAAAGGTGGTCTACTACCTCTTCTTCACCGATCTGACGCAGATGGAGGCGGCGAAGAGGATCGGCATATCGCAGAAGCATGTGTCGCGCGTGCTTGCCGGGGCTCTAGCGAAGCTTCGGGGAATGATCGGCGTCTCGTAGCGGGCGCCTGGGGGCGGGAGGGACTGGAGATGTCTCAACTGAGGGACGTGCTCGTAGATCTCACGAAGGTGGGGGGCGTCGTTGCCGCCCTCGTTGTTGGCCGCGACGGCTTCGTGGTCGAGGGGATGACCACCGAGGAGACGGTCGATCTGGAGGCCGTCGGCGCGATAGTCGCAAGCAACATCTCGGTCGCCGACTCGATGGGCCGCGAGATGGTGCGCGGTCCGCTCCGGAGCATGCTGCTGGAGTTCGACGACGGCCCCGTAGCTGTGGGCCCCGCGGGCGCCGACGCGATCCTGGTGGTAGTCGGCACCAAGCAGGCCAACCTCGGCCGGATACGCCTCGAGATGCGTCGAAACGGCCAGCTGGCCGCCGCCCTCGTCTAGCACATCGGGGGGCAGCACGCGACAGCGCCAGCCGGGATCACAGCCCTCTGCGCGTCTAGCCGGACGGCAGGGTGGGAATACGCTTGAGGGGCAATCCCCGGAAGGTTTCCGGAAGACGTGAGGAGAATAGAAGGGCTCGACATTCCTCGCTCCGCAACAGGGGTGGACACATATGCGGCAGCGGCCGCGGGTCAGGCTCTTCGCAAGTGACGGAGGGTTCACCTACCTCGAACTGCTCGTTGCGCTGTCGCTCTTTGCCGGCGTCTCCGTATTCCTCATACAGACCTTCATAATCGGCATGGCGCACGCGGGCCGCGCCAACGAGCGCGCGGCCGGCACAACGCTCGCCATGCAGGTGATGGAGCAGATACGGGCGAGCGTCAACCCGTACGAGAGGGTGGGCTTCGTCGACCTACCGAGGTCCACGCTGCCGCTTGCCGATCCCTACACCGGGGTCAGTAACCCCACACCGCACAACTTCCAGGTGGCGGTGGACGTCACCCGCGATATGAACCTGGGGCTCACAACGGCCACGGTCCAGGTCTTCCGGTCCTCGGATCCGCTCGGAAGCCCTCCCTTCGTTTCCCTGAGCACGGTGCTCGATGACCAGTAGGATGCGCACCCGGCCCATCCCGTCACTCCCCTCCGACGACCGCGGGATAACCCTCATCGAGATGGTGGTGGCGCTCAGCCTCCTAACCCTGGTTCTCGGGGCCATCTACGCGTTCGTGGCGTTCGGCGGAAGATCGGCCCGGGCAACCAACGACTTCCTGCAGACCCAGGCCCACGTAAGGGCTGCGCTGGACAACATGGTCGACGAGATCAGGTGGGCGCAGGGCGTGGTCTGCGCCTCCGCCACGGCGGTCTCGCTGCTGATCCCGCAGGACACGCCGTTCTCGGCTTCCAGTCCCTACCAGGTCACCTTCGCGCATGACGGTGCGCGGATGGCCCTTGTGCGAAGGCAGGATGGGGCAGGCACCGGGTGCCCTGACGACACCTCGGGAGAGGCCCTGGCCCTGTTCGTCTCCCACGAGGACGGGTCGGGCGGGCTGACCCTGGGGTACTTCCTCGCGGACGGCGGGCCGTGGAACTCGGCTGCTGACCCCCTAGGCTCGATCGCCAGGGTAAGGATAACCGTGACGACGACGCGGGATCGGACAAGCCGCACCTTCGCCGGGGATGCGGCGCTTCGTGGCCGGTAGGAGGCTGATGTAGGATGATGGGCCTGCTGAGAAGCCAGAGGGGAATGGCGCTGGCCGCGGTCCTGACCGTGATACTCATCCTGTCCCTGCTGGGGGGGCTGATCCTCTACCTCAGCGGCAAGGAGATCGGGTTGAGCGCGGTGCGGGTGCTCGGGGCACAGGGCATGTACATAGCCGAGGGCGGGGCCTATTCGGCGCGGGCGGCCCTCATGGCGCTCATGAACGCCGACCCGATCGGGGCGACCACCCTGGACGGCTCACTGGACGGCACGACACTGCACACCTGGTACGCCGGGGGCGATCCCGCGCTGCAGAACGCATTCGGCATATTCAACTTCCTGGTCCTAGATGGGGTAAGGTACGTCCTCGCCGCGACGTCAGCCACGGAGTCGCTCGCCTTTCACGTCAACTGGGGGGTTCCCCAGCCCCACCGCAAGCTCGTGGCGGCCGCCGGGGCTCCGCCCTCCAACGCGCTCGGAGAGGGCAGCTACACGGCCACGGTGACCGTGCGCAGGAGGCTGGGACCCCATCCGACGGACGCATCCCAGCCCCTGCGGTACATCCAGCGGGTTTGGGTCCCGGACAAGACGGACTACGTGTACGAGTTCTTCTACTCGTACGAGGTCGTCGCCGACGGCCGCGTGAACCCGCAGGCCCGCCGCCGTATCGGGCTGCGGGGCGACTACAGCCTGGTCGCGTCTCGGCTGAGCTTCGCGGAGTATGCCCTCTTCACCCACGTCCACACGGGTCCCGCGGGGGAGGCACTGTGGTTCGCCAACATGTCGTTCTACGACGGCCCGGTTCACACCAACGGGGAGTTCAGGTTCGCCTACTTCCCGAAGTTCGGCACCCCGGACTACAACGTGCCCTGCCGGGACGCCAACGCGTCCACAACCCGCCTGACCAGCGCCGGGACGCACGCCCACTTCTTCAACAGGGGCAGCGCTGTCCGGCTCGCGGCCAACGAGAACGTGGACTCGAGGGGGAGCAGGGTCGACGCCCCGGTGGTGCCCGACTGCGATACCAACTTCAGCAACGACCACGACAACCCCCCTGCCAACTTCACCCGGGGCGCGCCGGTCATACCCCTGCCCAGCAACCCCTACAGCCAGCAGGGGGTATCCATAGGGCGTGACCCGGCCGATACCACACTCGTCTCCAACTCGCAGATACGGCAGGCTGTACCCGAGCTCGCGAACAACTCGGATCCGGTTCCGGCCGGCATCTACGTTCCTGTAACGGACACCAACGCGGACGGGGTCTCGAATGCCGGGGAGCCCATGCGGGGCGGGATCTACGTGCAGGGCAACCTGGACAGCCTGACCCTCGGCATGACCCACAGCACGGCCTCGCCGGGCGCGTGCAGCCTGCCCGCGGGGACGCCGGGCGGGTGCGCGGTGTACACCCTGGTCCAGGGAGGGCAGACCGTCACCGTGGTGGTGGACCGGGCCACCCAGAGGACGACGGTCACCAACACCTCCTGGCCGGTTGCCTCCCGGACGCGGACCTTCGAAGGCGTGCCCAAGGGGTGGCAGGGCCCGGGTCAGAGCAGCGCGGCCGTCGTCTTCGTAGCGGGGAACATCGCTTCGCTCCACGGGACGCTGGAGGAGAAGGAACAGACCACGATAGCAGGATCAGGACGCATAGACATCACCAACCACATCCTCTACGAGGTGCCGCCGAGGGTCCACGATCCGAACCACAACCCGCTTAACGTGCTCGGCATCTACTCGGCCAACAACGACATCAGGTTCGTCACGAACCCCAACGACCCGTCCACGAGAGACCTCGACATCCACGGAGTGCTGATGGCGGGCAACCTGGGCGACGGGTTCAACAGCCGGATCTTCAACTCGACCTGGAACGAGCCGCCCAACAGAGGGTACATTCGGCTGATCGGAGGGATGATCGCGGAGTACCTCGGGGTCTTCGGGGTGATGAACGCCGCCGGTCAGCTAGTCAGGGGCTACGGATCGGACTTCCTGTACGACCGGCGGATGAGCCGGGGCTTCATGCCGCCCTACTTCCCGACGATCGACCGGTACCACGTGAACGCCGTGAACCTCGCCGGTCGCCGCCCGACCTGGCGCGAAGGGTCGCCGTGAGCACCCGAAGCCGCCAGGGGGGATACTCCCTCCTGGAGCTGGTCGTGGTGGGGATGGTGGTGGCGGTGCTGCTCGGGCTCGCAGTTTCGAACTGGCACGGCCACGCCGAGCGGCAGCGTCTCCGCTACGGCGTGGCCCAGGTCGCCTCCGCCCTGCGGGTGGCGGTCGAGCGTGCCAAGGCCGAGCGCATCGCCTACACCGTGACCTTCAATGCGGACTCCGGCGACTACACGATCGCTCGAAGCGGAGGAGGGTTCCTGGAGAACGCGCGCCTGCCCGACCGGGTGACGGCCGAGCGCAACCTCATCGTCACCGTCTCCGCGTTTGGGCGGCCCGATGCCGCGTGCACGGTGACGGTCCGGAACGGATCGGGTACAGCCGCGGCCTCGATCAACGCCGCGGGGGGAATCAGCTACCAGGAGCCCTAGTCCGCCACGTAGACCACGCGCAGGATCT
>JBBIJB010000030.1:0-22818 GCA_037446215.1 Armatimonadota bacterium
GTCCGCGGCATTCCTGCGGAGTTCCATTTGCTGTTCCGAGGGCCCTGTTGGATAATGATGGCGCAGGAGGGGTCACCGTGAACCGGTACCGCGACTGGATCGAGCAAGCCAGGATCAACCTATCACACGCTGAACGGAGCGTGGAGATGGGCGATTACTCCTGGGGGTGCTTCGCCGCGCAGCAGGCCGCCGAGGCCGCGCTCAAGGGCCTGCACCTTCGACTTGGCCAGGTGGCGTGGGGGCACTCGATCATCGACCTGCTCGCCGCCCTGCCCACGCAGGCGAAGCCCGCGGACGCTCTGCTGGAGCAAAGCCGGATGCTGGACAGGCACTTCATCCCTACGCGGTACCCTGATGCCCACCCGGCAGGGCCGGCCGCCCGTCACTACACTGCCACAGAAGCCCAGGACGCTGTGAGGGTCGCCCGCGAGGTGCTCGAGCACTGTGAGCGTCAGAGTCTGGAAGCGTGACCACGGCGCCGCCCTGTCGCTGCTCCGAACCTGGGCGGAGCAACTGGGCGAGGACCCCGCGGTCCTGGCCGTGGTGCTCTTCGGCTCACTGGCCCGGGGCGAGGCCACGGCCGCAAGCGACGCCGATGTGCTGATAGTCCTTCGCGACTCATCGGAGGAGTTCGACGAACGCATCGTGCGCCACAAGCCGGTCGGGCTCGGGGTGAGCGTGGAGGTCTTCCCCTACACGCTGGGCGAGGTGCGCAAGGCGCTCGCCGACGGCGCGGGAGTAGTCGGCGTTGCGCTCCGGGAAGGGCTGGTGCTGCACCCCAGAGGATGTAGCCGGGAGGCCGTTGCCGAGCTCATAGGCCTATGAGCCAACAGGCGCGGATCCGCTTCGACCGCGGCTCGCTGCGCCTCGACGCACCCAGGTCCGCGCGCCTCCCATCCTACTTCGTCTGGGACGCGCGCGTGCACGCCTGGCGTACAGAGGCGATGCGCTATCCGCGCGTGCGCGAGGATGCCGCCGCCTACCGCGTAAGCCTCGATGACGAGGCCGGCCGGTTCTTCGACTGCCCGCCGCTCTGCCCCGCGCTGCCGCGCCTGCGGCCCGACCAGAAGGCCGCCCTCGAGGCCTGGGAAAGGGCCGGTTGCCGGGGCGTTGTCGTCAAGCCCACCGGGACCGGCAAGACAGAGATCGCTCTGGCCGCCATCGCCCGGTGCCAGGTCCCGGCGCTCGTCGTGGTACCCCTGCGCGACCTGATGTACCAGTGGCAGCGCCGGATCCGGCTGGGGCTGGGCTTCGACCCGGGCGTGCTCGGCGACGGCCGGCATGAGGTCTGGCCCATCACCGTCACCACTTATGACAGCGCCTACATCCACATGAAGGAAGTCGGCAACCGCTATCGCCTCATCGTCTACGACGAGGCGCACCACCTGCCCGCGCCCACGCTGCGCGCCCACAGGCGGAAGCTGGCCATCACCCAGCGTTCGGCCGAGAAGCTCCGGGTGGTCGAGGACATACTCCGGCTGCACCCCGGTGACCCGTGCGTCATCTTCACAGCCTCCAACAGGATGGCGCTGGAGGTCTCGGCCCGGTTCCTGATCCCGGCCCTGACAGCGCACTCAGACAAGAAGGAGCGTAGCGCCATCCTCGACCTCTTCGCGGCGGGCACGCTGCGGGCGCTGGTGGCCTGCCAGGTGCTCAACGAGGGATGGGACGCGCCCGCGGTGAAGGTCGGGGTGGTGCTGGGCGGCGAGGGGGGCACGAAGGAGGCGGTCCAGCGGCTGGGCCGGCTGCTGCGGCGCACGCAGGCCTACGGCGTGGACTTCGCGCGGTTCCTGTCCGGGCTCGCCGGCGTCCGCGGCTGGACGATGAGCGCGGAGATCGCGCTGCGAAAGGGGAGGCGGCCGGCTGTCTTCACGCTCTCCGATGAGGACGGCCTGCGCTCGCGCGTGGCCGCGCCCTCCCTGTTCGACTCGAAGCTCGAGGAGGCCCTGGCGCGCAAGTTCGGCGCCAAGCGCGACGGCTGGCGGATCGCGCGCGAGGCCTTGATCCTGGAGTCAGGTGAGGCGCTCGTGGTGCCCGACTTCCTCTTCACGCACGACGACGGCACCGAGGTTGCCCTGGAGATCGTGGGCTACTGGGCGCCCGAGTACGTCGCCGAGAAGTTCTCCAAGCTCGCCCGCACCGCCGGCGGCTGGGGATCTCCCGATGGAGCGCACGGCTCACCTTGGTACGGAGTAGGCGGCCGTCGGGAAGGACCTTCTCGTAGTACCAGTGGTCCGTTGAGCGAACGAACGCCCAGTGATCGCGCTCGCAGAACCGCTTGAGGTCACGGAACGTGGAAGGCACTAGAGGCCCAGCAGTTCGCCGCGGAGCTCTTCCTCGTCGCGGGCGAGCGCGATCTTGAGCACATACGGAAAGTGAGATCGGCGGTTGGGCGCGCGAAGGAATAGCGGCGCTCGCCGCTTCCTCGGCCGACGCGGCGTTGACGGCCCAGTCCAACTCGTCCACCGTTATCGTCACCGAGCCGTCGTCCTCGCACAGGACCCTAGGCCGCAGGGTGAACGCTGCCAGAAGCGCATCGAGGTTCTCGCGGCCAATGAGCGCCGCCTCCTGCCGGGCGCCCCGGCGGACCAAGACCGGCCGCAGCTCTTCCACGGCCTCGTCGAACAACCGGATGTACAAACTGCACAGAGATTGTTGGGGTGGCCGCCCTGGCTGCCCGGGGCCTCAGCCGGGCCGGGCCGCGGGAGGTGTCCAGGTGCCGAGCCACTTCACGTTGGGGAGTCTGCCTTGCACGGCCTGGTGGAATAGTGCCGCCTAGTCCCTGTCAGATTGGGCGAGTGCTAGGCGGCTGGGACCTGGCGCGAGGGCATCTCTGACGATGGCCCGGCAGCCGACCCCGAAAACGCGGAGAGAACCACAGAGCAGGGCTTTCCCACCATCTGATGAAGAAGGATGTGAAGTTGGAGCTCGGCGCGCACAGGGTCGGACGCAGTTGATCCCAAGGCGCCACGGCAAGGGGGCAATATGAAACTGGGCTTGGTCTTCCCACAGACAGAGATAGGCAGCGATCCCGCGGTGATCCGCGACTTCGCTCAGGCCGCCGAGGAGATGGGCTACGACTACCTGCTGGCATACGACCACGTCTTGGGAGCCGACACAAGCAACAGGCCGGGCTGGCTGGCGTACCGTCTCGAGGACATGTTCCACGAGGTCTTCGTGCTGTTCGGCTATCTGGCGGGCTGCACGAAGCGGATCGGGCTGGCGACCGGAATCCTGATCCTACCTCAGCGCCAGACCGCGCTCGCCGCGAAGCAGGCGGCCGAGGTGGACGTGCTGAGCGGCGGGCGGCTGCGCCTGGGGGTCGGCCTGGGATGGAACTCGGTGGAGTACGAGGCGCTGGGGACGAACTTCCGAAACCGCGGCGCCCGGATCTCGGAGCAGATAGAGGTGATGAGGGCGCTGTGGACCCAGGAGGTCGTCACCTTCAGCGGCCGCTGGCACACGATAGTCGAGGCCGGGATCAGCCCGCTGCCGGTGCAGCGGCCGATCCCGATCTGGATGGGCGGCGCGTCTGACCCCGCCCTGGCGAGGGCGGCGCGGGTGGCCGACGGGTGGATCCTGGGCGGCTCGGCACGGGACCCATACAGCCGCCTGCCGGCCAAGGGCAAGCAGGAGGTCGTGGAGTTCCTGCGCGGGGAGGCCCGCAAGGCGGGAAGAGACCCTCAGGCCTTTGGCATAGAGGGACGAACCTACGCTCACGCGGGAGGCCCGGATGAGTGGCGGCAGCAGTTCGAGGAGTGGCGCGCGCTCGGCGCCACGCACTTCAACTTCGGCACGATGAACGCCGGGCTTGAAACGCCGGATGCGCACGTTGCCAAGGCAAGGGAGTTCCTGCAGGCGGTTGGGGGCTAGCCCCTGCCCGGAGCCGACGCACCCGGCGCCAGCGTTCCCGCGAAGTGACAGAGCGCCTTCTGCCCCTCGCCTGTCTCGAGCAGGGGCGGGAACTCCCTGCCGCAGATCTCCGCAGCCACCGGACAGCGCGGGTGGAACGGGCACCCAGGAGGCGGGCTGACGGGAGAGGGCACGTCGCCGGGAAGTATGATGCGGCTCCGGAGACGGGCCCGGCGCGGGTCCGGGATCGGCGTCGCGGAAAGCAGCGCCACGGTGTAGGGGTGCAGCGGCGTCGCGAAGACCTGCTCGGTGCGCCCCTCCTCCACGATCCTGCCGAGGTACATAACCGCCACCCGCTGCGCGACCGAGCGCACGACCGCCAGATCGTGGCTTATGAACAGGTAGGCGACCCTGTGTTGCTTCTGCAGGCGCTCCATCAGGACGAGTATCTGCGCGCGCACGGATAGATCCAGGGCAGAGACCGGCTCATCGGCGATGATGACCGCGGGCTCGGTGGCGAGTGCCCGCGCGACGTTGACGCGCTGCCTCTGGCCTCCGGAGAGCTGGTGGGCAAAGCGCGCCAGGAACGTCCCGACCGGCTCCATCCCGACCTCGGCGAGAAGGCGGGCCGCGGCCTCGCGGCGCCGCGCCGGGGCCATGCCGCGCGCTGCCAGCGCGACATCGAGGGTCTGCCCCACGGTCTTCCTCGGGTTCAGGGAGGCCTGCGACTCCTGGAAGACCATCTGGACGCCGAGACGGTAGTCGCGTCGGGAGGCGCCGCCGGTCCGTGGCGCCGCTCCCATGCTTCCTGCCACATGACGGCCTCGGAAGAGCACCTGACCCGCCGTGGGCACCTCTATCCCGGCGAGAATCCTTCCGGCGGTCGTCTTGCCCGAGCCCGACTCCCCAACGAGCGCCAGGGTCTCGCCCTCTGCCACCTGCAGCGTGGCCCCCTCCAGGGCGCGCACCCAGGCGCGGACCCCTGTGAGAGACCTCCCCCAGGGGAAGCGCTTGGATAGGCCGATGCCCTCAAGGATCATGCCGGCGACTCCCCGCACAGCCAGCAGGCGGCCATCTGGCCCTCGGCCACGGCGAACTCCGGGGGCGGCTGCAGCGCGCAGCGATCCATGACCTTCGGGCAGCGCGGATGGAACCGGCAGCCCGAGGGCAGGTTCGCGAGGTCGGGCACCGTGCCTTCCATCACGGCGACGACCGGCCTCGCCTCCTCTATCGTCAGCGCGCCGGCCATCAGCCCCTGCGTGTAGGGATGCGCGGGCGAGACCAGAACCGACCCCACCGGGCCCGACTCGACGATCTTCCCGGCGTACATCACGTAGACGACCTCGCAGGTCTCGGCGACGATCCCGAGGTCGTGGGTTATCAGCAGCAGGGCCGTGCCGAGCTCCTTCCGCAGGCGCGCCAGAAGCTCGAGGATCTGCGCCTGGATGGTGACGTCCAGCGCCGTGGTCGGCTCGTCCGCGATCAGCAGCGACGGGCCGCAGACCGTCGCCATCGCGATCACCGCCCGCTGGCGCATTCCTCCTGAGAGCTCGTGAGGAAAGCGTCCGTAGACGGCCTCGGGATCCGGGAGCCCCACGGTCGCGAGCGCCCTCACGGCGCTCCGGCGGGCCTCGCCCCATCCGGACCGCATCGCGTAGGCCTCGGCGACCTGCCTGCCCACCGTCAGGACCGGGTTGAGGTAGGTCGCCGGGTCCTGGAAGATCATCGCGACCTCCCCGCCGCGCACGCGACGCATCTCCTCCTCCGAGAGCCGCAGCAGATCGCGCCCGGAGAGCCGTACGCTCCCGGAGATCGTGCGCGCGCCGGCGGTCGGGAAGAGCCGGAGGATCGAGAAGGCGGTCATCGACTTACCTGATCCGGACTCCCCCACGAGCCCCACCGCGCCGCCCTGCGCGACCTCCAGCGAAATCCCGTCCACGGCGCGCACGACGCCCCTGGGGGTAACGATGTGGGTGTAGAGGTCGCGGATCTCCAGCAGCGGCTCTCCTGTGGGCGCGGCCTGCGCGCCCGAAACCTTGGCTCCGCTCAACCCGTCGCTACGCATCGAGCCGCGGGTTTGCCGCATCGTTGAGGCCGTCCCCAAGCAGGTTGAATCCGAGTACGGTTATCGAGATCGCCAGCCCGGGGAAGACGCTCATCCACCACGCCTGCCGGAAGTGGGCCTGCGCGTTGTTCAGCATCATGCCCCACGAGGCGAGGTTGGGATCACCCAGCCCGAAGAAGCCGAGGCTCGCCTCCAGCAGGATCGCGGCCGCCACGTCCAGCGATGCGATGACCACCACGGGCGCGACGACGTTGGGCAGGATCTCGGAGAAGATGATGCGCGCGTCGCGCAGTCCCAGCACCCGGGCGGCGTCAACGTAGGCGGCGCCGCGGAGCGCCATGAACTGCCCCCGGACCACGCGCGCCGCCTGCGGCCACGAGAGGATCCCTATGACCAGCACCAGCTTCCAGAGCCCGCTGCCGAACAGCGCGACCACCAACAGCGCCAGCACGAAGCGCGGGATCACCTGGAAGAGCTCGGTGACACGGCCGAGCAGCGCGTCGATCCATCCCCCGTAGTATCCCGAGGTTGCGCCTATCGCTATGCCGAGCGTGACCGCGGTCGCCGCAGCGCAGACGCCTACGGTCAGCGACGCGCGGCTGCCCCAGAGGACGCCGCTGAGGATGTCACGCCCGAGATCGTCGGTGCCCAGCGGGTACCCGGGGGTGCCGGGCGGTCCCTTGGTCACGAGCGAGGTCGTGTGGGGATCGCGGGGCGCGAGGGCGGGCGCGGCAATAGCCACCCCGATCACCAGCGCGACCAGGCACAGGCCCAGCACGCCCGCGCGGCTGCGGAAGAAGCGGCGGGCGAACTCGCGGCCCATCAGTACCTCACCCTCGGGTCGAGCGCCGCGTAGAGCAGGTCGGTCAGCAGGTTCACGACGACGAGCGCGGCTGAGACCATGACCAGTATGCCGAGCAGCACCGGCGTGTCCCGCTGGAGGATCGCGTCGTAGAGCAGGCGGCCGACGCCGGGCCATCCGAAGACCGTCTCCACGAGCGCCGAGCCCGCCAGCACGAACGCGAAGTTGTAGCCGATCACGGTGACCACCGGCAGCGCGGCGTTGCGCAGACCGTGCGAGACCAGCACCGAGAGCTCAGGGACGCCCCTGGCGCGGGCCGCCAGTATGAAGTCCTGGCCCATCACCTCGAGCATGGAGGCCCGCGTCAGGCGTGAGATCAGAGCCATGTAACGGAACGAGAGCGCCGCAGCCGGGAGCACCAGGTGGCGCGCGACGTCGAGCGCCGCGGCGAGGCCGGTGTGCTCGACGCGAACCGACCTGATCCCCTGCGCCGGCAGCCACCCGAGGAAGACCGCGAAGAGCAGCACGAGCAACTGGGCCAGCCAGAAGTCGGGGATCGAGTAGCCGGCGAGCGCAACCCCTGTGGAGGCCGAGTCGAGGGCCGATCGCGGCCGCCGGGCCGCTATGACGCCCAGCGTCACCCCGACAACCGCGGCCAGCGACAGCGCGGTCGCCATCAGCAGGATGGTGTTGCCGAGCCGCTCGGCGACCAGCCGTGCCACGGGCAGTCGGTAGGCGAACGAGTAACCGAGCTGGCCGCGCGCCACGTTCCACGCGTAGAGGGCGAGGCGTACAGGCGCCGGCCGGTCGAGCCCGTACTCCTGCCGCAGCTGCGCCACGTACTCGGGAGGCGCGGGATACTCCCCGAGGAGCGTGGTCACAGGATCTCCGGGAGCGGCGGATACGAGCAGGAAGTTGACGACTATGACTCCCAGCAGCAGCGGGACGGCCTGTGCCAGCCGTCCCGCCGCGTACCGCCAGAGCGGCGCGCTACCCGTCGTCACCACAACTCCGGCGCCGCCATCGCCCTTCGCGGCTCTGCTGTCTGGCTACTTCTGTGCCCAGACCGCGTCCCAGCGGTCGCGGGCCTCTGCACCGATCCAGATGCCCTTCAGCGTGGTCCTGGCCGCGTCCACGCCGATCTCGTCGAAGAGCATGAGTACCGGTATCTCCGCCGCCAGCGTCTTTGAGACCTGGGCGTAGATCTTGCCGCGCGCCTCCCGGCTCGGGACCTCAGCCGCCTGGGTGAGCAGCCGGTCCACCTCCGGGTTGGAGTATCCGGTCGCGTTCACGAAAGGCGTGCCGGGCGGCGCCGACGCGTAGATCCTGTGGTAGCCGATCGCGGGGTCGCCTCCGCTGGTGAACGTCTGCACCGTGATCTCGTAGTCGGGCCTGGTGTAGACACGGTCGATCATCACCGCGCGGTCCATCGGCTGGAGATCGGCGGTGATCCCAACCGCCCGCAGGTTGTCCCTCATGATGGCGGCCGCCGCGACAAGTGGAGCCCGGGCCGCGTCGTAGACGATCCGCAGCCGGACCGCCCTCTCACCGCCGGCCCCGCGCGCCAGGCCCGCCTCGTCCAGCAGCGCGTTTGCGCGCTCGGGGCTGTGCGGGTAGAGCCGGTTGTAGTCGGAGTCGATCGAGAACGCCCACTTGAAACCGTCGCCGAACGGTCCCCTTGCAGGGCGGGCCAGGCTCCCCATCGCCTGGGTCACTATCTGGACGCGGTTGATCGCCAGGGCCAGCGCCTGCCGGACCTTGGGATTGTCCAGGGGTGGCTTGCGCGTGTTGATGAAGATGAAGCCCATCGACGGAATCGGCTGGCCCAAGCGCACGCGGATGTTCGGGTTCTTCCTCAGCCGGTCAACGTCGGTCTTGGGCAGGTAGAAGTCGGCGATGTGATCGACCTCGCCCACCTCCAGCGCGGTCACCCGCAGCGCGGCGCTCGGGATGATGCGGAAGACCATCCTGTCGAGGTAGACAGGGTTCCAGTAGTCGGGGTTCCGCTCCAGGACCACGCGGTCGCCCCTCACCCACTCCCTGAACTTGAAGGGGCCGGTCCCGACCGGGTCGTTGTTGCGCGGGTGCCTGGGGATCTCCTCGCCGCTGCCGTAGATGTGGCGAGGCAGGATCGGGCAGTCGAAGACTGTGAGCAGGCGCAGGAAGGGAGCGTAGGGCTTCTTCAGGGTGACCGTCAGCGTGTTCGGCGACGAGGCCACGATCCTCTCGAAGTTCGCAAAGGCGGTTCGGAACCGCCCGTGGAAGGGCCCCGTCACCTGCTCCATCGTGAACTTGACGTCCTGGGCTGTGAACGGGCGGCCGTCGTGCCACTTCACGTTGCGGCGCAGCTCGAACGTGTAGGTGAGCCCGTCCGGGGAGACGGTCCACGACGCGGCGAGGTCCGGCTTCAGGTCGCCCCTCGCATCCACCCACACCAGCCCGCTGAAGATGCTGCCGGCTACCGCCCCCACAGCGTAGCCGGTCGTGATGCCGAGGTTTAGGGTCTCGGGATCGCCCCCGATGGCGGTCACGGCGGTCCCGCCCCTCTGGGCCTCGATCGGCGCGGCCGCCGACGGGGCCGCTACCAGCAGGACAGCAACGAAGAGAGCCGCTGCTCTAGTCCACATCGCCTCTTCCCTCCAAGGGATACCGGTGAGACACCAGGCAGGATCGTAGCAGGATCGTATGTCGTTCGGTGTCTCTTTGACAGAGGAGAGGCGCCTCCCTTCCCCTGTCCGCCACCGGCTGCCCTCGAGGCTCGATTCGCCCGCTCGCCCTCAACCGCCAATCCCAGCCCGATGGAAGCCCGACCTGAAGGGCGTGGTCCTCCATGACAGGACGAATGCCAGGAGCTTCCAGGCCGGCGGAAGGACAGAGTTCGACCTCTTCTCGGGACTCACCGCCGCGGGCGCTGTCTTGCCTGCGGGATCGGTCTCTGTCTCGACGGTGCAGCCGGCGCCGTAGCACCGCTATCCAAAGCGCCCGTCCGACCTGCGGCTGGCGACCCTCCGCCGCGCCCTCTCGAGCCACCCTGTGCGCACCTGCGTCGGCTCATCGAAGTCGGGCACGTAGGGTTTCACGTCGAGCAACGGCGTGCCATCGAGGATGTCCAGGTCCTCGATGTACATGGTGCGGCCGCGAACACGGCGAAGGCGCACGACCGATATGCCTATCGGGTTCGGCCGCCTCGGCGCCCGGGTCGCGAACACGCCGCGCGGCCTGGAGTCCAGGAAGGGGACCACGTGAAGCGTGAACCCCTTGCTACGGTGGAGGTGGTAGACGAGGATCACATGCGAGAACCCCTGGAGGTCCTTCAGGCCGGCCCGGAACTCCTCAAAGATCTCGACCGTGCCCCTGACCCCGGCAGCCCCCGCGGGCTGGATGGGCATGCCCTCGGTCCGCGCGAAGGGCGAGTGGACGATGCCGATCGGCCTGTACTCGATCCTCATCCCGGGTCACTCCCTCCTGCCGGCCGGCAGCGGCTCCTGCCCGTCGAGCACAACGACCGCGCGCAGGAGAACCTCGGCGCCCAGCGCGGCATCTTCGGGATTGGTCTGCTCGCGCGGGGAGTGGCTGATGCCGCCGATGCTCGGGACGAAGATCATCCCGGCGGGGACGCGCTTAGCCAGAACCATCGCATCGTGGCCGGCGCCGCTCGGCATCTGATAGGGCTCGAAGCCCCGCTCCGAGATGGCTTCCAGAAGGGTGTCGCGGACGCCGGCATCCAGCGGCACCGGCTCCCGGAGGTCCCAAGGGTCCATGCCGCACTCCAGCCCGCTTCGCTGCCCGGCGGCCAGAAGCTCCTCGCCCGCCTCGTCACACAGCAGCAGCGCGCCGACTGTGCCGGCTGAAGGTGGGCCAGGGCGGCTCGCCGGTCCGTGCTCTGTGTGCAACTCGAGATGGACCCCGATGTCGCGGGGAATGCCGCAGTCATGCTTCCTTCAGGCACCATGCCGAGGTGGGGGGGCAGCGCTATCGAAGGCCATCGTTGGCGCGCGATCGACGTCCAGCAGGCAACGGTCGGGGACATCACACCAGTTGATCCTCGCGACGCCCTCACGTGAATGCGGGACGCCGCAGCGCCCGCCCCGCTCTGGCTCCAGTGTCCTCGCCACCGTCGATCACGAGTTGCCCGTTCACCACAACATCCACGACCCCTTCGCAGAACTTGTGGGGGTCCCGATACGTCGCACGCTCCGAGATCTTCTCCGGGTCGAAGACAACGAGGTCGGCCTTGAATCCGGGGCGAACGAGCCCCATGTCGTGGGCCCGTAGACGTCTAGCCGGGAGAGATGTCATCTTGCGCACTGCCTCTTCCAGGGTCAGAACCTGCTCGTCTCTCACGTACCTGCCAAGAACCCTCGCATATGTACCGTAGCTGCGAGGGTGCGGCTTGCCGCCAGCTTTCGGGCCAAGCGTCCACCCGTCGCTTGCGACCGACACCATGGGGTGCCGCATCACGGTACGCACATCTTCCTCGGACATGTTGAATGAGATCATCTGTGTGCTGCCTCGCTCAGCCTGCAAGAGGTAGAGAGCGGCGACGGCCAGAGGTTCGGCCCGTAGGGCAGCAATGTCCTTCAGCATCATCCCTTCGTACTGTTTGTTCGGACCGACTGATAGGTGGCCAATCATGACCGTGCCCAGATCGAAGTCGGTCCTAAGCTCGGCGACGTCCTTGGCTACAAGTGCATGCTCTTTCGGATCCTGAAGGCGCGCTAGCATTCGCTCAATGCCGCCTTCCAACAACCTTTGCGGCAGCACCGCTGTCAGGGTTGTGCTACCCGCCGCATAGGGATGTTGGTCCGCCATTACATCCTGGCCTTTGCTCCGGGCTCGATCAATCATGCCCAGGGCCTCTTTGGCGCGTCCCCAGTTCCTCTTGGCCGAGGCCTTCAGGTGGCTGATCTGCACGGGCACGTCGGCCGTGCGGCCTACGATCAGCGCCTCGCTAATGGCTTCCAGCAGCAGGTCTCCCTCGCTTCGAACGTGAGTGGAGTAGAACCCTCCGTACCTCGAGGCGACGCTCGCTAGGGCCACAAGTTCGCCGGTGGAGGCATAGCTGCCGGGAGGATAGACCAATCCCGAGGACAGCCCAAAAGCGCCTGCCTCCATCCCGCGGGCGACGAGGGCTTCCATTCGGGTGAGCTCAGAGGGCCGCGGCTCGCGGGACTCAAAGCCCATCACCGCAATCCTGACCGCTCCGTGACCGACCTGGAGGGCGATGTTGCACGCAAGCGGCAGCCCCCCGAGAAGCACGAAATAGCCGTCAGCATCATTCCAGTCCCACGATAGGCCCGCGTCGAGGAAGGAGGTGTGGGAGCGCAGAAGGTCGAGTCGATCACTGCTCAGAGGGAACGGAGAGAAGCCACAGTTGCCCGCGAGCTGAGTCGTGACGCCCTGGCGCACCATGGCCTCGGCACGTGGGAACACAGGCAACGTGAAGTCCGAGTGAGTGTGAAGATCGACAAACCCCGGCGCTAGCACGTTGCCCGCGACGTCAACCGTCCGTTTTGCCCTGGAGCTCGACATCGCCCCAATTGAAGCAATCCGGTCGCCCTCGACAGCAACGTCAGCTTGGAATCGCGGGGCCCCGCTGCCGTCAACAACGCAGGCGTTCTTGAAGAGCAGATCAAACATCTGCTAAGCCTCGCAAGGGTACCCTCAGGGGCACGGGGTAGCACTCCCTTTGGGGAAGGGCAGGCGATCACCCAGAGCCGAAGGTTGCATCAGCTACGCCGGCACTAGGCCTCGCGAGGCAGTGAAGGGTGGTGCTCCAGCCAGTGCCTGGCAATGTCGACGCGACGGCAGATCCACACTTCGCTGTGCCGCTCAACGTGGTCGAGAAACCGCGCTAACGCCGCCAATCGGCCCGGCCGTCCAGCTAGGCGCGCGTGGAGGCCGACGGACATCATTTTCGGCGAGGTCGCTCCTTCAGCGTAGAGCACATCAAACGAGTCCTTCAAGTAGGTGTAGAAGTCGTCGCCCGAATTGAACCCTTGTGCTGTTCCAAACTTCATGTCGTTGTTGTCGAGGGTGTAGGGGACCACAAGATGCTGACGGCCGGAGACCTCTACCCAGTACGGCAGGTCATCGTTGTATGCATCCGAGTCGTAGAGGAACCCTCCCTCTTCCACGACAAGCCGGCGCGTGTTGGGGCTGATTCTTCCCGTATACCAGCCAACCGGCCGATTGCCTGAAGCTCTCGTGATGCAGTCTACCGCCAACCTGATGTGCTCGCGCTCGATATCCTCCGACATGAACTGGTAGTCGATCCAGCGCCAGCCGTGGCTGACGATCTCGTGTCCGGCTTCGACCATCGCCGCTGCGGCATCTGGGTGTCGCTCGAGGGCCATAGCGACGGCGAAGAAGCTGATCTTGATCGACCGCTCTTCGAAGAGGCGCAGCAACCTCCAGAACCCGACGCGGCTGCCGTACTCGTACACCGACTCGACCACCAGGCTCCTGGCACCCCGCAGAGGCTCCAGCCCGACGACCTCGTGCAGGTACACCTCGGAGCACTCATCGCCGTGGAGTATGGAGCGCTCACCGCCCTCCTCGTAATTGACCACGAATTGAACGGCAAGGCGGGCGCCGGCCGGCCACTTCGGGTCTGGAGGGTTCCGGCCATACCCTACAAGATCACGCGGGTAGCGCATAGTCGCCTCCTTCGAACCGGGCTCGACGCAGAAAGCGTCCAAATCCATGTTGCCCCACGAATTGATCACCATCAACAATCCTTTGACCGCGCACCCATACCCCCGTGGGCGCTCCGCGCACGCGCATACCCTCGAAGAGATTGTAGTCAACCGCCATGTGGTGGGTTCTCGCAGTGATGGTACGGTCGATGCGCGGGTCGAAGAGCAGAATGTCGGCGTCGGCGCCGACAGCGAGGGTGCCTTTGCGCGGGTAGAGTCCAAACAGCTTGGCAGGATTGGACGCAGTCAGTTCGACGTATCGATTGAGAGAGATCCGCCCCTGTCCCACACCGATCTCATGGAGGACCATCATCCGATCCTCGATGGCCGGAACCCCGGTAGGGATATGCTCAAAACTGCCCCGCCCCAGGGTCTTCTTAGTGTCAAAGCTGAAGGGGCAGTGGTCTGTTGAGACAACGGCCAGCGACCCGTCACGAAGCCCCTCCCACAGCACCTCCTGGTCGCGTACCGTCCGAAATGGCGGAGAGCATACGTACTTGGCCCCTTCAAACCCCGGCTGGTTAAGGTCGTCCACTGTGAAGCGAAGATACTGGATACAGGTCTCCGCCCAAACCCGAGCGCCTCGGGACTGGGCGGCACGAACTTGTTCCAAGGCCAGTTCGCATGTCAGATGCACGACATAGAGCGGGGCCCCTGCAACGGCCGCAAGAGCAATTGCCCTTCCGGTCGCCTCACCCTCCAGTTCAGGGGGTCGGGTCAGCGCATGGAAGACCGGAGAGGAATTACCCGCAGCGAGGGCATCGCCAACAAGGACATCGATCACATCACCGTTCTCCGCGTGGGCCATGACAAGAACTCCGCCTTGACTGGCGTACCTCATCGCCTTGAACAGCGAAGCATCATCGACCTGCAGGCTGCCCTTGAACGCCATGAACAGTTTGATAGAAGGAACACCCCATTCCGAAAGCAGAGGTATCTCGCGCAACACGGAAGGGGTGGGATCAGTCACGGCTACGTGGAAAGCGTAGTCGATGCACGCCTTTCCCTTGGCCTTCGTGTGCCAGAGGTCGAGTGCTTGGCGTAGACTAGCCCCCTCGGGCTGAATGACGAAGTCGATGTGCGACGTTGTCCCGCCAAAGGCAGCTGCTACATGACCGGTATGAAAGTCATCGGCCGTGGTGGTGCGGGGAGTGGGCATATCAAGGTGCGTGTGGACGTCAACACCCCCTGGCAGGAGATACTGACCCCGGGCGTCCACAACCACCGCATTGGCGCTCGGAAGGCCGTGCCCAACAGCGGCTACGCGTTCGCCTTCGATCAGAAGGTCTGCCTGAAAGGCCTTGTCCGGGGTCACAATGGTACCGTTCACGAGAAGGGTGCGCATTTGGGCTCCCTGAGCACCATGGACAAGCTCAATCTAGAATACCACAGGGCGAGGAATGCGCGCAGAGCGCGCGATGCCTCATCTGAAGTCGACCCCCAGTAGGGGGTGTTGGATCGATTCTGCGACATGCCTCGGCGAGGCTATGCCGTCTCCCCAGTGGCTCTGAAGACTCCGGCGACAGCTTGGCAGGCACACTGATAGGAACCTCGGCAGCGCTCGGCGGATTCCTACCCCAGCCGTTGGCCGCCTCCTCCCATTCGCGGCCATACGCAGGGCCACTCTCTCTGGAAGCCGGAAGAAGGACTTGGAGGGAAAAACGCCGAAAGTCCACACGCGCTTGTGAAAGCCGCCGAAGAGCGACCATGCACGGCGTTCTTGCTGCACTCCCAGCTCGATACGTAGTCCGGTGGGAGGGTGATACTCATGCGAAAGCCGGCACTGTACGTCTTCGCGTGCCTACTGATCCTCATTCTCGCTCAGTCGTGGTGGCCGGCAGGTGCACAGCCACCAGGGGAAGTCCGAATCGGCGTATTGCTGCCCCTGTCGGGGCCGGATGCGATAGATGGGGAGAACCAGCGGCGCGCCTTCGAGATGGCCGCTGAAGACATCAACGCGCAGGGCGGCATCAAGTCGATGGGCGGCGCGCGTGTCCGGATGCTATATGGGGACACTCTCGGCCGGGCTGAGGTCGGCATAGCCGAGACCGAGCGCCTCATCACTCGCGAGCGGGTGGCGCTCCTTATGGGCACCTGGCATAGCGGGGTAGCGATCTCGGCAACGCTCGTTGCAGAACGCTACCGCGTACCGTTCCTGGTGTGCAATGCCCTTGTCGACGCCATTAGCGAACGTGGCCTCAAATATACCTTCCACACGGTTTCGAGAACCAGCCAGTTCGCCGGTGACTCGGGGGCCTTTGTCAAGGCAATAGGAGACAGGACCGGGAAGCGCGCCAAGCGCGTGGCAATTCTAAACGCGGATACGTTCTTCGGCCGCGAGGTTGCCCGGTTCTGGCGCAGGTTGCTGCCCGAACAGGGATATGACCTGGTAACAGACGTTGCGTACGCCTCACCATCCACGAGCCAGATTGAGTCAATCCTCAAACTGCGGGCCGGACGACCTGATGTGGTGTTCATGTCGGCAAGCGTCGCGGATGCTACGATGACGGTTCGGCAGATGAAGGAAATGAGATACTGGCCGGAACTCGCAGTTGTCGCAATCGGAGGGGGCCCCAGCCACCCCACCTTCGTCGAGAACGTGGGGGAACTGGGTGAGGGCCTCTTCGCGGTAAACGACTGGTTCCCAAGTATCCGGCGGCCTCAGAGCAAGGAGCTAAATGACCGCTTCCGCAAGAAGCACGGCGCGGACATGACCGGCAATGCCAACACCACATATGCTGCAGTCTGGATCGCCAAGGACGGGCTTGAGCGTGCCGGAACCGTTGACGGCGAGCGTCTCCGCCAGGCGATTGCGGACACTGACATCCGTACCGGCGTTCCCATGTTCATGTATGATCGAGTGAAGTTTGACGAGGCAGGGAAGAATGCATACGCTTTCAATGTCGTAGCCCAGCTGCAGAAGGGTTCTTTCCACGTCGTTCACCCGGTGCGTGTGGCCGTGGCAACAGCCCAGTGGCCTGTCCCGAACTGGGACGCCCGCCGGTGACCATAGGAAAGGGTGTCCGGAGGCGGCCCACAGCCGCTTCCGGATCCTAACCGTATGCAGACCGACCTCCTGACATTCCTGCAATATGTTGCCAACGGCATAGTTCTCGGTGGCGTGTACGGCCTTGTCGCTGTGGGTCTGACGCTGATCTACGGGGTGCTCAAGATCATCAACTTCTCCCACGGCGAACTCGTCATGGGGGGGATGTACGTATCCTACTGGTGCTTCGTTCTCTGGCGGATCGATCCGTACGTCTCAGCCGTGATCAGTATGACTCTCTTCTTCTGCATCGGTGCGGTGTTGCAGCGTTATGTTGTAGAACCGATCATGCCGGCCCCTCAGATAAACCAGATCCTGCTAACGATCGGCGTCGGGTTGTTCCTGACCAACCTCGCTATGGTGCTCTTCTCGCCGGACACCCGCACGATTCACGTGAGCTACGCGACAACAACGATCTCGTTTTGGGGGGTCCTTGTCAGCATACCCCGCTTGGTGTCCTTCGTTGTCGCGATGGTGCTCAGCCTGGGGCTCTATCTCTTCCTGCGGGCCACTAGGCTCGGGAAAGCTGTCCGCGCTGCGGCCCAGGACCGAGAAGGTGCACAACTGGTGGGGATCGGGGCTCGCCAGGTCTTCATAATCGCGTTCGGCATTGGGGCAGGGATGGCAGCTGTCGCCGGTTCGCTGCTGACACCCTTCTATAACGTGCAGCCCACGGCCGGGGTGCCGTTCGTGCTAACGGCGTACGTGATCGTAGTGCTTGGAACGATGGGGAACTTCCTAGGAGCGCTCGTGGGCGCACTTCTAATCGGGGTTGCCGAGTCGGTGGGATCGTATCTCTTCTCGCCAGCCCTGAGGCAGCTTGTGAGCTTCAGCATCTTCATAGGGGTCCTGTTGTTCAAGCCCGAGGGGCTCTTCGGGGGCAAGGCCTCATGAGAGTGACAAGCTGGCCCGAGGCGGAGAGAGCCATCACCCTGTTGCTCCTGGTGGGGCTGGCCCTGGTGCCACTCGCGCGCCCCGCCCCATATCTGCTGCACGTCCTGATAGCCATGATCCTCTACGCGGCTGTTGGCCAGGCGTGGAACCTCCTTGGCGGATACGCAGGACAGCTCTCGATCGGCCACATCATGTACTTCGGCGTCGGAGCGTATGCAGCGGGATACCTGTGGACGGCGTTTGGCGTTTCCCCATGGGTCGGGATCCTGATAGGGGGCGCGCTCGCCGCGTTCCTCGGGTTGGCGGTATCGCTAATCAGCCTCCGATATGGGCTCCGTTTGGACTACTACGCGCTGTTCACTCTCGCTGTCTCACAGATTCTCCGTACGATCGCCTTGAACACGGAAGCAGTTGGGGAAGCCATGGGGATCTACATCCCCGGGGGCAGCCATAACCCCCTGATGATGCAGTTTGAAACCAAGACCCCGTACTACTTCATCAGCCTTGGGCTGCTTGCGGCGATTACCTTCGTGATCTATGCAATACACCGAACCAAGATGGGGGCGTACCTAGCGGCCATCCGCGAGAATGATGCCGCGGCAGAAGCATCAGGCGTAAACACAGTGTTCTACAGAGCCGCGTGCACCTCCCTCAGTGCGGCACTGACGGCGGCCGCCGGCGCTGTGTTTGCGGTATACACGACGTTCATAGACCCTGACCTGGTGCTGGGCATAGGACCCAACTTCGAGTTCCTACTAGTGGCCATCGTCGGCGGTCGTGGAACGCTGTTCGGCCCCATCCTGGGAGCGGTGCTCCTCAGGTCAATAAGCGAGACCAGCCGGGTTGCGCTGGGTGCCGCCCCGGCAGGCTTTCACCTAATGGTATACGGCGCTGCGCTGATCGCGGTCGTTCTCTTTGTACCCCAGGGGCTGGCTGGGGTGGTGAGGGCGGTTTGGGCCAACATAGGCCGGCGTGGAGTTCGAGATAATCCTCAGGTGACCTAGCCATGTCGCTGCTAGCGGTAGAACACCTCACCAAACGGTTCGGGGGGTTGGTGGCTCTCTCCAATGTCACGATTACCGTCAACCAGGGAGAGATCGTGGGCTTGATCGGCCCAAACGGTGCTGGAAAGACCACGCTCTTTGCTGCCATCTCGGGGTTCCTCCGCCCCGACATGGGATCGGTTAGGTTCAAGGAACACGACATCACCGGCCTACACCCACATCGGATCTGCCAACTCGGCATGGCTCGTACGTTCCAGTTGGTGCAGCCGTTCGTCGGCCTGTCGGTTCTAGAGAACGTTACCATCGGAGCCTTCAATCGCACCGGCAGCACGCTCGCCGCGCGGAGTCGCGCCAGCGAGATCCTAGAGATGGTGGGCCTGAGTCAGCGCCAGCACGACACGGCGTCGGCCCTTACACCGGCGGAGAGAAAGCGGCTTGAGGTTGCCCGGGCCCTGGCTACTGCGCCCGACCTGCTGTTGCTCGACGAGGTGATGAGCGGCCTGACGCCAGCAGAAACCGCCCAGGTGATGGATCTGGTGCGTCAGATCAGGGATCGCGGCATAACCGTGATGACTATCGAGCACGTCATGCAAGCGGTAATGAAGCTGGCAGACAGGGTTGTGGTGCTCCACCACGGAGAGAAGATCGCGGAGGGCACGCCTGCGACAATAGTGCAGGACCCCGCAGTGATCGAAGCCTACCTTGGTCAAGGGGATAGTCGTGCTTGAGGTTAGAGGCGCAACGGCAGGATACGGGGAAGTAATGATTCTCCGGGAGGTCACCCTGACGGTTGCCCCCGGCGAACTCGTCGCCCTCGTTGGCAGCAATGGGGCGGGTAAGACAACGTTGCTGCGCACGATCTCGGGCTTCCTGCGACCGCGGGGCGGGACGATTGCCTTCCTTGGAAGGCGGATTGACAGCACTCTGCCTCATGAGATCGTCTGCGCGGGCCTGGCCCACGTCCCCGAGGGGAGGCGGCTGTTCCCCGAGATGTCCGTGTTGGAGAACCTGGAGATGGGCGCGTTTACTCGCGGCTCCGCCGAGATGAAGTCGTCCATGGCGTGGGTGTTCGAGCTTCTGCCGGTCCTTAAGGATCGGAGGGAACAGCGCGCCGGCACCCTCAGCGGAGGGGAGCAGCAGATGCTCGCAATCGGCCGCGCCTTGATGGCTCACCCGCAACTACTGATGCTCGACGAGCCTTCCCTCGGACTTGCCCCCCTCGTCGTCCGACGCGTACTGGAGACAATCGAGACGATAAGCGCCCAAGGCGTGGCCATCCTCCTCGTGGAGCAGAATGTGAGCCACGCCCTGCGCCTAGCTTCCCGTGCATATGTCCTGGAGAACGGGACCATCGCAATGACCGGCACAGGGAAAGAGCTCCTCTCCAGCGACCACGTGCGGCGGGCGTATCTGGGGCTGTAGGCATCCATCAACGTACGGCCGAAGCAGAAAGACCACGTGCGCATATCCTGGTAGCAAGGGGGGCCAGATGATTACACAGAATCTCAAGGGCCGGGACTTCATATCACTCCGCGACTTCACCAAGCCCGAGATCGAGAGCATGCTCGACGTCGGCCTGCAACTCAAGGCCGACAACGCGATGCGTCGTCGCCACGGCGATATCTTGCCCGGTAGGACGCTCTTCATGATGTTCTTCAACCCCTCACTCAGAACGCGGAACAGCTTCGAGGCGGGCATGTTCCAACTCGGCGGGCATGCCCACTTTCTCGAGCCCTCGTCCGCTCGACTGCCGGCTCTCGAGGGTGAAGAGATCGCATACCAGACCGAGCGCATCTCCGACGTTGCCCGCGTTCTCTCCAGCATGGGGGATGCCATTGCGATTCGCATACTAGGCGATCCCGTCGGCTGGGAGTACGAGAAGGCCCTCAGGATAATCCGGGAGTTCGCGAGGTGGTCTGACATACCCGTAATCAACATGGAGGACAACATCTACCATCCGTGCCAGGGGATGGCAGACGTGATGACGTTGTGGGAGATGTTCGGGAGAGATCTTCGCGGCCGCAAGCTCGGCGTGAGTTGGACTTACTCACCCAGCACCAAGAAACCCATCGCCCCCCACCACGACTTCATGTACGCGGCCAGCCTCTTCGGACCAGACATCGTGTACGCTCGACCGCAAGAGATGCGAATAGACCCCGAAGTAGAAGCCGCAATACGGGCGAACGTGGAAGCCAGCGGGGGTTCGTACACGGTGGTCGAAGAGATGGAAGAGGCGTGCAGCGGTGCCGACGTGGTCTACGCAAAGAACCACGTGTGCCTGGATCTGCTCCCCCCGTACGCTCCGGCTCCGAAGCACGATGAGATGGCGAAGTTGTTTGCGAAGTACAAGGGATGGATTGCTGACGAGAGTCGGATGAAGCTCGGCAAACCGGACGTGAAGTACATGCACTGCCTCCCCTGCGAGCGTGGCTTTGAGGTTAGCAACGAGGTCATGGACGGACCCTGGAGCGCGGTGTTTCAGGAGGCGGAGAACAGGCTGCACGCTCAGAAAGGCGTAATGGCGCTCACTCTCCCGTAGATCCAAGCGGAGGCGCGCAGACCACCTGACTCATGCAGGGCTCGGGAGGCCTCTAGCCCGTGGAAGAGTTTGAAGTAGCGGTTATCGGCGCGGGACCTGCCGGGGCTACGGCGGCCTATCTGCTTGCGAAGTCGGGCCTGAGCGTCTTGCTGATTGAGCGCGGAACGTATCCGGGCAGCAAGAACGTATCGGGAGGTCTCATCTACACGGAGGTCCTGGGCCAGGTCTACCCTGGGTTCTGGGAAGAGGCACCTATTGAGCGACCGATTACGGGGCATGATATCGTTCTCCTGGGCGGGGACGCAGCGGTCGCTCTGTCCTTCCGGAAGGCCGCGGTAGAATCCGCGGCCCCACCGCACAACGCGTACAGCGTCCTCAGGGCAAGATTCGACCCCTGGCTGGCGGGAAAGGCGGAGGCGGCCGGCGCGACGCTGGTGACCGGAGTCACGGTCGACAAGCTCGTTATCGAGAACGACCGGGTGGTAGGAGTCCAGGCTGGTCCGGACAGGGTCGCGGCGAACGTCGTGGTCGACGCGGAGGGAACACGGGCGCTGCTCTTGAGGCAGGCCCGGTTGATTGGGCCCTTTCACTCAGGCGAGGTGTCTCTGGGCATAAAGGAAGTCATACGGCTCCCCGAGGGTACAATCCACGAGCGGTTCCTCTGTTCCCGCCAGACAGGAACGGCTCTGACAATGATTGGTCACACTCTGGGGGTTTCGGGCGGAGGCTTCCTGTACACGAACCGCGACTCGCTCTCGGTGGGGGTCGTGGCCAAGCTTGACTCCCTTCACAGGAGCGGGCGACGCCCTCACGAGATCCTGGGTGAGTTCAAAGCCCACCCCTTCGTCTCCAGGCTGGTTGAAGGTGGCGAGGTAGTGGAGTACTCTGCCCAGACAGTCCATCAGGGAGGGCTACATCACTCATCGACGCTGTGCGGGGATGGCTACGTGGTCGTGGGCAGCGCTGCCCGCCTGATACTGAATAACCTCTTCACACTCCGCGGCATGGATCTTGCCGTGGTCTCTGGCGTGGCGGCAGCGCAGGCGGTCCTAGAGGCACACCGCCGCAACGACTTCTCCGCCTCGGCCCTATCGGTCTATCGAGACTACCTGAGAAGCACCCCCGTGTACCAGGACATGGAAACATTCCGCGGCGCACGTTCCGTGCTGAGCAACAGGAGATTCTTCGAGATCTACCCCGACCTTGCATGCGCAGTGACGGAGGAGTTGTTCGCCGTCCACAAGACGCCCAGCACAAAGCTGTTCAGGATACTAAGGGACAAAGCAAAGGGGAAGGTCTCAGGCCTAGACCTCGTTAGAGATGCCGCTGCACTCGCGCGGGTGCTGGCAATATGACGAGCGAGCGGTCGACCCTAGACCACCTGCTGGGTTTCGACAAGTTCGAGATCGACAGGTCGAGTCACATAACGATAGACCAAGCCAGGTGCGCATCCTGCCCTCAGATGCCGTGTCTTACAGTCTGCCCGGCAGGGGTGTACAGACAGGTTCATCAGAACGTCGTCGCCGCCCATGAGAACTGCCTTGAGTGCGGCGCGTGCAAGATCTCGTGCGACTCAGACGGAAATGCGGGGATCACATGGCGAAATCCTAGCGCAGGATTCGGCATTATCTTCCGATTCGGCTAGAACTAGGCCGCCAGAGGGCAACACTCAATGAAGATCGCAGCCTGCGTCAAGTACTCTCTAGATGTGGCGGAGATCCGGGTTGACGTCCCCACCCGAAAGCTTCTGTTGACAGGGGTACCGAGGAAACTCGGCAACGTCGACAAGAACGTCTTGGAGACTGCCGTTATGCTGAAGGAGGCCCATGGCGGTAGTGTCCATGCGCTGGGCTTTGGACCACCAGAGGCAAAGGACGCACTGCTGCGAGAGGCCCTTGCGATGGGGGCGGATGAAGCG
>JBBIJB010000030.1:22828-26798 GCA_037446215.1 Armatimonadota bacterium
GCGGTTGTTGTGGTAGACCCATTCGATGGCGGACTCGATCCGAGCGCTACAGCAGCCGTCCTTGCCTCGGCACTAGCACGGATGGGGGGCTTCGATATCGTTGTCTGCGGCGAGGCAAGCGATGACGATTCAACGTACCAGGTCGGCCCTCGCCTCGCGGAGTCGCTGGGGTGGCCACAGGTAGCGTACGTGCGCGACATAGCTGTGGAAGGTGGTTGCGTTGTCGCAGAACGCGATGTGGGAGCGTATTCGGAGCGGGTCAGCGTGCCGCTCCCCGCGCTCATCACCGTTACAGAAGAGACGAATACGCCGCGCCGCCCCACGCTAATGGACGTACTGAAGGCCAAGAAGAAGCCCCTCGCGTTGTGGGAGCTTGAGGCGGATCTCGGAATCACACCCGCATCACTGCAGGAGGCCGCCACGGTGAAGCAGCTCGGCTCCGAAGCAGTGATCGTTAGCAGGAGACAGACTGTGCTCTGGAACAAGCCGGCGTCAGATCTCGCGCGCGAACTTGTAGAGCTCCTCGTGCAGGAAGGCGTGCTGGAGGGACACGACCCGTGACAGGCCGATCCGGTGAGGTCCTGGTGTTCGCGGAGAGCCGCGAGACGTGCCTTGAGCTGCTGGGCAAGGCCCGGGAGATCGCGGACACGCTCGGTGCACAGGTGGATGTTGCGCTCTTCGGCGAGAGCACTGCCGCCTGGGCACACGAACTCGGTGGGTGGGGTGCCGACCGGCTATACACGGTGGAGGATCCCCGGCTCGCCGGGTTCAGCGTTGGACCATACACCGACGCGCTCGTGGAACTGCTGAAAAGAACAGGGCCCTCTGTGGCCCTGTTCGCGGCGACAAAGCAGGGCGCAGAGATGGCGCCCCGAGTAGCTGCGCGTCTTGGCTCGGGCTGCGTATCGTCGTGCGTGGATGTACGGGTCGATCCCGAGACGCGATGCGTCGAAGCCCAGGCGATGATCTACAGCGGCAGGGGTGTTGCCACCTATCTCGTCAAGAAGAACCCGGCTGTCTTGTTGGCGGTGCCCAACACCTTCGCTAGGAAGGCCTGCGGGGCCAGGGGGTTGGAGGTTGTTGCCTTCCAGCCCACGATAAGCGATCAAAGGGTGCAGACCCTCGAAGTCAGACCAAGAGCGACCGAGGGACGCCGGTTGGAGGACGCACGGGTAGTAGTCGACCTGGGGCAGGGCGTGCGAGAAGCGGACGGCCTCACGATGGCACAGGAATTGGCAGACCTGCTCGGCGGTCAGCTAGCCTGCACACGGCCTGTCTCCTCGGAGCGAGGTTGGTTCCCGGAGTGGCTTGGGCTCTCCGGCAAACGCGTATCGCCCCGCCTCTGCATCGCGCTGGGGGTGTCAGGAGCGATTCAGCACATCATCGGCATTCGCGGCTCCGAGTTCATCGTTGCAGTGGACAACAGCGAAGATTCAGCCATCCTAACCCAGTCAGACTTCGGGGTAGTTGCTGATCTCCACGAGTTCGTCCCTGCACTTGTAGAGGTGATCAAGGCGAGGGGGTTGCGCCTGGCGTAAGGGCGCGCTGCCCGTCGGGTACCGAAAGCAGACACCAAGAGCGCAAGGGGTGAACGCTATGGCGAAGAAGCGGATAGGCATTGTAGGCGCAGGCATTGTCGGGGCTGCCTTAGGCTACTACCTGGGCGACTATGAGAATGTCGAGGTAACGGTATTCGAGAAGAACACGATCGGGTCGGGAACGACAGCCAAGTCGGCGGGGACGGTTTGTCTATTGGACGACTCCCTCACCCACGAATACTGGCCGGTTCGGCTGCTCGGGTTCCAGACCTTCACAGAGCTGGAGGCGCAGGAGAGGGGCTCCGCGGGTTTTGAGAAGACGGGGACTCTGGTTGTGGCCCCCGACAAGGTGTTCGAGGACTACGTCACGACGGCCATTGCAAACGCCCGCGAGGCCGGATATCGGGCAGACTACATTCAGGATCATGACGAGATTCTTAAGATCGTGCCGGACCTCAACCTCGAGGGCATCCTTGGTGCCGCATATACCCCAGACGACGGGCTCTTCGATGCAACCATGATCTCCAACACATTTGCCAGAAGGGCGCGAGCCAAGGGCGTCAAGATCCTCACGGGCACCGAGGTCACCGAGATCAAGACGGCCGGCAACCAAGTGACGGGGGTGGAAACCAGCAAGGGCAACTTCGACCTCGACGTTGTTGTCAACGCCGCAGGGCCGTGGGCACGCTTCGTGGGCCGCATGGTTGGATTGGAGCTCCCCATATGGCACACAAAGGCGGAGGTCTTCATCTTGGAGCCGTCCGTGCGCCTCGGATACGACCTCCCCATCCTCAAGTACCCCCGCTTCTATGCACGAAGGGACAAGAGCAACGTCTTCGTCTGCAGGAGCCACGTGACAATGGACCTCACCAACACCGTAGAGGCAGGCATATTCGACCCGGATGCATTGCCCATGACCGGAGGGACGGAGGCCTACTACTGGGACTTCCTGACCGAGCAGCTCCTACAGTATTACCCGCGGCTCCTCGAGTCATCACTGGCAAATGACTGGGTCGGCTATCGGGCAGAGACAACTGACTTCATGCCGATCCTGGGGGACACGCCAGTAGAGGGGTTCGTGCTGGCAGCCGGATGCGGCGGCAATGGCGTGATAGAAGCCCCGGCCATCGGAATGGATCTCTCCAGGTACATAGCCACGGGCGAGGCATCGCCTCTGGTGAAGCAGCTGAACCTTTCGCGCTTCTCTGGCAAGTAGCAGGCCCTGCGGCCCCACGACAAGGCTTGCAGCGCGACCGGTAGCCGGACTACCGGAGGTTCTGGAACCACATCAGCACAAGCGGTCGGACCTTGGTATTGGGAGGGAAGAGCTGTGGCCGAGACAAGCGCAGTTCGAACGATCAAGGGCATGGTGGACTCAATCGGGATAAGAGGACAGAGCTTGGTCTCAATCAACGACGTGACCAACCAGCAGCTATACGGGCTCTTCGACCTTGGGAGACTCTTGGAGCCTTGGAGCCGCTCGGGCATCAACCTCCTCGCTGGACACGTCATGGCAGCGCTCTTCTTCCAACCCAGCACGCGCACGAGGATGAGCTTCGAAACGGCGATGCTCCGCCTCGGTGGTGCCGTAATCACCGAGACTACCCCCCTCATCTCATCGGCCGCGGCGAAGGAAGAGAGTCTGGCCGATATGCTGAGGGTTGTGTCGAAGTACGCGAATGTAGTAGTCATCCGCCACCCTGACGCAGATGAGGCGAGATCCGGGATCGCTCACTGCGAGTGTCCCGTCATAAATGGCGGATTTGGCAACTGGGAACATCCCACTCAGGCCCTACTTGATCTCTACACCCTGTGGCGGACGTACGGCCGAGTTGAGGGGTTGCGCGTCTGCATCGCCAGTCCCGATCTGATCGCGGCCCGCACGGGGCACTCGATGGCCTACGGCCTAGCGCGGCTCGGCGCGAACGTAACGCTAGCTAGCCCAAAGGCGCACCGAACGCCAGCAGACACGATGGCGACGTTGGCGTCCATCGGCGTAGAGGTTGAAGAGGCCTTCGACCTGAACCAGGACAGCTTCAATGATCTCGTTGTGGGAATGGATCTGGTCTATCTCCCCGGTTGCAGCGCGCCAAAAGGAGCGGAGGCCGAAGCATTCAAGAAGCTCATGGATGAGTACTACGTGCGCTATGAGACGTTGAAACGGGTGTTCGATGATGAGGGCCGCGTGATCTACGTAACCCACACCCTCCCTCGGCGTGCGGGCGAGATGGACCTCCGGATTGACGCATCGCCCAGTCAGCTCTACTTCGAAGCGATAGGCTACAGCGTCTCGATCCGAATGGCGCTGCTAGCAGGCATCCTCGCGTAGCAGAGATCTCAGGGACCGACAGGTGGAAAGAGAGGCGGAGAACCCTATGAGTACGAGGCGACCTCCCGTCGATGCAGACATCGCGTCGCGCGCGCGGGCGACC
>JBBIJB010000031.1:0-23175 GCA_037446215.1 Armatimonadota bacterium
CCCCTGAGCCTTCCGGCTCGGGGGCCGGCCCTACTGATCCTTCCAGGAGCGCAGCTTGCTGAAGTTGGTGAAGGTCGTGGTTCCCATCAGGCCGGTGGTGTCGTAGGTGAACACGAAGTCGCGGTCTATATCGGTCCAGTTTGACAGGATCGCCCCATAGAACTGGCCCACCACCCCGACCATCCTGTCCAGGTCGACCTCGCCGTTGGGCACGTGCCACGCGCCTGCAACGATGCTCGAGCGGTCTATCTGGACGGCGGCCGGATCACGGCCCGTGGAGCGGACACGGAAGGTGAGGCGCCCCGCCGGAACCGGAACGGTCCCGTAGGGAGCCGTCGACAGCATCCCTATGCGGCCGTACTGGCCCAACTGCACGGCCGTCCCGGTCGTCCTGGCGACCCTGACCTCGACGTTGCCGGCCCCCTCGATGATGAGTCGGGCGCAGCGCTGCATGGTCAGCGACTCCATCTCGACGACCCTGGTCGTGCCCGCGGGGCCGGCCCTGATGACGAGGTCGCGGAAGGGCGTGGTGCCTGTGCAGCCGCCGGACCCCCCGGCGGCGTTCACGGTCACGTTGCGCAGCGCAACGTTCCCCGCGGAGGCATTGATCTCGTAGCTGGTGGTCGGGGAGGCCACGGTGACGTCCGTGGTGCCCGGCGCGAACGCCGGAAGAGGAACCGCCGGGCAGACAGGGCCCGGGGCCCCGGAGACCGCGCGGCCCGCGACCTGAAGCGCGCATCCCTGGGAGCACGACACCGTTCCAACGGCCAGCGCGTCCCCAGCATACGACAGGGTGCCGTAGGGCGGCGGGGCGGCCGCGCTGTTCTGGATCTGCGAATAGCTGGTCGAAGGCCCCAGCAGGGTTATGTTGGCGTTGGAGCCGACGTCGCCGTAGACCGTAATCCCCTGGTTGATCGTCACTGTATCGTAGGAGCAGATCGCGTAGGTGCCCACGCCTTCAGGGAAGCCCTCGATGACCGCGACGACCACGCGGCGGGGGCCGCCCGAGGGAAGGGTGCCCTGGGAGACGATGCGCCGTAAGGCCGCGTTGGCGCCGCTGCACGGAGGGGTCGAGTCGGTCGCGTCGAGGCATCTAACCCTTACCACCGCCTGGCCCAGAGACTGCCCCGTGATCCCGTCGGTGATGGGAACGGTCTCGCCCGCGTAGGAGGCGGCCCCGGTCGACTGCAGCTTCGCCATGGCGTAGTGAACGCCGGCCTCGGCGATGTTGAAGACGCGCACCGCCTGTATCTGGCGGACGCCGGCGGCCACGTCGGCGGTCACGAGCAGCATCACGCCGACCGAGACCACGGCGATGAGCCCGAGGAACAGCAGGATGAACATCATCACCGCGCCGCGCTCGCCGGCCCTGGTCCTTGAGTGTGCTGTTCTCACCGATGCTTCCATCTTCCTCATGGCAACCTCTGAAAGCGCCCCGGCCGCCCGCGGGCTCCGGCTAGGGTAGCTCGTTTACCTCCTTCGAATTGACCCAGACGTTGGCGTTCGGCTCCGGGTTGCGCAGCATCACGTCCCGCGTCCAGGACTGCGCCTGGACCCCTGACGTCCCCTCCTGGCCCTGCACCTGGAGCGCTATCCGTATCATCTGGATCCGACGGATGTGTCCCGCGGAGGTGAGGCTGGTCACCTCGACGCCGTTGGGGCCGTAGTAGGTGAACCGCAGTGACGTCACCTGGATCCTCGGATCAGAGAGCGGAACGGTGCTCTCCGAGGATCCGCCGCAGGCCTTCCGGTACTCCATCACCACCTGCCGGCCCGTCGAGGAGTCGGTACCGACGAAGTAGCCGATGGTGATGATCTCGTTCCCCGAGGTCGTGTCGCTGTTCAGCATCTCCCCGCTGACGTAGACCCTGCCGGAAGTGGGCCTCATCTCCGGGTCTCCGGTGGACGCCGGCAGCGCGACCACGCGGTCCTTGCACCTGTTGGGGAAGGCGGCCTGAGCCGAGTCGGTCGGGTTGACGTTGAATCCCGCGTTGCGCAGCCGCTCGGACATCCACTCGAGCGTCTGACGGGCCGTCTGGGCGTCGGCGGAGCGCATCGAGGTGATCATCTTGCTGCGCACGGCGGCGCCAACCAGGATGGAGAACGCGCCAGCGATGATGGCCATCAGCGCCGCCGCGACCAGCACCTCGGCCAGGGTCATGCCCGCCTGGCCGTCGTGGGCACGTCTCGCGGGGCTGTTGGGCCGCTGGCCGGGATCAGGGCTCGGGCGCTGTCGCATAGGTGAAATTCGCCACGTACGTGCTCAGGATGGTGTACGGCTGCGATGACGGCGCCTCGTAGAGAACCACCGTCAGCTTGCGCAGCGGCAGCGAGGCGTGGTTCTCGGCCAGGATCTCGGCCCGGTCGAACCCCGGCGGAATCCTGGGCTCGTCGACGGCACCGTAGGTCGTGTAGCCCGTGGTCTGGGTCAGGATCCGCTTGTTGCCCACCTGAGGTATGAACGAGTAGCCGTGCAGCCGGAGGTAGTCGAGCTCCGCCTGCACCCATGCCGCGGCGTCGGCGCGTATCTTCCCGCGCCGGGCGGTGCCCATGCCGTAGACCAGCCCTCCCAGCACGGTCGTCGCTATCACGCCGAGCAGGGCGGTCGCCACGACGATCTCGATGAGGGTGAAGCCCCTCTGCCCCCTGCGGCGGGACCGCCCTTCAGACGCTCTAGAGCGCACGGTAGCTCACCCGGCCCGTCCCCGACTCCACCGTGATTGTGTAGGACTTGCCGGAGGTACTCGTCACGTCGAGCGTCAGCGAGGTGCTTGGGACGCCCCTGCGGTCGAAGGTGACTGAGGTGCCGGTGGGGCCGACGCCGAAGCTCATGTGGGAAGGCAGGGTGTCTCGCCTCAAGACCCGCATGATGCCGTTGTACGAGACTATGTCGTAGGTGCGGTTGGAGTAGAACGTGGCGATCACGCTGGACCTCTGGGTCATCGCCGCCTGCTGGCCGGCGGCGATGTCGTAGACAATCGCCCGCACCCAGCCGTCGGTCTCCTCGCGCAGCATCGCCCCCCGGACTTGGATCGCGGCCATCGCGAGCATCACGCCCACGAGGGAGAGCACTATCACTATCTCCAGCACGGTGAAGCCGCGCTGGCCGCGGGGCCGCCCGCCGCCCCGTGCCTGGCTGTTCTTCGGCGCTGAAATCGACACCAAGACACCATCCCTCAACTGCCCGGGAGCCCTCAGGTGGATGCAGGGACTCCTTCCGTCTTCTATTGCCCAGGGGACCTCGCGGCTAGTCCCGTTCGCGGCCCTTCCTGCTTCCTCCGCCAACGAAGCGTGCGCCTCGGCCTATTCCCAAGAAGAGGCGCCGTACGGCTGCCGGGTGAGCGATCGCCGGCACCCTAACCGAACAGGTAGGTCTTCTCCCGCGGAACCACCAGGCGCACCGGGCCTCGCGGGAGGAGCGTGCGCCTGTCGGCCATCACCACCTCGCCGCCCACCTGGACGTAGGCGCGGTATCCGGCGCCGAGGAAGAGCATGTCCACCAGCTCCCCGTCCGCCCAGACCGCGCCTTCGGGGGGCGGGCCGCCCGATGGGAGCATCTCGATGTCCTCGGCGCGGAAGATCAGCCTGCTGCCCTCGGCCGGGACGATCCTGCCCGAGGGGTCGATGCCCGCGGACAGCACGTTGGTGGCACCGAGGAACTCCGCCACGAAGGCGTCCCGCGGACTGGCGTAGACCTCCTCGGGCCTGCCCGCCTGGGCCACGCGCCCCGAGTCCATCACGACGACCATGTCGGCGATGCTCATCGCCTCCTCCTGGTCGTGGGTGACGTAGATGGCCGTTATGCCGGTGCGGCGCTGCAGGGCCCTTATCTCGACCCGCACCCGGTGGCGGATCTTGGCGTCCAGGTTCGAGAGCGGCTCGTCCAGCAGCAAGACCTTGGGGCGCACCGCGACGGCGCGGGCGAGCGCCACGCGCTGCTGCTGCCCGCCCGAGAGCTCCCGGGGCCTCCGCCGCTCTACCCCGGGCACGCGGTCCAGCTCGACAAGCTCGAGGGCTTCACCCACGCGACCCGCGACATCCCCCCTGGGGACCTTTCGGAGCCGCAGGGCAAACGCTATGTTCTCGAAGACGGTCATGTGAGGCCACAGCGCGTAGCTCTGGAAGACCATCGCCGCGTCGCGGGCCTGGGGCATGACGCCCGTGACGTCCCGGTCGCCCATTAGGATCCGGCCGGCATCGGGGGTCACGAAGCCGGCCAGGCTGCGCAGCAGCGTCGTCTTGCCGCACCCTGACGGCCCCACGACCGCGGTCAGCGCGCCCGAAGGAAAGGCCTGGGTGACGCCGTCGAGCGCCCTGACCTGGCCGTAACGCTTAACGAGGTTCTCGACGCGGACTTCCATGGTACTGCTACAGCCTCCCGAAGAACGCGAGGTACTCGGCGCGCAGGAACCGCTCCATCGCCACCAGCAGCACTACGCCCGGGATCATCAGCACCAGGGCGGTCACCGAGGCGATCTGCAGCTCGTATCCCAGGCTCGCGGTGTACATGTAGACGGGCAGCGTAGTGACATAGGGGGCGCCGACGAGCAGCGTCCCGGTGAACTCGTCCAGCGAGTAGATGAAGACCAGTATCGAGCTGGCGACCACTCCCGGCAGCGCAAGGGGAAGGGTGATCCGGAAGAAGGTCCGTGTGAACGACGCCCCCAGGTTGATGGCGGCCTCCTCGATCTCCTCGCCGATGGCACGGAAGACCGCGGTCATGGTCCAGACGGAGTAGACCAGCCCGCCGACCAGGTGGATCAGCACGACCCCGAGGAAGGTGCCCGCCAGGTTCCAGCGGTAGAAGAGGACCGCCGCGCTCGCGAAGACCGGAAGCTGGGGGAACGCCTGGGGCAGCAGGAACAGCATGAGCACGACCGGCCCCAGAGGCAGGCGGGCCCTCGCCGCCCCGTAGGCGATGGGCACCGAGGTGACGAGCGCCGCGGCCGTGGTCACCAGCGCGATGGAGACGCCCCGCGTGAGAGCGCCCAGTAGGTCCCCCTGCGTTATCCGCGCCCAGTACTTCGTCCCAATCTGCTGGGGGAAGACGGCGGGCCAGTACCAGCGCTCGGCGACCGACCAGAGCACGAGCCCCAGCAGCGGGCCCACGATCACCGCCAGCAGGATAGCGACGAGGGCCGTCCGGCCGATAATCGCTCCTAGGCCGCGTGGGCCCCGGCCCCGCGCCTGGGGGTTGCTGCCTGGATCGCGCCTCCCTTCCATGTCCGGCTACTTCGCCAACGATCTCAGGTAGTAGTAGGCGGCGCCGGCGGCCAGCAGGTAGGAGACGACGCCTATCGCGCTCGCCGTCCCGAAGTCGCCGTGCTGGCCGTAGCGGTGGTAGAGGTCGATCATCAGCATCTGGGGGCCGGATCCCCTCGACATCATCAGCGGGATCGAGAAGGAGGCGAGCATCGAGGTCAACGACAGCACGGCCGCCAGGCCGATCGACGGGGCGGCCATCGGCACCAGCACCGCCCAGATCTGTCGGATCGGACCGGCGCCGAAGCCCCGCGCCGCCTCCAGATAGGACTCATCCACGCCCCGAAACGCGCCCATCAGCAGCAGGACCACCAGCGCGAGGTGCTTCCACGCGAGCGCGATGGCGAGCCCCATCCACCCCTCGCTGAAGGCGAGGGTAGTATCCGCGGGAACCAGCCCCAGCGCGTGCAGCGTGGAGAGCAGCGTTCCCCTGGGCGCCAGGAAGACCCGCATGGCATGCCCCACCACGACGAACGGCACGAACAGCGGAACCTTGAGAAGGAACTCGGCCACGTGCGAGTGGCGCAGCCTGAGATGACCCGAGAGCGGTATGCCTATGCCGAAGGTCAGCAGGAGCCCGGCCGCCGCCACGCCTACCGTGTAGAAGACATCCTGCCTGTAGAGGCGGTAGACCAGCTCGTAGTTGGCGAGCGTCCAGTTCCCATCGCGCATGAAGGAGGCGGTCAGCGACTGCAGCAGCGGGAATCCGAAGCCGATGAGGATGACCGCGATCGCCGGCAGCGCGGCGAGCCACCAGAGAGCCTGCTCGAGCGGGCGCGCCCGCTCGACGGGACGAACCCGCCCCCCGAGCGCGCCCGCGGAGAGTGCCTTCACCTACCTGACTATCTCCTCGTACGCAAGCAGGATCGCATCGTAGTACTCTCCGAGCGGCATCTGCCTGGAGTACCTGGCGAGGTCGTCCGGGGTCACGCCCCGGAACAGCAGCGCCCGGGCCGCGGGCGAGACCAGAGGCATCACCCTGTTGGGATCGATCCCGGGATACCAGCCGAACTGCTCGACGATCACCTTGGCCTGGATCTGGGGGTTGGCGACCAGGTCAACGTACTTCACGGCCCAGTCGCGGTTGGCGGCCTCGCGGGTTACCGTCAGGTAGAGGGGGTAGATCGGGAGCCCCGGCGCGATCATCACGGGCGTGATCTCCGGGTTCATCCGACCCTCGTTCTTCCACGCCACGAGCTGGTCGACCCAGACGGCCCCCATCCATATCTCTCCGCGGTTCAGCGCGTCGAGCGTCCCGGCGTTGCCGGAGGTTATCAGCGCGTTCCGGTTGAAGTCGCGCAACTGCTCGATCGCGCCCCTTATCAGCCCGTCGTTGGCCTTGTCGAACGGCCCCTGCACGAAGAGGTCGTAGCGGCCGGTCTTGTAGTAGACCCATCCCATCGTGAAACCGATCCCGGAGACGCCGCCCTTGATCCCGTTGTATCCGAACCGCCTGGGGTTGGCGCGCACCCACGCCTCGAGCTCCGCGAACGACTTGGGCGGCCTGCTCACGAACTGAGGGTTGTAGGCGATCGCGATCTGGTTCCTGAACATCGGAACGACGTAGCCCTTGATGTTGACGCCGAAGGCACGGTCGGTGTCGGGGCCGCTCACATACTGGCCGAACTGCATCTCCCCGACGAACTGGTGGAGGAGCTTCTCGCGCACCATCTGGGCGGCGTAGCGCATCGAGATGATCCCCACGTCTATGTCCCAGCCCTTGCGGCCGGCATCGGCCTGGGCCTTCACCTTCGTGTAGACGGCACGGCTGGCGGCCTCGCCCGTGCCGGTGCCGACGGCGTTCACCGTCACGTGAGGGTTGATCTTGCTGAAGGCCACCCCCAGGTGGTTCCGGTGGACCTCCACGACGTTCACGTCCGCCGCGACGGCGACCTGGACGGTCACGCGCGGCTGGGCATAGGTTGCGGGGCCCGCGACCGCCAAGGCCGCGACCACCGCGACTAGCACGGCGAGCGTTCTCATCATCCTTCCCTCCTCCACTGCGGGTGCTGAACGTGCGACGGGTGGCGGCCCGCCGCGCGCCGACGATCGTCCGCCATCGCCCACGCTGTCTCCACCGCCTCAAGCGGTGTGTCGGCACGGTGGATCGGATCGAAGCCGAGTCCGGCGCGCTGCAGGGTCCAGGTCCGGAATCCCACTACCGGAACGTCTAGCTTGAGCGCGAACGCGATCTCGGAGAGGGTGCCGTAGGAACCACCCACCGCGACGACCACGTCCGCGGTCCTGGCCACCAGCACGTTGCGGCCCTCTCCCATGCCGGTGGCGATAGGTATGGTGACGTAGGGGTTGGCGTCCTCGGCGTTCGGCGTCGGAAGGATCCCCACGACCGTTCCGCCTTCGAGCGCGGCTCCCCTGGCCGCGGCCTCCATCACGCCCTCCATGCCGCCGCAGACGACGATCCCGCCCCGCCGGGCGATCTCCCGCCCGACCTGCTCTGCCGCGGCCAGCATCTCGGAAGAGGCGTCGCGCTCTCCCACCACCGCGATCCTTACCGGTGTCGCCTGTCTTCTACTCACAGTAGACCTCGTGGCAGTAGTCGATCGGGACGTCATCGTCGACGAAGGTCGTGCCCTCGACGACGAGCACGGGCGCGCCCAGCGGTATCCGCAGCAGCCGGGCTTCCGCCGCTCCTGCCGTTGCCGCGCGGAAGGAGCGGACGCTGCGCGTGAACTGGTAGCCGTAGTGATCCTGGATGATCGTGTAGAGCGAGTCCTCCTCCAGGTCCAGCCGGTCTAGGTCCGGGCACCTGGAGAGGGGAACGTAGGAGACGTTGTAGGCGATCGGGTGGGCGTAGACCGCCCGGAGGCGGCGGACCCGCAGCACCCTCTCACCGGCAGGCAGCCCTAGCGCATCGCGTATCGCCGCCGGGGGCCTGATCCGGCCGGAGCTCAACAGGGTGTTCTGGACCTCCAACCCGCGAGACCGCATCTCCTCGGTGAACGAGATGACGTTCCAGAACCGGCGCAGGGCGCGCGGACGCGTGACGAACGTTCCCTTGCCCCGGTCGCGGCGGAGGAAACCCTCCCGCACCAACTCCGCGATCGCCTGCCGGACGGTCATCTTGCTCACGCCCAGCGTCGCGCCCAGCTCCTGCTCCGAGGGCAGCTTCGCGCCCTCCCTCCGTCGCCCCGACCGGATGTCGCGCATCAGCACCGCCTTGAGCTGGAGGTACTTGGGGGTCCGGGAGTGGGGGTTGATGGGGCTGTTGACTAGACGTCTAGACGACATCTCAGGTTGAGACTACGGCAGGCGGGCCGGCTAGTCAAGGGGGCGTATCGCGGGCCGTCGGCCCGCAGGGCTACCGCGCCCGCTCCAACGCTTCCCGCAGCCTCTGGAGATCGGCCTCCAGCGCCCGCAGCTCCTCGAGAATCCGGCCCTGTCTCGCCTGCAGCGCCTTCAACAGTCCCATGGGGTCGCCGGGGCGCTGTGCGGTTGCGGCGGGCCCCGAAACCGGGGCGCCCGGGGCGGGGCGGTCGGCGCCGGGCCCTGCCGCCGCGGGCTCGGCGAACAGCGCCTTGAGCGCGGCATCCACTGTGGCCCCCATCACCACACGGTTCCCGCTCGCCAGGACCACTCGCTTCATCTCGGGCAGGCGCCCCTGCTCGGCCTGAAGGTAGATCGGCTCGACGTACAGGTTCGACTCGCCGATGGGAATGACGATCATGTTGCCGCGGATGACGCGGTTCCCGCCCTGGCTCCACAGCGTGAACTGCTGGGAGATCTCGGGGTCCTGGTTGAGGCGGGCCTCGATCTGCATCGGGCCGAAGACCAGTTTGTCCTTGGGGTACCGGAATGCCTGAAGCTTGCCGTAGTGCTCGCCGTCGGATCGGGCCGCGAGCCAGGTTATCATGTTCTGCTTGCCCGGCGGCGTGTAGGGAAGGATCAGCACGAACTCCTCCCGCTGGGAGCCCGGCAGGCGCATGATGACGTAGTACGGGGCCATCTGGCGCGCCCGGTCGATGTAGATCTCCTCGGGCAGGATCCAGACGTCTTCCTTGTTGTAGAAGACGCGCGGGTCCTGCATGTGGAAGGTCCGGTACATCTCCGCCTGAACTGAGAACAGGTCCTGCGGGTAGCGCAGGTGGGACCGCAGCGTCGCCGGCAGTTCGGAGAGGGGGCGTAGTAGGCCCGGGAAGATCTTGCCGAACGTGCTGATGATGGGATCCCCGGGCTCCGCGACGTAGAGGGTGACTGTACCATCGTAGGCGTCCACGACGGCCTTAACGCTGTTCCGGAGGTAGTTGAACCCGCTCCGGTGCGGCTGTGCGTAGGGATAGCGGCTGGTGTGGGTGTAGGCATCGAGAATCCAATAGAGGCGGCCGTCCGCCACCACGACGTAGGGGTCGCCATCCAGGCGCAGGAACGGGGCCACTCGCTCCACCCGCTCCTTGACGTTCCGGTGGAAGAGGATAACGCTCTGCGGTGTGATCGCATCCGAGAGCAGGATGTTCAGATCACGCATCCGCCAGGCGAACAGCAGCCGCCGGGGCAGCGAGCCGATGCCAACCCCCGTGCGGCCCTCATAGGTGGCGTAGACGTTCTCCTCTCCCCGCGGGTAGCTGAACTCGGGGAAGCGGGTCCGGACGATGACGTAGTCCGCGGACCTCTCGCTGAAGTAGAGCTCCGGCCTGTCGATCCGGATCTTGCCCCGCGGGGGAACATCCTGAACGAACAGGGTCGGCAGCCCCTCGGGCGTCACCTCGTTGACGGCGCTGGTGGCCACGCCGTAGCCGTGGGTGAACTGGAGGCGCCGGTTGACCCAGGTCTGCGCCTGGGATGGCAGCCTCTCCGGGGCCAGTTCGCGGGCGGCCAGCATGACCTGCCGGTACTGCCCGTCGATAGTGTAGCGGTCCACGTCGATGCCAACGAAGTCGTAGTACAGACGGATGCTCTGGATCTGGTTGTAGGTGGTGAGCAGCGGCTCGGGGTCCCAGAGCCGGATGTTGCCGAGGGTGCCCGGGCTCTGAGCGATCCCCCTTGGCGTCACCATCTCCTCACCGGCGATGGGCGTTTCCTGGATGCGGTCCAGGGAATACGCCTGGCGCGTCATTCGAATCGTGCGCTCGATGAAGGGGGTCTCCCGCTCCAGCTCCTGCGGCTGCACGATGAATCTCTGGACCGCCGCCGGGTATACGCTGCCCGCCACGAACGCCGCCAGGATCCACATCACGACAGCGGCGACGGGCAGCCGGAAGCCCGTCTGCGGGATGGCTGCGAGCAGCAGCAGGGCCGATGCGGCGGCAACGACCACCAGGATCCAGAGAATAGGCAGGCGGGCGTACACATCCGCGTAGCCCGCGCCGAAGGCAGCCCCGTGCGGCGAGTAGACCAGGTCGAAGATGCTGAGTCGGTATCCCAGTGCAAGCAACGCGAAGAACAGCGCGCCGAGCCCGAGCAGGTGGGCGCGCATGGGGCGGGAGACGATCAGGCGGATCTGGTCCCGCGACAGTGTCTCCATGCCCTCCCCAAGGCTGGAGGGCAGCTGCGGAGCCACGATCCTGAAGCCGTAGACCGTTACGGCGGCCACCAACCCCAGGGTAACCACCGTGATGAGCCAGCTCTGCATGAGCCGATAGACCGGGAGGGAGAAGACGAAGAAGCTGATGTCGCGGTTGAAGATCGGATCAGCGGCCCCAAACGTGGTGGGCCGCAGGAACTGCAGGATCTCGCTCCATCCCGCGGCCAGGCTGCCGGCCGCCATCAGCGAGAAGAGGATGCCCCCTCCCAACACCGCGGTCCTGAACGACGGCTCCATGGCACGGGTCGCCGCGTTGCCCGGGAACTCCATGTGGCCGAGGGCCTGACTGCCAAGGCGCTGAGCAAGAAGGGCGCTGCCGAGGATGAGACCGAGGGACACCGCGCCGCCCGCGATGAAGAGGACGCCCTGTGCCACCAGGCGGAGGCGATAGACGCCCAGATAGCCGAGGTCGGCAAACCACAGCCATCCGGTGGCAAGGTCGAGTATCCTTGGCCCAAGCCAGAAAAGGAACAGGAAGACCAGGATGAGCGTGACTCGTCGATTCATGAATCCTCCACGACACGTTGAATCGGGCGGGTGTTTGCTTCAGATCGAGTCCCGATGGCATTATACATGAGCCGTGAGTGAAGTCGAGATCTCACGTCAGCCGGCGCGGGGCCTGCTCCCGGGCCCCAGCAGACGTCCCGAGTTGAGGAGGATCAGGAGGTCGGGAATCACCTGCGCCGCTGCCGCGAATATCGGCGGCAGGAGGCCGGCGGCGGCGAGCGATGCCCCCACCACGTTGTAGGCCACGGTGCCGTACAGGTTCTGGCGGATGACGCCGAACGCTTCCCGGCCCATGCGGAACGCCTCGGGAACCAGGTGCCAGTCGTTCTCCATTATCGCCACATCCGCGGCCTCCAGCGCCGCTGAGGTGGCCGCGCCCATCGCGATCCCAACGTCGGCCTGGGCGAGAGCGGGCGCGTCGTTGATCCCGTCTCCCACCATCGCGACCGTGCGGCCCTCGGCCTGCAGCCTGCGAACCTCCCCGATCTTGTCCCCGGGCAGCATCTGGGCGCGGAAGGCGACACCCAGCGGCCGCGCGATGCCTTCGGCCGCGCGCTCCGAGTCCCCGGTGAGCACGGTCACGTCGCCTAGACCCATCGTGCGGAGCGTGGCCAGTGCCCCCGGCACCTCGGGCCTGGGCGCGTCCGCGACCGTGATCGCGCCAAGTATCGCGCCGTCGTTCGCCACGTAGACGACGGTCTGCTCGAGCGGCCCGGCTTCACCGGTCCCCGCCTCGAGGTCTGCCCCGACCGCGAGCCCGCGCCCCTCCAGGAAGCGCCGGCTGCCGACCGTGATCGCGCCGGAGGGATCTCGGAGCACGACTCCCTGCCCCGGGGTGATCTCTACATCCGCGGCCAGGGAAGGAGGATCCGCGTCGTGACCGTGGTGTGCGCCTGCCCGCGACGCCGCCACGATCGCGGCCGCGACCGGGTGCTCGGAGTAGCGCTCGGCCCGCGCGGCGAGCCTGAGCACCTCTTCTCGGGCGATCCCCTGCGCGGGATAGACCCCTGTCACCAGGGGCCTGCCCAGGGTCACGGTCCCGGTCTTGTCGAGCAGCACGACGTCGGCTCTCGCCAGGGCCTCGAGCGCGCGCCCGCCCTTGATCAGCACGCCGGCCCTGGCAGCGCGGCCCACCGCCGCGATCACCGCGACGGGGGTGGCCAGGGCGATGCCGCAGGAGCAGGAGACCACCAGGACCGCGACGGCAGCCTGCGGTGAGCCACCTACTAGCCACGTGGCGGCGGCCAGCGTCGTGACCACGGGGGCGTAGTACGCCGTCACGCGGTCCGCCAGGCGCTGGGCGCCGCTCTTCTCGGCCTCGGCCTCCTCGACCAGGCGCACGATCCTCCCGTAGGTCGAGTCGGACCCGACGTGCTCGGCCCTGACCAGGAGCACGCCGTCGAGGTTCACCGTCGCCGCGAGGAGCCGCTGACCCTCCCTCCGCTCGACCGGCACCGACTCCCCGGTGATCGGGGCCTGGTTCATCGAGGCGCGGCCGGAGACGACGACGCCGTCGGCGGGAACCCGCTCGCCGGGCTTCACCATGAAGAGATCGCCGGGCGCGAGCCGCTCAGCGGGGACCTCCTCCTCGAGGCCTTCCCGTACGATCCGCGCTATAGGCGGCTGCAGCGCGACCAGCTCCCGTATCGCCTGCCGTGCGCGACCCGAGGTGTAGGCGTCGAGGAAGTCGGCGAAGCGCATGAAGAAGACGATGACCGCCGCCGCCCCGTACTCGGATATCGCGAGCGCGCCCGCAACGCCCAGCATCATCAGCGCGTGCGGAGTGATGGTGCCGGCCCGCAGCGCGAGCAGCGCCCTGCGGAAGACCGGGAACCCTCCCACGAGGACCGCGGCGGTCGCCAGGGGTGGAGGAACGAGGCCCGCCGCGGCGTCGAGTAGACCCAGCCGCTCCGCCGCAAGCCCTCCCAGCACGGCAGCGGCCACGAGCGCAACGAACGCGCCGGTGACGATCTCGGAGCCCGGCGTGGCCGTGCGGGCGGCCCGCTGCGCGCGGACATCGTATCCGAGGTCCATCACTGCCCGAACGATCCTGCTGGGAGAGACCTTGGCCGGGTCGTAGAACACGCTCGCCCTCTCGGTCCCGAACGAGACACCGGCGTGCTCGACTCCCGGGACCTTCCCGAGCGCTCGACTGATCGTGAGCGCGCAGTCGGCGCAGTCCATGCCCGAGATCGTGAGTTCGACTCGCCCACTGGCGCCGGTCATCTGGAAACCCTGTCTTGTATGGGGGTCAGGGGCGGGAGAAGACCGCCACGATGTTCTGGCCTCCGAAGCCAAACCCGTTCGCGATCGCCGCCCTGACGTCCGAGTGCCGCGCAACGTTGGGCACGCAGTCGACGTCGCACTCGGGATCCTGTCTCTCCAGGTTGATCGTCGGGGGAATCACGCCCTCGCTGATCGCCATTACCGCCGAGAGTGCGCTGACCGCGCCGGCCGCGCCCATCAGGTGCCCGACCATCGACTTGGGCGAGCTCACCGCCACGCGATCTGCCTCCGGCCCAAACGCCTGCCGGATCGCCCGCGCCTCGGCGACGTCGCCTATCGGCGTGGCGGTGGCATGCGCGCAGATGTAGTCGATGTCCGCCGGGGTGAGCCCGGCCCGGGCGAGCGCCCGGCTGATCGCCCTGGCAGCACCCCTGCCCTCGGGATCGGGCGCGGTGATGTGGTAACCGTCCCCGGTGATCGCTCCCCCGAGCGCCGCCGCGTAGATGCGCGCGCCCCTGGCCTCCGCGTGGGCCCGCCGCTCCAGCACGAACGCCGCCGATCCCTCGCCGAAGACGAAGCCGTCGCGGTCGGCGTCGAAGGGCCGGCTCGCCCGCTCGGGCTCGTCGTTGCGGCGCGACAGCGCCCGCATGTTGGCCATCCCGGCCAGCGCAAGGGGCGTGATCGCCGACTCGGTCCCTCCGGCAACCACCGCGTCCGCCTCTCCTTCGCGTATCAGCCTCACAGCATCCACGAGGGCCAGCACGCCGGCGGCGCATGCCGCCGTGGAGGTGATGACCGGTCCCCGCAGGCCGTGCGATATCGAGACCTGGCATGCCCCTATGTTGGGCATCATCATGGGCACGAACAGCGGGCTCACGCGGCGTGGGCCGCGCTCGCCCATCAGCGTGGTCTCGCGCTCCACCAGGCCCACCCCGCCCCCCCCGGTGTTCATAACGACACCGATCCGCTCGCGGTTCGACTCGTCCATCTCGAGTCCGGAGTCGGCGAGGGCCTGGGAGGCGGCCGCGGCCGCGAACTGGGTGAACCGCTCCAGCCGACCCGCCATCTTGGGGTCGATGTAGGGCGTGGGGTCGAAGTCGCGAACCTCGGCCGCGATCTGGACGGAGAGCAGGGAGGCGTCGAACTGCGTGATCCGGCCGACGCCGGACCTCCCGGCGCACAGCGACTGCCAGGTCTCCGCGGCGGAGAGGCCGACCGGTGTAACTGCTCCCAGGCCGGTCACCACGATGTCCGGGGCTGAGGGCGCCACGAGTGTCATGGTATCAGAGTTGCGGGCGTCAAGGTAGCGGAGGCTCGGTCAGCCCGACCTCGCCGGCGGCCGAGGCCACTGCCTCGGCGAGGACTTGCTCGGGTACCGCGCCCGTCACCTCATGCCGCTCGTTGATCACCGTCTTCGGTACCGCGTAGACGCCGTAGCGCCGTGCAACGTCGGGAAACTCGCTCGCCCCGACGATGTCGGCCCTCACGCGGGCCGAGGCGATCGCCATGTCGGCGGCCAGCCTGGCCGCCCGCGGGCAGTGGGGTCAGGTGGGTGTGACGAACACCTGGATGTGGGCGTCCGCGGCGAGCCCGCGCAGCGTGTTCACCGTCTCCTCGGAGAGAGGCGCCCTTCCCTTCGAGGCATCGACCACGAGATCGAGCAGCGTCACGAACTCGTAGCCCGCGGGTATCCCGTAGAGGCGGATGCCGTAGTCCTCGGCGCCGACGATCGCCGTTGCGGGCGCCCGCTGGATCCCAAACGCCTCGGCGACCTCGCCCTCCGAGGCCAGGCTGTGCTCCTCCAATGTCACGCGGTCACTGAGGGCTACGACCTCCTCGAGGATCCGGCGGGCGTACTCGGAGAGCGCCGCGTCCTCGCCGGGCAGGCTCAGCCCTCCCGCGGCAGGCGCGAAGAAGACCAGCCTCACCGGGCCTTCCATCTCGGCCTCCAGCCGCTTCCTGACGAACGCGGCGTCCTGCTCATTCAAGTAAGCCATCGCCCACCTCGCTCTACCCCGCACGTTCAGAACGTCCGGCCTCACCAGGCTATTCCGCGGCTGCCGGCAGGGGATAGCGTCGGCTCAGGGGAAGTAACCACCGTGCTACACGCCTCGACAGCTCGCCCTCCCGGCCGCGGCCAACGACCGGGAGGAGACTAGCGATGGGCGGCGGGTGCAAGACGACCGCCGCCCTTTCTCATCCCGCCCAGCCGTAACCGACGCACAGGGAGGGCCTGATGAGCACCTGCGTTGCGATCGTAGGGGTCGGGTGGACAGGCTTCAGGCCGGTAACGCCCGAGGCTTCCTACAAGGAGCTGATGTACGAGGCGGCACGACGCGCCTACGCCGACGCCGGCGTTGATCCGCGCAAGGACGTGGACACCTTCGTGACCGTCTCCGAGGACTTCCACGAAGGCACCAGCATCTTCGACGAGTACGTGCCCGACCAGCTAGGAGGAGCGCAGAGGCCCGTGCACACGATCTCGGGCGACGGCCTGCACGGGCTGGCCGCGGCCGCGATGCAGATCCTCACCGGCAGGTTTCGCATAGCCGTCGTCGAGGGACACAGCAAGGCCAGCAACATCCTCACCCTTCCCAGCATCACGGCCTACGCTCTGGACCCTGTCGTCAACAGGCCGCTCGGATTCCACCCGGTGGCGGTGGCGGCGCTCGAGGCCGACGCGTACATGCGCCGCACCGGTGCGACCAGAGAGCAGTGCGCGGCGGTGGTAACGAAGAACAGGCGCAACGCGCTCCGCAACCCGTCCTCCGCCTACGGTGCAGAGCTGCGGGCCGAGGAGGTGATGGCCTCCGAGGTGGTGGCTTCGCCGCTCTCGCGCCTGGAGATCAGCGACCATGCCGACGGTGCCATAGCGATGGTCCTGGCAGACGCGAAGAGCGCGCTGCGACTGTCCCGGCGGCCGATCTGGATCCGCGGGATCGGTTGGGCGAACGACAGCCCCTCCCTCGAGAGCCGCCAGTGGGCCCGGGCCGCCTACGCGGAACGCGCAGCGGCCAGGGCCTACAGGATGGCCGGGATGGCCGACCCGCGCAGGGAGATCCAGTTCGCCGAGGTGGACGACACCTTCGCCTTCAAGGAGCTCCAGCACCTCGAGGCCCTCGGCTTGTGCGACAGCGGAGCGGCGGGGGCCCTCACGGCCTCGGGAGAGACCGCGTTCGGCGGCAGGCTCCCGGTCAACGTCTCCGGAGGGAGCCTCGGCGTGGGAGACCTCCTCGAGGCGGGCGGCCTCGCCAGGGCCCTGGAAGTCGTCCTGCAGTTGCGCGGCGAGGCTGGCTCCCGCCAGCTCGAGGGGGTCTCCGTGGGGGTTGCGCAGTCCTGGCGCGGTCTGCCCACGACCAGCGGCGCCGTGGCGGTATTCAGCAGCGAGGCGGGCAGGAGGGAATCATGAGCATGCGTCGGGTAGCCGTCGTAGGCGCGGGCATGACCCGGTTCGTCCGCCGCGCCATGGAGACGCCCAAGGAGCTCTCGTGGCAGGCCGCCGGGATGGCGCTGGAGTCCTGCGGGCTCACGCTGAACGAGGTGGACGCCGTCTGCATAGGGAGCGCGCCGGACGCCTTCGACGGCATCCACATGAAGGGCGAGTATCTCGCCGACGGCTCGGGCGCCTGGGGAAAGCCGGTGATGCGCTCGTTCGTGGGCGGCGGGACCGGCGTATTCGCCGCGCCTCAGGGCTGGTACCACGTGGCCAGCGGCCTCTTCGACGTTGTGCTCGTCGTCGCCGAGGAGAAGATGTCGAGCTTCTACCCCCACGCCCAGGCCGCGTTCCTCACGATCTTCGACCACACGACCGAGCGGCCGCTGCAACCCAACCTGCTGTGGATCTTCGCGCTGGAGATGAACCGCTACATGCAGACCTACGGGATCTCCAAGCGCGACGTCGCGCAGGTAGCCGTCAAGAACAAGCGCAACGCGGCCGACCACCCGTGCTCGATGCTTGGCCAGGCCGAAATAACCGTGGATGACGTGTTGAACTCGGAGGTCCTCGCCTATCCCGTGCAGCGCCTGGACGTGAGCCCGGTCAGCGACGGCGCCGCAGCGCTGGTCCTTGCCTCCGAGGAGGTCGCCGCGCGGGTCACCGACAAGCCTGTCTGGGTGCAGGGGGTCGGCTGGAACCTCGACACGGCGTACTGGACCAACCGCGACCTGGCCTACCCCGAGTACGTCGAGCGCGCGGCCCGCATGGCCTACGAGATGGCGGGGGTCCGGGAGCCGCGCAAGGAGATCCATATCGTCGAGCCCTATGACCCGTTCGACTACAAGGAGCTGCACCACCTGGAGGGGCTGCTGCTGGCCGACCGCGGCAAGGCCCCCGAGATCACGGCCCAGGGGATAACGGCGAGGGACGGCGCAATGCCCGTCTGCCCCTCGGGCGGGCTGCTCGGCGTGGGCAACCCGATCTCCGCCGCAGGCCTAATGAAGGTGGCCGAGCTGTTCTGGCAGCTTCGCGGGGAGGCCGGCAGGCGCCAGGTGCCCGGCAAGCCGGAGCGAGGCCTGGCGCAGGCGTGGGGCGACCTGATGCAGGTGGGCACGGTCGTGATCCTCGGGACCGAGAGGCCTTCATAGGAGAGGAGCGGCGTGAGATGACCGAGCGGATCTCTTCGTTTCCCGGCACCGCGCTAGGCGAAGGCGACTTCGAGTCCGGCAGGGTCCTGTCGGTCCACGACCGCCTGCGGGCTCACTACTCCTGGGACGCGGGCCCCGCGATAGGCCGCTACCTGCAAGGGCTGAAGGAAGGCCGAATGGTCGGGGTCAGGTGCGGCCGCTGCGAGCGCACGGTGGTGCCGCCGAGATCGTTCTGCGAGTGCTGCTTCGGTCCGATGGGCGAGTTCGTGCCGCTGGCCGACGCGGGCACGGTCAACACCTTCTCGCTCTGCTACGTCACCTGGGACGTCAGGAGGATAACCGATCCCCTGCTGCCCGCGGTCATAGACATAGACGGAACCTCCCCGCCTGCCGGCATCCTGCATCTGTTGGGCGAGGTAGACCCACAGGAGATCCGCATAGGGCTCCGGGTGCGGGCCGTCTGGAAGCCTTCGGAGGAACGCGAGGGAGCTATTACCGACATCCGCTACTTCAAGCCCCTGGACGGAGGTTAGCCATGCCGCTGGAACCAGTCCTGCGCACCGACCGGCTCCGCTCCTGGCAGGGCGAGATGCCGGTTGCCAACCGCTACAGCTTCGGAGTGGCGCTGGAGCGGTTCTTCCGCGCGATCAAGGACGAGGGACAGATCCTGGGAACCCCCTGCGCCCGCTGCGGCGTGACCTACGTTCCGGGCAGGATCTTCTGCGAGAGGTGCTTCGACGGGCTGACCGAGTGGAAGGCGGTCGGACCCCAGGGAACGGTCGAGGCGATCACCCTGCTCCACGTGGACCTCGACGGCTCCCGGCTCGCACAGCCGCGCCTACTGGCGCTGGTCAAGCTGGACGGCGCGGGCACGGTCCTTCTCCACTACCTGGAGGGCGCCTCTCCCGGGGAGGCTGGGGCAGGGCTGCGGGTCGAGCCGGTCTTCAGGCCGGCCGGCGAGCGGATCGGATCGATCCTGGACATCCGGCACTTCAGGCCGGCCTAGGCGGACGCGGCTCAGCGGCTCAGCGCCGGGGCGTCTGACCCTCGGCTATGCGGCGGATCTCCTCCAGGAGCCGCAGGGTGTCGTGCTCGAAGGTCTCCTGGATTATCGCGAACTTGGCCATCTGCTCCGGGGTGAGGATCGCCCCGATCGCCTGTAGCTGCCCGCGCCGCTTGGCCTCCGCATCCGCGCGCAGGGCGTTGAGCTCGCTCACCTTCGCGCGAATCAGCTCCTCGTCGCGGGGCTGTTGGGCCGAGAGGTGGCGGATCTCGCGCATCAGGCGTGGCGCGCGCCGCCCCATCTCTATACGGATCCCCTTCAGGGCCTTCATCACGGGGAAGACCCGCGCGATCTGGGCCTCGCTCAGGTCTAGTTCGTCCACGAGCCGCCAGATGAGCAGCGCCTCGATAACCCTGCCGCCGCGGGGCGTGGGCGACGGCTCCTGGCCGGCGGCCGGAACGACTAGCGCAACTGCCGCGACCAGCAGGCCCAGCGCGACCGTGCGCGCCGGAAGCGCTCTCACCGCCGCACCTGCTCGGCGGGCGCGTCCGAGCCCGCGGGAAGCCCGGCGCGCCAGGTCTCGAGCAGCTCGCCCAGCGACGGCAGCGTCTCCGCCATGGCCTGGGTGACGAGCCCTCGGGCCCGAGCGTCGACCAGGTACGGCTGAGGCGGCAGGGGAACGGTGCGCACCGCCAGCATGACGGCAAAAACCGCTCCCGCGGTCAGCGCGGCCGTTCCGAGCGCGTGCAGTGGAGAAGCCAGCCACCTGAGGGCGCGCGATGCCAGAGGGGGGCGGTCCGAGGCTATCCGCTCGCCGAGCCTTCTCATGAACCCCGGCCAGAAGCCCGGCGGAACGATCACCCTCCCCTCGTCCCGCAGGAGGGCGGCTAGCTCCTCGATCCCGGCGGCCTCCTGCCGGCAGCTGTCGCACACCGCCAGGTGGCCCGCTATCCAGGCCCTCTCCCCTGGCGGGAGCGATCCGGTCGCGGCCTCGACGAGGCGGTCCAGGGTCTCCTGGCAGCTTCCGGTCACGGCGCGAGCACTCCCTCCTCTATCAGTGCGCCCCTGAGCTTACGAAGAGCGGCGAACATGGTGGCCTTCACCGTTCCTTCCGAGCATCCCATGATCCGCGCGATCTCCTGGTAGGGCATGTCCTGATAGAGGCGGAGAGCCACCATCGCCCGCTGGCGAGGCGGGAGCGCGGAGACCGCGCGGACCACGGCCCTTCCCGCCTCCCGGCCCTCGAAGGCCTCCTCTGTGCCGGGGCCCGGCGCCTGCTCGTGCCTACCCTCCTCGAGGTCGGCAACCGGAAGCCGCACGGACCGGGCCCTGGCGTCGAGGCAGAGGTTGACCGCGATGCGGTAGAGCCAGGTGTAGAGCTGGGAACGGCCGTCGAACCTATGAAGCGCCCGGTGGGCCCTGATGAACACCTCCTGCGCAACGTCCGCGGCGTCCTCATGGTTACCCAGCATCCGGCGGGCGATCCTGTATACGCCCTCCCGGTACTTGATGACGAGCGCGGTGAAGGCGCTCTCCTCACCGAGCGTGAAGGCCTCGATCAGCTCGCGGTCCTCAGCGTCTGGCGCCGCCATCCCTCACCACTCCTGTGACGGCGTAGAGCCCGCCCCGGGTTTACTCCGGGAAGACCTTCGCCATCTCCTCCACGGGAGACCAGTCGAGGTTGCGGAAGAAGGCGTCGATGTAGGCCGCCTTTCCCGTCTGGTAGTCCAGGTAGTAGGCGTGCTCGAAGACGTCGAGCGCGATGATTGCGGACGCGTTCCACACCGGATAGGTGTTCTGCTCGTCGCCGATGTAGTTGAACAGCCGCATCGTGTTCCAGTCGTAGGCGGTCCAGGCCCAGCCCCTGGCGGCGATCGCGGTCGCCTTCAGGTCGCGCTGCCACTCCTCGAAGCTGCCGAAGTCGCGCTCGATCATCTCCAGCAACTTACCGGATGGCTTGCCCCCCTTGCCTCCCAGGTGCGAGAAGTAGAGCTCGTGGTGCTTGACACCTCCGATCGCCCTGGAGAGCTCCACCTTGAGCTCTCGGATCTCGGAGTAGGTGGGGTTCGCCTTGGCCGGATCCTTGTCCAGCGCCGCCAGCTTCTCGTGGATCTCGTTCGCCTTCGCGACGTAGCCGCTGTAGAGCTTGTAGTGCTCTTCCATGGTCTTCTTAGAGATCCCGTCCAACTCGACTTCGAACGCGTGGAACTTCTTCGCCTCGTACTTCGGATATGCCATTCGGAACTCACCTCCTGATGGTGTCAGGCGCGGCTTTGGCCGATAGGCCCGGCCGCACCCCTAGGAACGGCCCGCGGGCAGCCGATATGCCCGCGACGGGGCCCAGGCAGGAAGTAGGGGTGCTTGGGCCGAAGCCGACCGCCGAAGGGCATGGAGGTAGCCCGTCGATGTCACAGGAAGAGCTCTGCTGTCCATACTGCGAGGCGGTCATGGACCTTCGATACCATCTCCACCTGCCCGAGCATGTGTGGTACGAGTGCCCGATCTGCGGGCACCGCGCCGTGCCTCGCGGCAACGCCTTCATCACGCCCGAGGACGAGGCGGAGACCCAGTCGCCTCTCCACACCTAGCGACCTCGCCGCACCCTTCAACGCAGAGAGCGCCTGACCGCACACGGCAGGCGGGCTACAGGCCCTCCAGCGGGCCGGAGGCGTGAACCGTCCGGCCGCCGACGAAGGTCGCGTGCACGCGCACGTCGCGTAGACCTCCGGGCCCGACCGCGTACGGATCCCGGTCGAGCACGATGAAATCCGCCAGCATCCCCGTGCCCAGCGAGCCCTGCCAGGCCTCGGTCCCCGCGGCCAGGGCCGCGCCCGAGGTGTAGGCGCGGAAGGCCTCGGCGAGGGTGAGGCGCTGCTCGGGATACCATGCCGGGCGGCCCGGCTCCTCACCCCGCATCCTCGTGGTCGCCGCGTGCAGGCCCGCCCAGGGATCGGCCGTCTCCACCGGGGCGTCCGAACCGAAGGCGATCAGGGCGCCCGAGTCCGCGAGCGAGCGCCAGGCATAGGCGAGCCGCGCCCTGCCTCCCCAGTACCGGTCGGCGATGTCGCGATCGGAGGTGGCGTGGATCGGCTGCATGGACGCGGTCACGCCGAGCGCCGCCAGGCGGGAGAGGTCCTCTTCGTGGAGCAGCTGGACGTGCTCCACCCTGTGGCGGGCACCGGCGCGCCTGGAGGCCTCCAGGTGCGGCTCGAGCGCGTCGAGCGCCTCACGGTTGGCGCGGTCCCCGATGGCGTGGATCGCTATCCACAGCCCTGACTGCACCGCGGCCCCGACCAGCCGCCTCATCTCCTCGGGCTCCCGGAGGCGGATGCCGCGGCCGCCCGCCTCCCCCTCGAAGGGCGCGAGCATGCTCGCGGTCTGCGATCCCAGTGTTCCATCTGCGAAGATCTTGACCGGTCCGACGCGCAGCATCTCGTCGCCGAATCCCGTCCTCAGGCCCGCATGTGCGGCGGCCTCGATGCTCGAGTCCGGAATAGACGCCACGGTTCGCAGCGAGAGCTCGCCCCTGAGGTGAAGGCGCTGGAGGGGCGCGAGATGGTCCGGGCCGCTGGCCGTCGTGCCCGTGAAGGCGTGCACTCCGGTGATGCCGAGGCGATGGAGATCGGCACAGGCGGCGAGGGTGGCGCGATCGAGCGCCTCTGGCCCGGGTGGAGGGACTGCCCGCCTGACCAGGGCCGTCGCCGTCTCCCTGAGGATCCCGTCCGGCTCGCCCGCGCTATCCCGACCGATGACTCCACCGGGGGGGTCGGGCGTCTCCCTCGTAATGCCGGCCGCCTGGAGCGCGGCGGTGTTCACCCATAGGAGGTGCCCGTCCTTGCTCGTCAGCGCGGCGGGCCGACCGCCCGCTGCCGGGTCGAGGTCATGGCGCGTAGGAAACCGGCCCTCCGCCCAGATGTTCTTGTCCCAGCCCCCGCCGAGCACCCAGCCCTCGCGGCCCTCCGGCGGTGCGCCGCGGGCCGCTGAGGAGACCAACGCGGCGGCCTCCTCCACCGAGCTCGCCCCGCGCAGGTCCAGGTGCAGCAGCCCGAGGCCG